>JAABSG010000187.1 GCA_011390475.1 Geminicoccaceae bacterium | reverse complement strand
GGAGAGGGTCTGCACTGGGGCTGCGAGGTTGCGGACGGTGATGTTGAGCGTCTTCAGCAGATTTCTGGTCTCCTCGCGCATGAACCGCTTGTCGATCATGCCGAGATACTTGCCGAGCCAGCCTTCCTTCAGCTTCTCGCGGCCGAGGAAGAGGTTGGCCGGCGCGTCCATCACCTCGACCAGGCCCGAGCTCTGGTAGACCGTCTCCATGCCGACCTCGCGGGCGTGCCCGGTGCTCTCGATCTCGACCGGCTGGCCGTCGAGCAGAACCTCGCCCGAATCCTTCTTGTAGGCGCCGGTGACGATCTTGATCAGCGTCGATTTGCCGGCGCCGTTGTCGCCGACCATGCCGAGGATCTCGCCCTGCCTGAGCACGAAGCTGACATCGTCGACAGCGGTGATGCCGCCGAAGTTCTTCTTGAGATGGCGCGCCTCGAGAACGACGGGGGCGGTCTCGGGGTCCGGGCGGGTGTCGATTTCCTGGGCCGAAACGGCCATCGCTTGCTCTCCCTGAGGTTGAAAATCCGGCTGAAGGTGCAGATCCGGCACCGCGCGGCGCCGGATCGCTCGGCGACTACTGGTTCAGCGGGCGTGGGAACTCGAGGCCCTCGGCCTCGTAGATCACCGGGTTGACGTGGGCGTTGATCGCCTCGATCGAATCGATCATGTGGATCGGCGAGTTGAAGACCGGCGGCACCTCGTCGGCGCGGCCCTCGCTGTGCAGGTAGATGGCATCGGCGACCGCCCGGCCCATGGCCACCGGATCGCGAATCCAGGCGGCGGTCAAGAGGCCGTCCTCGATGTAGCGGAGCTCCTCGAAGGTGCCGCCGGCGCCGTAGATCGAATACTCGCCGGCGAGCCCATTGGCGACCGTGGCCTCGACCGCCCCGACCGCCATGGCGCTCGACGCCGCGACCACGACAGTGACGTCGGGATATCCCACGATGATGCGCTCCATCGAGTCGTAGGCCTTGAGCCGGTCCCAGTCGTTGTGGTCCTCGTAGACCACCTCCATGCCGAGCTCGTGGTAGAGATCCTTGGGTGCCCGGTCGTAGGTCACTTGGCCGGGGCCGCCATGGATGATGGCGATCTTGGTGCCGGCCCCGTGCTTCTCGACGAGGTAGTTGGCCAGCGTCACCCCGGCATCGGCGTGGCTGTAGCCGGAGAACATCATCGGCTGGAAGCCCCACGCGTCATCGAACGGCGTGCTGAAATTGCCGACGACGAGCGGAATGCCGGCGTCGATCACCCGCTCGTAGACGACCCGCTGGGTCAAGGGGTCGGTCGGGTTGATGACGATATAGTCCATGCCGTCGGCGATCATGTCCTCGACGATGGCGAGCTGCTCCTCGTGAGAAACGCCGGTGGAGGGGGCGCGGATGCGGATTTCGTAGTCGACGCCGTGATCCTGCAGCCCAGCCTCGATGCCCGAGCCCATCATCCCGTGAAAGTCGGACGGGTCCCAGATGCTGGGCGCGTAGCCGACCCTGATCTGTTCCGCGGCGGCCGCCCCGCCGAACGCGACTGCAGCTCCGACCAGCGCCGCGCAGCCGACGCCGAGAAGCCCGAGCTTCGCCATCATTGTTCCCCTGATCCGCGCCGGTGGCGCAATTGTTTCACGACGACGTGTTGTTGTTTTCGTTCGCTGGACATCGCGCTGCGACCGACCGCCGCGCGTGCCCGACCCGAGGTGTGCAAGCGACTGGCGGTGGCCGAGCCGTGCGGCCGGGCCACCGCCAGGACAGGAGGAGCCTTCAGTCCTTAAGCGGGCGCGGGAACTCCATCCCCTCGCTCGTGAAGATCACCGGGTTGACGTGCTCGTTGATCGCCTCGATCGAGTCGATGATGTGGATTGGCGAGTTGAAGATCGGCGGCACCGCGTCGGTGTTGCCGGCGCTGTGCGCGGCGATCGCCTGGCCCACGGCCTCGCCCATGGCGACCGGATCACGGATCCAGGCCCCGGCCAGAAGCCCGTCCTCGATGTAGCGCAGCTCCTCGAAGGTGCCGCCGGCGCCGTAGATCGGGTACTCACCGGCGACCCCGTTGGCGACGGTGGCCTCCACGGCACCCACGGCCATGGCGCTCGATGCGGCGACGATCACGTCGGCATCGGGATAGGCCACCAGGATGCGCTCCATCGTATCGTAGGCCTTGAGCCGGTCGTAATCGGCGTGATCGGCATAGACGAAGGTCATCCCGTGCTCGTTGTAGCAGGCCTCGGGGGCGCGGTCGTAGGTGACGTGGCCGGGTGCGCCGTGAATGACCGCGACCTCGGTGCCCTCACCGTATTTCTCGGCCAGGTAGTTGCAGAGCACGAGGCCGGCGTCGGAGTGGCTGTAGCCGGAGAACATCATCGGCTGAAAGCCCCAGTCGTCCGGGAAGGGCACACTGTAATTGCCGACGATGAGCGGGATGCCCGAGTTGATCACCCGCTCGTAAGCGACCCGCTGTACCTCGGGGTCGGTCGGGTTGATGATGATGTAGTCGACGCCCTCGGCGATCATGTCCTCGACGATGGCGAGCTGCTCTTCGTGCGCCACGTGGTTCGAGGGCGCGCGGATCAGGAACTCGTAGTCGACCCCGGCCTCGTCCAGGCCGCGCTCGATGCCCGAGCCCATCATGCCGTGGAAGTCCGAGGGGTCCCAGACCGAGGGCGCGTAGCCCACCCGGATCGTCTCGGCGGCGGCGATGCCGCTGGTGCCCATCACGGCGGCCATTGCCAGAGCAATGGCAGTACAGGTGCGCCTGTTCATCTTTCTCTCCCTGATTGGCGAGCGCCGGTCTGTCGCCGGGCGCTGATTGACGTCCATGACAGCGTCCACCACGTCCCCGCCGTGGTCAAGTCGTCCATGCTCTCGGCGGTCGCTGACACTGGTATGATCATTGACCAGCCAGGGGATAGGTAGCAGAAGAGCCAGCGTCAACCGCAAACGACACGGGCGAGTGTCCAGGTGCGCGCCGGGCGACCGCAGCGCGTCGGCCAGCAGGCACCGCCGCTCGGCCACACTGGCAGACGGGGAGGAAACCCATGGACATGCAAGAAAAACGGGCGCTCGGCGGCTCGGGACTCGAGGTCAGCGTGCACGGCTTCGGTGGCGTGCCGTTCGGCAATCTCTACCAGAAATGCTCCGACGAGGACGCCAAGGCGACGCTGCTCGCGGCCTACAACGCCGGCATCCGTTTCATCGACACCGCACCCTTCTACGGGCTCGGCATGTCCGAGCATCGGATCGGCCACATCATGCGGCCCCTACCCAGGGACAGCTGGGTGCTCTCGACCAAGATCGGCCGCGTGCTGAAGGCGAAGGACCCGGCCTTGGGCATCGACGCCGGCCCGTTCGTCGATTCGCACCCCATGGAGTACATCTTCGACTACACCTATGACGGCGTGATGCGCTCAGTCGAGGACAGCCTGCAGCGACTGGCCACGCATCGCATCGACGTGCTCCTGATCCACGATGTCGACGTCTGGACCCACGGTAGCGAGGAGGCACGGGCCGCCAAGTTCAAGGAGGTCATGGACTCCGGCTACAAGGCGATGCGCGAGCTTCGCGATTCCGGCACCGTCAAGGCGATCGGGGCGGGGATCAACGAGATCCCGGCGACGCTCGAATTCATGGCTGCCGGCGAGTTCGACTGCTTTCTCTTGGCCGGCCGCTACACCCTGCTCGAGCAGGCGGCCCTCGACGACCTGTTGCCGCTCTGCGCCGAGCGCAACGTCTCGCTGATCATCGGTGGCCCCTACAATTCCGGCATCCTGGCGACCGGTGCCGTCAAGGGCGCGAAGTACAATTACGAGGACGCGCCCGCCGAGATCCTGGAGCGCGTCGCCAGGATCGAAGCCGTCTGCAACCGCCACGGTGTGCCTCTGAAGGCCGCGGCCCTGCAGTTCCCCCTGGGTCACCCGCAGGTGGCGACGATCATTCCGGGCGCCCGGTCGATCGACGAGATCGACCAGAACGTCACCACCTTCACCACCCCGATCCCAGAGGCACTCTGGGCCGAACTGAAACACGAAGGGCTGTTGCGCGAGGATGCGCCCACGCCCTGAGCAGCGGGGCGGTCGTCCCCACCGGCGGCCAGCTCGGGCGGCGGGGCTGTCGCCCCTAGCCGGGCCGCGGCTCAGGCGGCGCGGATGTCGGCCATGAAGCTCTCGAGCGCCCGGGTGAGCCGGCCGAGGCCATGATCGACCGTGCTTGCCGCGTGGGTCGCGTTGTCGGCCTCACGGTCGGTCGATGTCGCCATCGTCGTGACCTCCTGCATGTTGCCGGTGATCGCCTGGGCGTTGTCGGCAGCGGCCCGGGTGTTGCGGCTGATCTCCCGGGTGGCGGCGGTCTGCTCCTCCATCGCCGCTGCCACCATGGCGGCCGCCGTGGCAACACCGTCCACCTCGACGGCGATCGCCTGGATGGCGGCGACCGAGTTCGTCGTGCTCGCCTGCATCGCCTGCACCTCGGCGGTGATCTGGTCGGTCGCGTGCGCCGTCTGCGTGGCCAGGGCCTTGACCTCGCTCGCGACCACCGAGAAGCCGCGGCCAGCCTCGCCGGCGCGCGCCGCTTCGATCGTCGCGTTCAAGGCCAGAAGGTTGGTCTTGGCGGCGATCTCGGCGATCAGCGAGACGACGTCGCCGATCCGCTCGGCCTTGCTCGCCAGATCGGTGATCGTGGCGTTGCTGCTCTGGGTCAGCTCGGCGACCCGCTGGGTCAAGCCGCTCTGCTGCGCGATCTGCCGGGTGATCTCGGCGATCGAGGCGCCCATCTCCTCGGCTGCGACCGCCACGGTCTGGGCACCACTGGCCGAGACATCGCCGGCCTCGGTCGCTGCCCGAGCGCGCTCGGCCGTGTCGGTGGCGAGCCGGCGCAGCGAGCCCGCGGTGGCCTCGAGTGTCTGGCCGGCCCGGCCCAGCTCGCCGATCACCAGGGCCACCTCGTCGTCGAATGCCTGGGCGAGGGCGCCCACCCGCTCGGTGCGCCGAGCCTGCTCCGCCATGGCGAGGCGAAAGACCTCGGCGGCCCGGGCCAAGGCCCCGATCTCGTCCTGTCGTTCGACATGGGGCACGGTAATGCCGGGTTCGCCTTCGGCGAGGCGCTGCATGGTCGAGGTCAGGGCGGCGAGCGGTCGGCTCAGCCGGCGCTGCAGGGCGACGAAGGCGCCGGCGACCAGCAGCACGACCGCCGTGAGCAGGCCCAGGCTGAGCAGCAGGCGCTGCTCGGCCGCCGTTACCCGCGCTGCCGCATGGGCTGCGGTCACCGTCACCGAGACGTCTTTCAGCTGCATGATCGTGGCCAGGGCGGGATTGGAAAGGTCGTACCAGGCAGCCCCGTTCATCGGCGCCGGCGCACCCCGGGCCATGGTCTCGACCACCCGGTCGATCTCCGGCCGGAACCGGTCGAAATAACCGGCTCGCGTCGCGGCGAGCTGGGCTGCGAGCAGGGGATCGGCGCCGGCGCGCCCGGCGAGCTCGGCAATGCTCAGCCAGAAAGCCAGGACCTGGCCCTCGAGCCGGGCGAGCGTCGTGCGGTTTGCGGCCGTGAGACCGGCATCGGCAGCGATGATGGCGCCGATGGCGGCCCGCTCGCGGCCGGCATGGTCGCGCATCTGCCAAACCAGCTCCTTGAGCGTGGTCTGCTCGGCGATGACGGGATCAGCCAGCTTGACCTCGACGCCCACGGTCGTCGACAGGCGCGCGATGCTGCCCATGTAGGCGATAATGGCAGGCATCCAGGCGTCGGCCAGGCTGCTGTCGCGCGCCGCCCGGGGCCGGGCCAGGGCAGGGACGACAGCGGCGCGCAGCCCATCGATCGTTCGCCGCGCCTCTGCCACCGCCGCCAGCAGCGGAGCCGCCGCGGCGATTTCGATCGTCGCCAGCCGCGCCATGGCGGCGTCGATCGCGGCATCGGCCGCGGCGCGCCGCCGCTCGATCGCGGCCAGGGTCTCGGGTGTCGCCGGATCGGCGCTGCGCAGGGCGGTGTTGGTGGTGCCGCGTTCTACCGCGAGGTTTTCGGTGGCGGTCAACAGGTGGTCGCCGATCTCGTTGACGGTCTGCACGCGGGTGGCATCCGCGAGACCCTGCCGCGCCTGCCAGGCGGACAGTCCGGCGGCGACGACGACGGCGATGCCCAAGGCGGCGATGCAGCCCTGGACCAGGGTCTTGATCTGCAAGCTCGGCATGCGCATGCGGCCGGGTTCCCGGGTTGGGCGGTGGACCATGCCCGATGCACGGGCGGTTCAGAGCCGCCACCAATAGCCCACAAAGCTTACAATTCGCTTAACGCCGCCGTCCTTTCGGCGGCCCTACGCCAACCGCAGCCGCCGCTCAGGGCGCCGTCGTCTGCCGGCTACTGGTCAACCGCTTGACCGCGGCCTCGCGCAAATCCATGCGGTAGAGCAAGAGGCCACTGGTGACGATGACGGCGGCGCCCAGCAGCGTTGCCGGCCCCGGTGGGTCGCCGAAGACGAGGAAGCTGGCGAGCATCGCCCAGACCAGCTGGACATAGGTGAAGGGCGCCATCTTGGAGGCCTCCGCGCGCTGCAAGGCGAGGATGACCAAAAGGTGTCCGGCGGCCCCCAACGAGCCGATCAGCACCAAAATCGCCCAATCGGTCAGCGCCAGCGGCTGCCAGTAGAAGGGGACGACGAGGCTGACGGCGACGACGCCCACGAGGCCGCCATAGAGCAGCGAGACGATGGGCTCGGCCTCGCGGACCATCCGGGTGGTGATCTGGTAGAGCGCGTAGCAACAGGCGCAGGCGAGTGACAGGACGGCGCCCAGGCCGAAGCCGCCGCCGCCGGGCTGGATGATGATCAAGGCCCCGCTGAAGCCGAGGCCGATCAGGGCCCAGCGCCAGGCGGCGACGCGTTCCTTCAAGACGAGCACGGCCAGGAACGCGACCAGGATCGGCGCGGTGAAGATGATGGCCGAGACGTCGGCGAGGGACATCAGCGAGAGGGCGAGGAAGTTGGCGACGGTGGAGCCCAAAAGCAGCACCGAACGGCCGATCTGCACCGCGACCTGGCCGCTGCGGAAGACGCCGAAGGCGGCCTTGGGAAACACGAGGATGACGAAGGCGACGTGAAAAAAGTAGCGGCCCCAGGTGATCACCATGGTGTCCATGGTCGCCGTCATGGCTTTCACGATGGTGTTCATGATGACGAAGAGAATGCCGCTCGAGACGAGCAGAAGAATGGCGAGGAGCGCCTGGCGCTGCTCCTGGTTCATGGTCGGCCGGGCCGTTCTGGGTGGGTCATTGTCGATGATCCGAGAGGCGGGGCGGGCAGAGCTGCGCCGTCCGTTCCTTCTCTAACGTCCAAGGGGCGCCTTGCGCAATCCGCGAGGCCAGTCGGCCGGTCGCGCGGGCTGCTGCGCCGAGATTGAATGTTTGCGCGCATATCTCTACCGTGAGCTTTGGTCGGGCGGGCTGTCCCGATCGTCTCACGCGGTGCCGGCCGGTGCTGCCGCTCACTCTCTTCAAAGGGGCATGGGCCCGTTGCCGCAAGACGACCGGGAGACGGCAGCAGAGGGGATAACTCCAGCGGGCGCTGGTCGCCTAGCGCCGCGGGTCGTGCTGCTCCGCCAGCTGCTCCGCCAGCAGCCGTCGCTGGCGATCATCAACGCATCGGTCGCCCTCGTCTTCGCGCTGGTCGCCTTGCGCTATGCGTCGGCTGTGCTGGTTGCGACATGGCTCGCCTATTGCCTGACGGCGCAGGCGCTGCGGCTCGGTCTCAGCTGGCGCTTTTGGCGTGAGCAGAGGCTGATCGAGCACGAGGCGGCCGGCCTCGCGGCCCGGCTGACCCTGAGCTCGCTCCTGGCCGGGATCGCCTGGGGGGCGATGGGCTGGCTCTTCATCGAGATCGATTCGCCGGTCTTCGACGTCCTCGTCGCCTTCGTCATCGCCGGCATGGCGGCGG
>JAABSG010000186.1 GCA_011390475.1 Geminicoccaceae bacterium | reverse complement strand
GGAGCGCCGCTCCCAGGATGTCGCCGAGGCTGGCACCGCTGTCCGACGAGCCGTACTCGGCCATCGCCTGCTTCTCGTCGGCGATCTCCAGCGCCTTGACCGATAGGGTCAGACGACGGCTCGCGGCGTCGATATTGGTGACCCGCGCGTCGAGCTTCTCGCCCACCGCATAGCGCTCGGGGCGCTGCTGATCGCGATCGCGGCTGAGTTCGGCCTTGCGGATGAACCCGGTGGCGCCGGTCGAGGTCTCGACCTCGATGCCGCCTGTCGTGATCTCCTTGACCGTGCAGGTGACCCGATCGCCCTTCTTGATGCCGGACGTGGCCTCCTTGAAGGGATCGTCCATCAGCTGCTTGATGCCGAGGCTGATCCGCTCCTTGTCGATATCGACATCGAGCACCTGGGCCTGGACCACGTCACCCTTGTTGTAGTCCTTGACCGCCTCTTCGCCGGGCGTGACCCAGTCGATGTCGGAGAGGTGCACCATGCCGTCCACCTCGCCGTCGACACCGACGAAGAGCCCGAACTCGGTGATGTTGCGGATCTCGCCTTCGACCGTCGAGCCGATGGGGTGCGCCTCCAGGAAGGCCTCCCACGGATTGGCCAGGGTCTGCTTGAGGCCGAGCGAGATGCGCCGCTTGTCCGGGTCGACCTCGAGGATCATCACCTCGACCTCTTGGCTGGTCGAGACGATCTTGCCGGGATGGATGTTCTTCTTGGTCCAGCTCATCTCGGAGACGTGGACGAGGCCTTCCACACCGGGCTCGAGTTCGACGAAGGCGCCGTAGTCGGTGATGTTGGTGACCGTGCCGTTGAACTTGGTGCCGACCGGGTATTTGAGCTCCACGCCCTCCCAGGGATCGGCCTCGAGCTGCTTCATGCCGAGGCTGATGCGTTGGGTCTCGCGGTTGAAGCGGATGACCTGGACCTTCAGCTGTTGGCCGACGCTCAAGACCTCGGTCGGGTGGTTGACCCGCTTCCAGGAGATGTCGGTGACGTGCAGCAGGCCATCGAGGCCGCCGAGATCGACGAAGGCGCCGTAGTCGGTGATGTTCTTGACCACGCCGTCGAGCACCTGGCCCTCGGCCAGGGTCGCCAAGAGCTCGTCGCGCTGCTCCTTGCGGCTCTCCTCGAGGACGGCACGCCGGGAGACGACGATATTGCCGCGCCTCCGGTCCATCTTGAGGATCAGGAAGGGCTCGGGCTTGTTGACCAAGGGGGCGACATCACGAACCGGCCGGATATCGACTTGGCTGCCCGGCAAGAAGGCCACGGCACCGCCGAGATCGACGGCAAAGCCGCCCTTGACCCGGCCGAAGATGGCGCCTTCGCACTTTTCCTGCTCGTTGAAGGCCCGCTCGAGCCGGTTCCAGCTTTCCTCGCGCCTGGCTTTCTCGCGGCTGAGCACGGCTTCGCCGCTCTTGTTCTCGAACCGCTCGACATAAACCTCGACCTCGTCGCCGATCTTCACCTCGACGGGGTGACCGGGAGTCGAGAATTCCTTGATCGGCACGCGGCCTTCGGACTTGAGGCCGACATCGACGACGGCATCCTCGTTGTCGAGGGCGATGACCGTGCCCTTGACCACCGACCCTTCGAGCCCTTTGTTGCCGCCCAGGGTCTCGTCCAGCATCGACGCGAAATCGGCTTGCGTCGGTCCGGCGGCGGTCGCGATCGCTTCTTGCATTCTGTCTCCAAAACCGCCGGCGAAACAACGAATTGCCGGACGGGGCCAGGGTTTCCGTTCAGGTCTTGCGGTGAGGTGGCGCCCGTCGCGCGTCGAGTGCCGCCTGCAACGCCGCCAGCGACGCGTCCAGATCGAGCGCCGAGGTGTCGATGCGGATGGCATCCGGAGCAGCGCTCAATGGCGCGACCGCCCGATCCTGATCGCGGCGATCACGCTCTACCACATCCTGCAAAACGCGCTCGTACATAACCACTTCGCCGCGGCTGCGCAACTCCTCGAAACGCCGCCGGGCGCGCACTTCCGGTGTGGCGGTAATGAAGAGCTTGAGCGTGGCGTCGGGGCAGACGACGGAGCCGATGTCGCGCCCGGCGAGCACGGCACCGGGCGGCCTGGCCGCAAAGTCGCGCTGAAAGGCGAGCAGCGCCCGGCGCACGGCGGGATGCACGGCCACGATAGAGGCCCCCTCCCCGATTCGCTCGGCGCTCAACGCTTGTGGGTCGAGGTCGTCGGCACTCACGGCTTCGGCCGCTGCCGCTGCCGCTGGCTCGTCCGCGGGCGATTGGCCGCGGGCCAACACGCGCCGCGCCACCGCCCGGTAGAGCAGCCCGGTATCGAGAAAGCGCAGGCCATTGGCCTCGGCGAGGCGTTTTGCCAAGGTCGTCTTGCCGGAGGCGGCGGGGCCGTCGACGGCGACGACGATAGCGGTGGTCAAGGGCTCACCTCGAGGATCGCGGCACCGATGCCGTTCATCAATTCGGCAAAGCCCGGAAAGCTGGTGAGGATGGTCTCGGCGCCCTCGACCGTCACGGGCGCCGCACCGAGCCCCCCCAGGACGAGAAAGCTCATCGCGATACGGTGGTCGTGCTGGGCGTCGATCGTCGCCGGCAGTGTCGCACCGACCGGCCCGGTGACCAGGAGATCGTCGCCCTCGATCGCGACCTCGACCCCGCAAGCCGCGAGGCCTTGCGCCATCAGCGCCAGCCGGTCGCTCTCCTTGACCCGCAGCTCGCCCAGGCCGCGCATCCGCGTCGTGCCACGGGCGAAGGCGGCGGCGACGGCGAGGATCGGATACTCGTCGATCATCGCCGGTGCCCGCTCGGCTGGCACGTCGACGGCGCGCAAGGCACTGCCCTTGACCAAGAGGTCGGCGACGGGCTCGCCCGCGGCCTCGCGTTGGTTGGCGAGGCGGAGATCACCGCCCATCTCGCGCAGCGTGGTCAAAAGACCGGTGCGCAAGGGATTGACCGAAATGCCTTCGATGGTGACGGCACTGTCGCCGGCAACCAGCGCCGCCACCAGTGGAAAGGCCGCGGACGACGGGTCCGCCGGGACGACGAAGTGCTGGGGCCGGAGTTCCGGCTCGCCCTCGATTTCGACCGTCCAGCCGTCGGCGGTGGCAGCGCTCGTCACCTTGGCGCCCATCGCGGCCAGCATCCGCTCGCTGTGATCCCGCGAGGCCAGAGGTTCGATCACCGTGGTCCGCCCCGGGGCGTGCAGGCCCGCCAAGAGCACGGCGGACTTGATCTGTGCCGAGGCCACCGGCGATCGATAGGTGATCGGCACGAGATCGACCCGGCCGGTGAGGGCCAGCGGCAGCCGGCCGCCGCTGCGGGCGAGCACCTCGGCGCCCATGGCTTGCAAGGGCTCGGTGATCCGCCGCATCGGCCGACGGCGCAGCGAGGCGTCGCCGGTCAGGAAGCTGGTGAAGCCGTGGCCGGCGAGAATGCCCATCAAGAGCCGGACGCCGGTCCCGGCATTGCCGAGATCGAGCACGGTTGCCGGCTCGGCGAGCCCGGCGACACCGCAACCCAAGGCCCGCCAGAGGCCCGGGCCCCGGCGCTCGAGCGTGACGCCGAGCCCCCGCAGCGCCTCGGCCGTCGCCATGACGTCCGCCCCTTCGAGCAGCCCCTCGATCCGGCTTTCACCGACCGCGAGGCCGGCCAGCATCAACGCGCGGTGCGAGATGGATTTGTCGCCTGGGACGCGGACATCGCCCCTTAGGGCACCATGCGGTGCTGCCCTGAGCTGCATGAAAACGGCCTCGAAAGATCCGGAAAGCCACGCGGGCGCCGCGCCGATCGGACGCCCACCGCCACACTGGTCCGGAACCCCGGCCGTGCGCGCGTTTTGCTTTTGACAGTCTTGGGCGATCATGGCAATTGCCCGCTCGCTCGAAGCATTCGGCGCCGGCCACCGGCCAGCTGCGCTCGAGTGCACTCACGACCGTTTCATGCCCGACCGTTTCAGGGTCGCCCATCGCTCACGTCATAGGGGACCGATTTGCCCAAGCCGGAACTGGGAACCAAGCGCACCTGCCTCGCCTGCGGGGCGCGCTTCTACGACTTCGGCAAGACCGTGGAGATCGCCTGCCCGGCCTGCGGCGCCGCCTTCGATCTCGAGCAGCTGGCCCGGGCCCGTCGACCGCGCAACCCGGTGCGCGCGACCGCCGCCGCCTCGGCCAAGGCGGCAGAGGTCGAATCCGAAGAGGACGAAGTCGACGAAGCGGTCGAGGCGGATGAGGTCGACGACGAGGCCGATGACGTCGACGAGGCGGACGACGCCGATGCCGAGGCGGACGAGCCCGATGTACCGAGCACCGACGACGACGAGGAAGAGGAAGACCCGTTGATCGAGGACGCCGACGAACTCGGTGACGACGATGCCCTCGGCGAGGTGATCGATCCGGAGGCGAGCGAGGACGACGACCGCAGGTAACCGAGCGGTCGCCGTCCGCCCGCAGGCCCGGCGCTGGAGGGTGCGCGCGTCGGGACTAGAGCGGTGCGCTCAAGCGCGATAACACCAGCGCACCGCCCGCGGCATCCGACTGTCAGTGGTCACTGGCGGTTTCAGTCGGCCTGACCGCGTGGCCCCCTGCCCTCGCCGCGCCCTTCGCCGCGCCCTTCGCCTCTGGGGCCGCCATCCCGGCCGTGCATCGCCGAGCGCCGCTCGCGCATGCTCTCGCGCAGCTCGTCATCGGTGATCACGCCGTCGCCGTCGCGATCGAGCCGCTCGACTATGCGGCTATAGGGTGAGCGGAACTCTTCCTCGGTGACCGCGGCATCGCCGTCGACGTCGAGCCGCTGAAAGCCCCGGACCATTCGCGTCCGCATGGCATCGAGCCAGAGCGCCTCGTATTCCTGAAGGGAGAGGACGCCGTCGCCGTCCGCATCGAACGTAGCGAAGCGCTCGCCGCGCACCGCGTCGACATCTTGCTGGCTGACCCGGCCGTCGCCCGAGCGGTCGAATTGCTCGATCATGCCGGCGGCGGGCCCGTCACCCCAGCCACCGTAGCCTTGGCCGTGCCCGTGGCGCATCCCTTGCGCCATGGCCAGCGTGCCGCCGAGCAGGGCCAGTGTGAGGACGGCGGCAGCGGAACCGACGAGGATCTTCTTCGACATGAGCATCGTATCCTTGGTTGATTGACCGGGCCGATCCTGGCCGCCAGTTGTCGCCGAAATGCGCTGACCGATGGCCCATTTGGTCACGAAACCTGTCGATGCCGGCCGCTGACACGTCTCGTTACATTTTTGGGTTCCCACCGCGGCCCGGGGCGGCCTATCCGCTCAGCCATGAGCGACGCCCCTCACCTCCTCGTGGTCGACGACACGCGCGACGTCCGCGATGCGCTGCGCCAGTATCTCGTCAAGCACGGCTATCGGGTGACCGCGGCCGAGAGTGCCGCCAAAGCGAGGCGCGAGCTCGCCGTCGGCGCCATCGACCTCGTCATTCTCGATGTGATGATGCCGGGCGAGGACGGCCTCTCGCTCTGCCGCGAGCTCCGCGCCAAGGGTGCGGTGCCCATCATCATGCTCACCGCGCTCGCCGAGGAGACCGACCGGATCATCGGCCTCGAGATGGGCGCCGACGACTACGTGACCAAGCCGTTCGCCCCGCGCGAGCTCCTGGCGCGGATCAAGGCCGTGCTGCGCCGGGCACAGAGCCTGCCGCACCGCCCGGGCGACCCGGCACCGGCCGGCCGGCTGCGCTTCGATCGCTGGCTCTTCGATCCCGCCGCCCGCGAGCTCATCGACGAGGCGGAAACGGTGGTGCCGTTGAGCACCGGCGAGTTTCTCCTGCTCCGCGCCCTCCTGCAGCATCCGGGCCTGGTGCTCAGCCGCGACCAGCTCTTGGACCTCACCCGCGGCCGTGACGCCGCCCCCTTCGATCGCAGCATCGACAACCAGGTGAGCCGGCTCAGGAAGAAGCTGGAGCGCGACCCCAAGAACCCGGCGCTGATCAAGACCCACTGGGGCGGCGGCTACAGCTTCGCCGGCCGGGTGAGTGCTGCATGAGCCGCTCTTGGCCGAAAACGCTGACCGCCCAGCTCGTCACCCTCCTGCTGCTCGCCCTGGTCACGGCCCAGCTCGTCACCTTCGCCATCCTCCACGACGAGCGCCGGGGTGCCGTCGAGGCCCTGGCGCGCGAACAGGTGCTGGAGCGGGCCGCAGCCCTGGTGCGGCTGACCGAGGACACCGCCGGCACCGATGACCGGCGCCGGGCACTCCGCGCGTTCTCCACCCGCCAGCTGCGCTTCTGGCTCAGCGACGAGCCCGTGGTCGATGCGGCCGAGACGGCCGGAGCGCGGCATCTGGCGGAGCGGCTCGGGAGCCTGCTCGACGACGGCCGCAGGCTCGAGGTGCGCGTCGCCCAGGGCGACATCGAGCGCCGCGCGGATCGCCGCGCCGCCCGGCAGGCGCACATGCGACGGGCCGCAGGCGACAGGTTCGAGCTCGGCGAGCCGCCGGCCAGCCTGCCGACCTCGGGCCTGCTGCTGGCGATCCGTCTCGACGACGCCCTCTGGCTCAATGCGGCAATGCTCCTGCCGCCCGAACGGCCGGCGTTCGGCCCGGCGCCGCTGGTCGCCCTCCTGGCCGCTGCCATCGCCATCAGCCTGGTGGCCGCGCTGTCGCTGCGCCGCCTGACCCGGCCGCTCGATGCCTTGGCGGCCGCTGCCGATGCGGTCGGGCGCGGCGAGCCGCAGGAGCTCCGGGCCGATCGGGGTCCCCTCGAAGTGCGCCGGACCGCCCTGGCCTTCAACGCGATGCAGGCGCGGATCACCCGGGCGATGACCGACCGGACGCAGCTTTTGGCGGCCATCAGCCACGATTTGCGAACGCCGATCACGACGCTCCGGCTGCGCGCCGAGATGGTCGACGACGAGGCCCTGCGCGAGCGGATGCTCGCCACCCTCGACGAGATGCAGGCCCTGACCGAGGCGGGCCTGCTCCTCGCCCAGGGTACCGCGACCGAGGAGCCGACGCGAGCGGTCGATCTGGTGGCCCTGGTCGACAGCGTCGCCGGCGACTTCCTCGACCAGGGCCGGGACGTCCGGCTCACCCCTGCCCCACCGCTGGCCTATCGCTGCCGCAAGCTCGCCATGACGCGGGCCATCCGCAACCTCGTCGAGAACGCGCTGCGCTACGGCGCGGTGGCCGAGATCGCCATCGCGGCTGTACCCGACGCCGTGACCATCACCATCGACGACAACGGCCCGGGCCTGCCCGAGGCGATGCTCGAGCGCGTCTTCGAGCCCTTCTTCCGCCTCGAGGCCAGCCGTAGCCCCGAGACTGGCGGCAGCGGCCTCGGCCTCGCCATCGCCCGCGCCATCATCCGCGGCCACGGCGGCGACATCGTGCTCGCCAACCGCCCATCTCTCGGCCCGCGCGCCGACCCGGTCGCCGAGAGCCCGGGCAACGCGAGCGCCGGCGCCGAGCGCTCGGGTGGCCGCGGCCTGCGCGCCACCGTCCAACTGCCGGGCCCCGCCGGCCGGCACCCCGAATCCTGATCTGCGACAGCCGACCCGCGACATTTGCCTTGCGAAGCGCCGCCGATTTCCCTACCTACCCGGCACCAGATCAAGACGGGGCCGTAGCTCAGCTGGGAGAGCGCCTGAATGGCATTCAGGAGGTCGTCGGTTCGATCCCGATCGGCTCCACCATTTCCCTCCTGTCCGCTCTCCATGGTTATAAGAATAATATCCTTATTCGAGTTGTGTGTCAAGGCACGCGCGGGTTCCTTCGGCAGATCGGTCTGGCGTCGGATCCCCGGCTGACCGCACCGCCGTGGCTGACACGCAAGCGGTCGTTGCAAGCCACTGATCTGGAACCTTTTTCCCGCGTCGCCTGCGGCATCCTGCCCC
This sequence comes from Geminicoccaceae bacterium, assembly GCA_011390475.1. GTDB lineage: Bacteria > Pseudomonadota > Alphaproteobacteria > Geminicoccales > Geminicoccaceae > SLRI01. The sequence continues at coordinate 88 of JAABSG010000186.1, read as the reverse complement.
CTCGGGTTCGTTCGCAAATGTCGGGTTCGTTCGCGTGCCAGCCGGGTTCGTTCGTCGATTCCTCGGGTTCGTTCGTTGATTTCCCGGG
>JAABSG010000020.1 GCA_011390475.1 Geminicoccaceae bacterium | reverse complement strand
TATGCGCTGGTCGAGGCCGCCGATCTCACCGAGCGCGACGGTCAGCTCTACCTCAAGACACTCGAGGGCCTCCAGAGGGTCGATCTGGTCTTGCGCAAGATCGGCGGCCGCTTCGCCGATCCCTTGAATCTGCCCAATCGGACGGGCGGCGGCACACCGGGCCTCGTCCAGGCAGCCAGACTCGGCCGGACGGTGATCGCCAACGGCCTCGGCTCGGGGGTGTTGCAGAACCGAGCGCTCGCCGGCTTTTCCAACGATCTGGCCGAGACCCTGCTCGGCGAGCCCGTGCTGCTGCGCGAGGCGACCTCGCTCTGGCTCGGTGATCCGGCAGCGCAAGAACGGGTGCTGGAGGAAGCGGGCTGGGTGGTCAGCCGGCTCACCGCCAGGCACGATCCGGGCACTGTCGGCGATCGCGTCGACCCGCTGCCGGCGCTCGCCGACGACGATGCCCGGCGCCGGCTCTTGGCCCGGGACGGGCATCTCTGGGTCGCCGAGCGGCCGAGCCCCCTGCCGACCACGCCCGCGTTCGACGGCCGGCACTTGCAGCCGGTGCATTGGGCGATGCGCGCGTTCGTTGCGATCGACGACGAGGGCTGCCACGTGCTGCCGGGCGGGCTGGTCCGCCAGTCGCCGGCGGCGGCGGTCGTGGGATTGCCCAACGGCTTCGGCTCGAAGGATCTCTGGGTGCTGCGCGAGCCGGGCGACAGCCTGGCACCCAGCCTGCTGACCCGCCGCCTCGCTGCCGTGCATCTCAGGCGAACCGGCCGCGATCTCCTGTCGCGCACCGCCGAGAACCTCTTTTGGCTCGGTCGCTATGCCGAACGCGCCGAGAGCGTGCTCAGGATCCTGCGCGCGGTCTCGAGCCGGTTGATCGAGGATGGCGGGCCGGATCGGCAGCCGGAACTCCTGGAGGCCCTGCTTGCCATTTATCTGACGCCGCGGCCGGAAGACGACGGCGACCACCGGCGGCGGATCGGCAAGGCGCTCGAGCGGTTGATGTACGATCCGGAGCCGGCCTACGGCATGCGTCGGACCCTCGACGGCTGTCGGCGCAACGCCACCCTGGCGCGCGGCGTGCTCAGCCAGGACGGCTGGCGTGTCCTCAACAGCCTCTTCAACGATCGCCGCTGGCGGCCGGGTCCGCGGCCGGTCCTGGCGCTGCCGCCGATCGACATCGTCAACGACGCCATCCATCAGCTCGGCGCCTTCGCCGGCACCGCGGCCGAGAACATGACCCGCAACTATTCCTGGCGATTTCTCGATATCGGCCGCAGGCTCGAGCGCGCGCTCGAGATGGTCGAACTGGCGGCCGCTCTGACCCGCTCGCCCGCCGGCGTGGACGAGACGCTGGCGCTGACCGCGCTGCTCGAGATCGGCGACAGCTACATGACCTATCGATCGCGCTATGCGGTGACGCCGATGCCCGTTCCGGTGCTCGATCTCTTGATCCTGGACGAGAGCAACCCGCGCTCGCTGGCCTTTCAGCTGGTCACGCTGGAGGCTCATCTGGCGGCGCTGCCGCATGACGGGCCCTACCGTTCACCCGCCCTGCGCAAGGTTCTCGGGCTCTTGACGGAGCTGCGCCTGACCGATCCCGATCAGCTCGCCGAGGCCGAGGGGGGGGCTAGGCTCGAGGCCTTCTTCGCCCGCGCGCGGACCGATCTGGAGCCGGTCTTCGATCTCCTCGGCCGCGCCTATTTCGTCCTCGCCGAGACGCCCACCAGCACCTACGCCATGCGCCGCGGCGAGACAGCCGGGACAGGTGACCTTTGATCTACGACGTCCGCCACAAGACGGTCTATCGCTACACCCTGCCGGTCTCGATGTCGCATCACCTCCTGCATCTCGAACCCAGGGACACCGGCCACCAGCGGGTCGAGTGGTTCGCCATCCGGATCGACCCCGAGCCCGGCTTCGACGATCGGTCGACCGATGCGTTCGGCAACCCGACCCGGACGATCACCTTGGATCAGAGCCACGACGAGCTGGTGATCGAGGCCGAGAGCCGGGTGCACCTGGCGCCCCGCGACCTGCCCGAGGCGATGGCGACGCCCCCTTGGGAGGACGTCGCGGCCCTGCGCATGGCGGCGATGGACGATCCGTCCATGGATGCGAGCCGCTTCGCCTTCGCCTCGCCCTTCGTCGAGCCGGACGATGCGCTCGAGCTTTATGCCCGGGAGAGCTTCACGCCGGGCCGGCCGATCCTCGATGCCGCGCTCGAGCTGAACCGACGGATCTTTTCGGACTTCATCTTCGATGCGACGGCCACCACCATCGCCACACCGGTCGCCGAGGTGTTCGCAAAGAGGCGCGGTGTCTGCCAGGATTTCAGCCACCTGATGCTGGCGTGCCTGCGCGCCATCGGCCTGCCCGCCCGCTACCAGTCCGGCTACCTCCTGACCCGCCCGCCCGAGGGCCAGGAGCGGCTGGTCGGGGCTGATGCGAGTCATGCCTGGGTCTCGGTCTACGTGCCGCGCACGGGCTGGGTCGAGCTCGACCCGACCAATGACTGCCTGCCGATGCAGGAGCACGTGACCCTGGCCTGGGGCCGCGACTACAGCGACGTCAGCCCGATCGGCGGCATCGTCTATGGCGGCGGGCTGCACGATCCGGAGGTGGCGGTGGACGTGATCCCGGTGGGCGGCAACCACGCCTGACCGGCCAGAGCGAGGGCGGTCGACAGCAGCGGGCTCAATCCTCCTCCAGCCTCGCCCTGAGTTTGCGCCAGCGCCAGCGCACCAATCCATGGGGCAAGAGTGCCATCGCCGCGATGAGCAAGCCGCCGATGGCGAAGCTGGTCGGCGGCACGCGCTCGCCGGCCAGGATGCTCGGCACCAGGCTGTAGGCGACGAGCGCCAGTCCGGCCGCGGCACCCAGGACCAAAGCGAGGTGGCCCATCAGGCGATAGCGACGGTAGACGAGATAGGTCGTGCGCGGCCGCTTCGCGCGACCGCCAGCTGGTCGCTGTGCCGATCCGACGCCTGTCTCGGCACGCGTCGACGAGGCACTGTCGGTCATTGCCAGCCTCCCGTTGCAACCATCTGGGCCATCCTCCCGTTGCAACCATCTGGATTCTAGGCAGGATGCTGCGTTGCAGCAACCGGCGTACGCATCCTGATACGCATTAAATTCCGGCAAGTTTTCTAGGCGCGGACCAGCGGCAGATGGCGGCGCTCGGTGGCGAGCTTCTTCGCATCCTCGGCGGGGATCGGACGGCTGAAGAGGTAGCCCTGCAGCTCGTCGCAGCCGCAGCCTCGGAGGATGTCGTACTGGTCGTGCGATTCGACCCCCTCGGCGATCACCTTGAGGCCCAGGGCCGAGCCGAAGGCGATGATCGCCCGGGCGATCGAGGCGCTCGATTCGTTGTGGGCGATGTCGCGCACGAACGACCGGTCGACCTTGAGCGAGCGGATCGGGAAGCGCTTGAGATAAGAGAGCGAGGAATAGCCGGTGCCGAAATCATCGACGGCGAGGTTGATGCCGAGGCTGTGCAGATCGCCCAGGCGCAGCGCCGCGTCGACCACGTCCTCCATGATGACGCTCTCGGTGAGTTCGAGCTCCAGCAGGTGCGGCGGAAAGCCGGTGGCCTCGAGAGTGCCGCGGACGCTGGGCACCAGGTTGGGGTCGTTGTATTGCCGGCCGGAAATGTTGAGAGCCAGGCGCAACGGCGCCACGCCGGCGTCGAGCCAGCCGACGAGCTCCCGACAGGCGGTGCGCATCACCCACTCGCCGATGGCGACGATGGCCCCGGTCTCCTCCGCCAAGGGGATGAACTCGGCGGGCGGGACCATGCCGAGCTCGGGATGGCGCCAGCGAATCAGCGCCTCCATGCCGACGATCCGCGAGGAGGCGAAGCTGATCTGCGGCTGGTAGAGCAGCAAGAACTCGTCGCGCTCGATGGCGTCGATCAGCTGCTGCTCGAGCAGCAGCCGCTCGGAGGAGGCTCGGTTCATCGCCGAGGTGTAGAAGTGATAGGCCGGCGCCTGGCTCTTCGGCAGCCGCTCGAGGGCGGTCTCGGCATGGGCGAGCAGGATTTCAGCCGTCTCGCCGTCATCCGGAAAGACGGCGATGCCGACCTGCCCGCTGGTGCCGATCTCCCGCTCGCCGACGGCCAGCGGGGTGCTCAGCTGATCGAGCAGGAGCTGGGCGATGCGCGCGGGGTCGTCGGCGCTCCCCAGGTTGCCGGCGAGCACCGCGAACCGCGCCTCGCCCAGATGGGCTGCCGTGTCCAGCCGGCCGATCGCGTCGGCAAACCGTCGGCCCAGGGCTTCGAGCAGCGCCTCCGCCGTGCTCCTTCCGAACGACCGCTCGACCAGAGCCAGACGCTCGACCTCGAGCACGAGGACGGCCAGCTGCCCGCCGTTGGCGGCCACCCGAGCGATGTTCTGGCGCAGCCGATCGAGCAGCAAGAAACGGTTCGGCAGGCCGGTGACCGGATCGACATAGAGCGCATCGCGCAGCCGATTGTCGGTCGCGGCTTCGGCGAGCGCAGCCAGGCCTGAATTGTGCTCGTGTGCCGGGCCGGAGGCGTCGGCGAGCGTCACCAGGATCAGCCGCCGACCGCCTAGATCCAGCGACGCGAGGCCGAGCTCGAGCGGCCGGCCGGTCGACGTGTCCTCGCGGCCGGCGACGAGCGCGACCTCGCCTGCGGCGTCGGGGCCGAGCAGGTCGTTGAGCAGGCGGGCGAACGCGGCGGCCTGCATGGCCTCGTCGCTCAACAGGACGGGCCATGCCGAGTGCCCGCGCAAGGTTTCGGCAGTGCGGCCGAGCCGCCTCGCCGCGCGGTCGCCCACGGCCAGAACCTCGCCGGCGCGGTCGAGCAGCAGGGCCGCCGTGCCACTGGCATCGAGCACCTGGACGATCGCGGCGAGGTCGGGCACGGGGCTCACGGCCGGCACCGCCACAGCCGACGGTCGGCCGGCATTGGTCGCGACGGTCGCGTCGCCCACTCGCGCCCAGCCGACGAGGCCGATGACCTCGTTGGTCCCGGGATGGCGAATCGGGACTGCCGTATCGCCCAGTGTCAGCGACCGCCCGTCGGGCAGGTCGAGGGCGTAGGCGGTCGTCTGTGGAATGCCGGCGACGAGCTGGAGGTGGCGGCTGCGCAGCGCGCGGCGGCTGGCTCGGGCGGCGAAGTGCAGCCAGCCATGACTCTCCGGGTCGAGTCCGAGCAACCGGCGATAGTCCGGGGCGCTCGTGCCGATCCGCCAGCTGCCGTCCGCTGCCAATGCCGCCGTGTAGCGAAAGCCGGTCGCATGCGCGGCCGCCCCGGCCCCGCCCGGCCAGTCGCTGGCGAGACGCTCGGGCTCGGCCACCGGCTCCAGCACCAAGAGATAGTGCCGGCCCAGATCGCAGCCCCAGCCGCGCCAGAGTGCCGGCCCCTCGAGATCGAGAGCGAGCGGCTGGTCGAGGCGTTCTTTGACGTTGATCGCGTCGACCAGCACCGTCGCCTGGGCAGGGTCGACCAGTTGATCGAGGAGCTGGTCGAGCCCGGCCGGGCTCGTGGCGTTGGTCCCGAGATGCGGCTGCCAGAGGCTCTGCCAGGCTGCATTGGTCAGGACCAGCACCGGCCGCTCGCCCCCTTCGCCCCCCGCCGGCGCCAGCAGGGCGGCGGCCAGGGGCAGTGCGTCCAAGAGATCCTCGGACGGCGAAGGGGAGGCTGGCGCGTTTTGGTCAGACGGCACACGAGAGTCCGGATTGACGTCCAAGCCGCGCGACCAAGCCCGGCCGGCGACTGTCGAGCACATACTATTGCGGGAAAGTCACTGCACCATAGTATCCTTAGGCGCAATAAAGACGACCGAAACCATCGAGCGAGCGCGCCGGGCGTCGCGCCTTTGCAACGGTTCGGGCAACCGTTCGGGCAACGCTTCTGCCGTAGCGCGCGGTGGCCCGGAGTTCGGATACGATCAGGCGGGTTGGCGGTGCTGGCGGCTTTCGGTAGCGGCCCCTGCCCGGCCCGCATGGCTGGCCTCGAGCACCAGCGGGAGCTGTGCCAGGAGGTCCGTGGCGAGCATCGGTGTCGGGCAAGCCGCGGCCGCGCGGCCGTGCAGCCAAGCCGCGGCGGCGGCCGCATCGAAGGGCTCGACCCCCTGGGCGAGCAGGCCCACGATCATCCCGGCGAGCACGTCGCCGGTGCCGGCCGTCGCAAGGTTGCCCGGGGCCAGGGGATTGAGCCGAGCCCGGCCATCGGGGGCGGCGATGACGGTATCGGCCCCTTTCAGCAGCACCGTGCAGCCGAGGGCGCTGGCCGCTGCTCGTGCCCGGGTCAGACGATCGCCGGTCACGGCCGAAAGGCGCCTGAACTCACCGTCATGCGGGGTGAGCACGCTCGTGGCCGGGAGGCGTGGCCCCTGCCCGTCCGCGGCGGCACCCATGCGGCCGAGCGCGGTCAAGGCATCGGCATCGAGCACCAGCTTGCGACCACAGGCGAGCAGCCGTTCGAGCAGCGCCTCGGTCCGCCGGCCGAGCCCGGCGGCGGGACCGAAGAGGATCGCGTCGAAGCGGCCGTCGGCGAGCAGTCGGTCGAGATCGGCCGGCGCATCGAGGGCCCGGGTCATCAGGCTCGCCCCGTGCCCGGCATAGACGCCGAGCGCCTCGCCCGGCGCCGCAACGGTCACCAGGCCGGCGCCGATCCGGGCGGCGGCGAGGGCCGCCATGCTCGCGGCCCCGGTCTGCGTCGCCCCGCCGCCGATGACCAGCGCGTGGCCGAAGCTGTATTTGTGCGCGGCGGCGCTGCGCTCGGGCAGCCGGGCCTGCCATTCGGCCGGCGTGTTCACCCGGAGCCCCTGGCCGTTGGCCGCCACCGCCGCATCGGGGATGCCGATGTCGGCGCAGACGATCTCCCCCATGTAGCTCGCTGCCGGCAACAGCAGGTGGCCGGGCTTCGCGCGGCAGAAGGTGACGGTGAGGTTGGCGCGGGGCGTGCCCGGCGAGACGGCGCCGGTGCTGCCATCGACCCCGGACGGCACGTCGACGGCGACGATGTGACGGCGGCCGGCGGTGCAGCGCTCGAGGGTGGCGGCGAGGCCGGGCGCCAGCGGCCGGTCGAGCCCGGCGCCGAAGAGCGCATCGACCACGAGATCGCCGGGCAGGGCCGGTGCCCGGTCGAGAGAGTGTATCGGACCAGCCCAGCGGGCGGCTGCCAGCGCCGCGTCGCCCGACAGCCGCGCCGGATCGCCGAGGGCGGCGAGGCGCACCGGCCAACCCGCGGCCAAAAGCCTGCGGGCGATGACATAGCCGTCGCCACCATTGTTGCCGGGCCCGGCGAGGACGAGGACCGGGCAAGGGGCAAAGCGGTCGACGATGGCCCGGGTGACGCTGCTGCCGGCGGCCTCCATGAGCACGATGCCGGGAATGCCGCTCGCGATGGCGGTTCGATCGACCGCCGCCATGGCACGCGTCGTCAGCACCGTACCGCCGAGCATCTCGTCTCCCGTATCCGCTGATCGCCGGCGCATGGCCCGCCATGCCCGGAGCGGGCCGCCGGCCCGCCGTTAGCCGAATCTTAAGAGATCGGCAGTAAAACCGAAAGCCGTGCCGCAGCCACGAACCGCGCCGAGGCAGCTTTTCGGGATCCGACCCTGATGAACACGCTCGTCGATTTCGACCGCCTCCAGTCCTTCACCGACGGCGACCCGGCGCTCGAGGCCGAGCTTCTCGGGCTCTTCGTCGCGACGGCCGAAGGCTATCTCGCCGGCCTCGAGGGTGCGCTCGGCGAGCCCGGCCTATGGCGCGGCTTCGCCCACAGCCTGAAGGGTGCCGCGAGCAATATCGGCGCGCCCGCCGTGGCCGAACTCGCAGCCGCCGCCGAGCGGGCGCCCCCCGACCCGACCCGGCTCGGCGCGCTTCGAGCCGCCTTTACCGCGACCCGAAGCAAGCTCGACGCCCATCTCGGGCGCAAAGCGATCGATGCCGACATGAACTCGCCGCTCGTGGGCCGCTGACAGAGCCCCGACATCAACCCTATTCGGGTATGCTCAATGTTCATTCGTTCAGCTTGCTCGGGAGCAGCCCTGCCCACTCTTTCGCCTTGCCGGCAAAGTGCTGGCCGCTTGTTCCGGCCCGCTCGAGCGGGGTGGCGTTGGATCGAGGCAACACCCTGCTCGCATCGCCCCGTGCACCCAGAATTCCCTTGATCCAGCTGAGCATTTCGACTGTTATCCCTGCAGCTTTGTCGGGATCGTGCAGGCGGAGCCGCGGCACGTGCCCGCCACATGGGCACGGTTGAAGCAGTTCAGAGGGACGAAGTGATGCGGAACGGCACCAGGTTGCTCGCGGTGAGTGCTCTCTGCGGTGTATTGGCCGCATGCGGCGGGTTGAACCTGACCTCGGCCGATGCCGGCAGAATAGATCCGGACCAGCAAGACGATTTCGACATGCGCACCTGGGATATCGACGAGGTGCGCAACATGGCGCCACAGGGCTCGGCTTTCAGCCAAGGCCTGCGCAGTGGCTATCTCGATCTCGCCGACAACGATCGCGAGTTCTTCCTCTTCAGCGAGCAGGACCACTTCATCCGCAAAGCGGTGGCCTCGGCCAAGGGCTTGGCGGTCACTCCGGACATGGTCAGCTTGCGCTCGCTCGGCGACGCGCAGGTCGACGAGTTGAGCGCCGCCCGGGCGCGACTGATGGCCGGGCTCGACGGCAACGGCAGGCTGAAGGCGCCCGGTGCTGCCGCCCGCGCCCAGGTCAGCTTCGATTGCTGGCTCTATTACGAGGCCCGCGGCAACCTGAATCGTGCGGCCGAGTGCAAGGCCGCCTTCGAAGCCGCAATGGCCGAGGTCGAGCAGGCGCTCGCCAGCGACATCGGCAATGTCTATATCGTCTTCTTCGCCTGGGACCGCGCCGAGATCACGCCGGTTGCCGCTACCATCCTCGATCAGGTGGCCAACGACTTCGAGCAGGGCGAGGTGCCCCGCATCATCCTCTCGGGCCACACCGACACCTCGGGCCCGGCCGATTACAACTTGGCCCTCTCCGAGCGGCGCGCTCGGGCGGCCGCTGCCGAGCTGATCGCGCGCGGCGTGCCCGCGGATGCCATCGAGGTGACGTGGTTCGGCGAGACGCAACTCCGCGTGCCGACCGCCGACGAGGTCCGCGAACCGCAGAACCGCCGCGTCGAGATGTTGTTCGCCGAATAGCCCCGAGGCGGCGGCGCTCGAGCGCCGCCGCCGCACGCGGCAAGCGGATAGCGGCAGTTGATGGCCGTTGGTCGGTCTAAATGATCGCAGGGTTCTTGCTCGTTCGGTCGAGCTGGGCACTTTCCGGTGCGCCTCTCGGGTTCGATGGCAATTTTCGGCCGCATCGGTGTTGACGCGCTATCTCTGATCGTCAGGCTTGGCGCTGCTCGGAAATGGCTGCCATCTGGATTCTGCCGACAGTGATTGCGGTCTCCGGGCGAGCGTCGACTCGGGTCGCTCCAAGTCGGCTCGATGTTCGCCAGGGCGCGACGCCCTGGTGTGCCATTCTAATATCGGCCGCCGCGGCGTAGGGGGCGCGACGCCTCTGGCCCGGCCTTCCAGTATGAAGGGGTCGCCCCTCGCACTCGGCGCCTCGTCCTCGCCGATCCGCGATAGCCATTGCGCCGAAGCGCAGACACGTTCGTGCGCGATGCACCGCGAGATCAGGGGATGGCACGACGCTCTCGGGTATCAATTCTGATGTTCGGCGCGAGCTTCGGTATGGCAGGCAGCATCTCGGCGCCGGACGGGATCGAGGCCAGACTTCAGGCGGAAGCCAGGGTGGGGATCGGGTCGGCTGTCGGCGCCTCGATTCGGCTCGGCGGGGTGATGCGGCCATATCGGCAACGGCGTTGGGCTCTCGATCCAGCATGTCGATGGAGTGCCCGGGGTTGCTGTCCGAGGTGGCGCCGCCGGAGTGGTGATCGGCCGGCGGTGCAGCCGAGCGAGCGGGCCGGGGAGATCGTGCGCCGGCGCGCTGAACGGCAGGCGTGGGAGTACCGCTGTCGGTGATCGCGAGCGCGGTGACGGCCGCGGCCAGCGCCTCGGCGGCCGAGGCGGCTACGACCTTCGCGGGCCTGCTTTGTTTCGCCGCTGCCGCAAGGAGCGCGGAGGCGGGCGACGACCAAGCGCAGATCGTCCAAATGGACCACGTGCTCACCGCCTTCGCGCTGGAGTAGCCCGGCCTTGGCGTGCCCGATGACCAGGGCGAGCTCTGCCGATGATCCGATCGAGGCTCGCTGCACGGCCGAGCCCGAGGGCCTGCCCGACAACGCCGTGCAGCGCGCCGCCGTGCCGCGGCTGCTCTCTTCCCAGGGGCGCTCGAGCCCGGCGCTTCGCTGAGCCGGGTTGTCGGAGTCGAGCTGCCCCGGCACGCGTCCGCCCACTCGAGGGCCGATTCGCTATGGCCGACTAGGTGTCTCGTCGCGGTCGATGCCCGTAGCAGCCCAGGCCTGCGCCGCCTCATGACGTCCGCAGGGCTTGGCGGCGCGCGCTGTCCACGATTTCTCAGGGCGGACTCCGGGTTTCCTGGTTTGCCCGAGGGTCCAGGGAGCGAGAGCGCCTCGCCGATCGTTGCCGCCTGAACGCGCCGCTTCATCCATGCGCGCCCTCACTTTTCGGCTGCTCGACCTTTCGCACCGCAGGCAGCGGCCCCCTTGCCGGACCAGAGTCGGTGCCAAGGGCCTACCTCCCCTGCACAGTGACGACGAGCCCTCTCGCCGCCCCCTCCCCACCCCCAAGTCGGGCTCGATCGCGACGCCGGGCGGCGGCAACGCTGGCGGCCGGTAGGGGGTCGTCGTGTCCCGGCTCAACCGAAGGCGGCAAAGAGGGCCTGGAGCTTGGCCGGGTTGCCGCGGAGCTCCTCGTATTGGCGGTGGACGAACTGCATGGCGTCGCTCGAGAAGGTATCGTCCTCGCCGGTCGGCCCGACGCTGCGGGCGGCGAGTTCGAGCGCCATGCGGATGGTCAAGTAGTGAGGTGCCGGCAACCCGGCCTTGAGGCAGAGGGCGGCGAGGTAGCGGCGGTCGTCGTTGTAGGCGAAGCGACGGACGGTCTTCTGTTCGAGCTCTGCCATCAAGCCCAGGGTCTGCTCGAAGGCGGCAACATCGCCTTCGCGCAAGAACTGCACCAGGTCGTCGTGGCCGAGCTCGCCCGTGCTCAGCCGCTCGCGCAGGTGCACCTCGAGCTTGCGATCACCATGCTCCTTGGCGGTGAGGCCGACCGCGGTGCGATCGCGCACCGCCTGCATCAGGCTGCGCGCCTCGTGCGGGTCCATCCGCCGGGACTGCACCAGCTCCCACTCGATCCGATCGCCGATCGCTCCCACCATGTGCTCGATCATCTCGAACGGCAGCGCCGGCCGGCGCACCAACCGGTCCTGCACCTGCCGATCGCCCTGCCAGTCCTCCATCACCCGCTTCAGGGTCTTGGCCGAGAGCGCCGCCCCGGCATTGCCGACCAAACGGGCCACGACGGGCTGCTTGCCGCTGTCGACGAGCGCATCGGCCAGCTGCTCGGACACCCGTTCGCGACCGGCGACCGCGAGCGCGTACTGCATCGCGTTGGTGCGGACGATGTCGATCAGCTCCGCATCGTCCAGTAGCGGGCTCTGCTCGAGCACCGGCTGGGCCACCTCGATCCGATCGCGCGCGAGCCGACTCGCCACCGTTGCCGGCAACTGGTCGCTGGAGGCCACCGCCAAGGCGAGCGAGCGGCGCACCTGGGTCTCGACGTCGCCGACGAGAAGATTCAACAGCGCCTTGACCAGATCGCGCGGCGCGTTCTCGGCGAGCTCGTCGTATTGCGCGCCGAACTTGCGGGCCACCAGCGCCCGGTTGGCCGCCGACGGGTCCTTTTGCAGCGTGGCCACGTCCTTGGCGGCGAGCCGCTCGGCCACCTCGGCGCCGCGCTGCATCAGCGCCGCCCGGCGACGGCTCATCGCCGGCGACGCGCCGCTTTCGATCAGTTCCTGCGCCATTGCTCGAGTCTCACTCCCGTCGACCGACAACACCCCGGGACGATTCCGGGCTCCTCGAGCCCAACCGACGACCACCCTGTCGGGCTGCCGGGCGTGGTCATTATCGTCGCCGGGAGTTAAAGAATGGTGAGCATCGACAGGCGAAATTCGGCATGAACGACGTAACGGCGACAGCAAGGGGAGAGGCCGCGGGCGGCATCGCTGCAGCCCTCGCTCGCGGGGTGACCCGGCTCTTTGCCGAGCTCGACATTGCGGCAGTGACCGAGCTCTCGCTGAAGAGCGGCCGGCGGGTGGACGTGATCGGCATCGGCCGCGACGGGCTGGTCCATGTCGTCGAGATCAAATCCAGCCGCGCCGACTTCATCTGCGACCGCAAGTGGCCGGACTATCTGGACTTCGCCGATTTTTTCTATTTCGCCGTCGGCGCCGACTTTCCCCGTCACCTGCTGCCCGAGGCGGAGGGGCTCATTCTCGCCGATCGGTTCGGCGGGGAGATCGTCCGGCCGGCCCGGCATCGCCCCCTGCCCGCGGCCCGGCGCAAGGCCTTGACCCTGCGCTTCGCCCGGACCGCCGCCAGCCGGCTGATGCTACCGCAGCTCGATCCCGGAGCCTCGCTCCCGGCTCAGCTCGAATAGAGCCAATCCTCGATCAGAAAACGCGCGATGCTGTCCGGGTTGGGCAGCCGTACCGGCCGCCGTTCGGGATCGAGCAGCTCGCTCTTGTGCAGCCAGCGGGCGGCCTCGATCTCGGTCGGATCGATCACCGGCTCGACGAAGGGTGCCGTGCAGCGAAAGCCGAGCATCAGGCTCTGCGGGAAGGGCCAGGGCTGCGAGCTCCGGTAGCGCACGTCCGCGACCTCGATCCCGACCTCTTCCTTGATCTCGCGAAACACCGTCTGCTCCAGGCTCTCGCCGGGCTCGACGAAGCCGGCGAGCGTCGAATACATGCCGTCGGGAAAATGCCTCGAGCGGCCCAAGAGGCAGTGCTCGCCGCTGGTGACGAGACAGATGACGGCCGGATCGGTGCGCGGGAAGGTGTCGAAGCCGCAGGCCTCGCAGCGCCGGCAATGGCCGGCCAGGAGGGTCACCATGGGCCCGCCGCAGGCGCCACAATAGCGGTGCCGGAGGCGCCAATGCGCCAGCGCCCTGGCGAAGGCCAAGAGCCCCGCCTCGCCCCTGGCGAGACCCGGGCCCACGGCGCGCAATTCGAGATAGGTGCCGCCCTCGAGCGCCTCGCCCTCGAGATCGACGGCGAAGACGGCGCGACCCTGGTAGCGCCCGAGGAAGAACGGCGCCTCCGGGCGATGGCCGGCCAGAGCCTCGGCCGCGACGAAGAGCGGCCGCGGTCCCGCCTCGTCCTCGGTGAACAGCGGCTTGAGGCCGTGCAGCACCAGGAACCGGGTCTCGGGATCGCGCAGGCTTGCCTCCTGAAAGGCCGCATCGTCGCGCTTCTCGGCCGCCCGGTCGTAGCCGATCGAGGAATAGACGTGCGGTGGCGCGTTGGTCGGCGTCGGAGTCGGAGTTGGGGTCGGCGTCGGGGACAAGACGGAACTCTCTTTTTGACTCTGCCCGGTCGCTTGTGCGCCATCGGGCGCCCTTGCGCAACCGGCGGGGACGCTCGATATTGGGTGGTGGAAGGCTGGTCGTGGACGTGGCACTCGCCAACCCGGTCAGGTCCGGAAGGAAGCAGCCGTAACGAGCTTCGCCGCGGGTCACGCGCCAGTCTTCCACCTCGCTCGTTCACCGGCCCGGACCCGCGATAAGCATCGAGCCCCTCGCGCGTTCGCCCCGCCACCAAACGGCTCTCATGGATCTGGCAAGCGCCGCCGCCCAACCCTACCGAGTGCTGGCAAGGACCCACCGCCCGCAGCGCCTTTCGGAGCTGATCGGCCAGGAGGCCCTGGTCCGCACGCTGACCAACGCCATGTCGTCGGGCCGCATCGCCCACGCCTTCCTGCTTGCCGGGATTCGCGGCATCGGCAAGACGACGACCGCCCGGATCATCGCCAAGGGCCTGAACTGCACCGGAATTGACGGAAAGGGTGGCCCGACGCCCGAGCCCTGCGGAGAATGCCCGTCCTGCCGATCGCTCATCGAGGAGCGGCCGATGGACGTGATCGAGATGGATGCGGCGACCCGCACCGGCATCGACGACATCCGCGAGATCGTCGATGCGGTGCGCTATGCGCCGGCCTCGTCGCGCTACAAGATCTACATCATCGACGAGGTGCACATGCTCTCTGAGAAGGCCTTCAACGGCCTGCTCAAGACGCTCGAGGAGCCGCCGCCGCACGCCAAGTTCATCTTCGCCACGACCGAGGTCCGAAAGCTCCCGGTCACCGTACTGTCGCGCTGCCAACGCTTCGATCTGAAGCGGGTCGAGGCCGCGGTGCTGGAGGCGCATCTGGCGCGGATCGCCGAACTGGAGACCGTGAGCGCCGAATCCGAGGCCCTGGCGCTGATGGCGCGGGCCGCCGAAGGCTCGGTGCGTGATGCCCTCTCGCTGCTCGACCAGGCGATCGCCTTGAGCGACGGGCCGGTGACGACCAAAGCGGTTGCCGGCATGCTCGGGCTCGGCGACCGGCAGCGGCTGATCGACCTCTTTGCCGCCGTCATGGGCGGCGAGGCGGCCACGACCATCGATCGCAGCCGTGAACTCTATCGCCTGGGCGCCGAACCGACCGCGGTGCTGCAGGATCTGCTCGAGATCGGCCACTGGCTCAGCTGCCTGAAAGTCGATCGCGATGCCGGCTCGGCCTTTGCCACCACGCCGGAGGCGGTAGCCACGGCGCAGGCTCTGGCGCAAAAGCTCGACCTCGCGGTCCTGGCCCGTGCCTGGCAGGTGCTCTTGAAGGGGCTCGACGAGGTTCGGTCAGCGCCGGATGCCGCCCAGGCCCTCGAGATGGTGCTGCTCAGGCTCTCGGCCATGGGGCAGTTGCCGACGCCAGGTGAGGTCATCAAGTCGCTGCGGCGTCAGGAGACGGCGGCCAAGGGCAATGGCGGTGCGCCCGGTGTCGGCAGTCGGCCGCAAGCCCCGACCATGCCGCCGGCACCACCGCCCGTGGCTCGGATTGCGCCGCTCGAGCCGCGCCAGGACGCCAGCGGCGCCGCAGCGCGGCCGAGCCGGAGCGACGGACGCGGTGCCAGAGCACCCAGCCGCCATGTGCCGAGCTCGGGCCCGGCCGCGACGCGCGCCGGCGCCGCCCCCGGCGCTGGAAAGGGACCGGCACCGCGGACCACCGAGCCAGCCGATTTCGCCGATCTCGTTCGGCTGCTGCATGGCCATGGCCAGCCGCTGCTGGCGAGCTACCTCAAGGAGGGGGCTCACCTGATCGGCTTTCAGAAGGATCGGATCGAGCTTCGCTTGGCCTCGGGCCTGCCTCGCGACATTTCCGGCAAGCTGAGCGAAGCGCTGCTGGAGTTGACCGGGCGGCGTTGGCTGATCGCGCTCTCGCAGAGCGGCGGCGATGCCAGCCTGGCCGAGCAGGAGGCAGTGAACCGCCAGCGTCTGATCGAGGCGGTGGCCGAGGATGCGGCGGTGCGCGAGGTGCTCGATGCGTTTCCCGGGGCGACCATCGTCGACATCCGGGACGCCAGGCGGCATGACGGCCCCGCTGACGCAGCATCCGAGCATGACGCACCCGAGCATGACGCGGCAGAAACGCTCGGCTATATCGATCCGGAGGACGCCGACCGGGGCGGTCTCGCGGAAGACGCCCCAGACGACGACGGCGCGGACGACATCGTCTTCACCGACGACGAATTGGACGACGACCCGACCGATTTCGAAATTGGCCCTGCCGCTGGCGACAACAGCCGAATGGAACGCTGATGAAGAACCTTCAGAACATGATGAAGCAGGCGCAAGAACTGCAGTCAAAAATGGCCGACATGCAAGCGAAGCTGGCCGAGACCGAGATGAGCGGCGAGGCCGGTGCCGGGATGGTCACCGTCACGCTCAACGGCAAGGGCGAGATGCGGCGGATCAAGCTCGACAAGGCGCTGGTCGACCCGGACGATGTCGAGACGCTGGAGGACCTGATCGTCGCCGCCACCAACACCGCGAAAAAGCGGATCGAGGAGCACGTTTCGGGCGAGATGAGCAAGATGGCGGGCGGCCTGCCGCTGCCTCCCGGCATGAAGCTGCCCTTCTAGCGCGGCGCGACGCCTACGCATGGCCGCGGCGGACATCGAGCGGCTGATCCGGCTCCTGGGGCGCTTGCCCGGCCTCGGGCCGCGATCGGCGCGGAAGGCTGGGCTGGCGATGCTCAAGCGACCGGAGGCGATTCTGCGCCCGTTGGTCGAGGCGATGCAGCTCTGTGCCGAGCGAGTCACGGCCTGTGGGATTTGCGGCAATCTCGACACGACCGATCCCTGCAGCGTCTGCCGTGATGCGTCCCGTGACGACCGGGTGATCTGTGTCGTCCAGGAGGTCGAGGACCTTTGGGCGATGGAGCGGCTGGTCGGCTTCAAGGGCCGCTACCACGTGCTCGGCGGCACGCTCTCGGCGATCGAGGGGCGTGGGCCCGAGACGATCCGCATCGGCGCCCTCTTGGCCAGGATCGAGGCCGCCTCGGTCGAGGAGGTGGTCCTGGCACTCGGTGCCACAGTGGACGGGCAGACAACGGCACATTACATCCACGAACGGCTGCGGTCCGCCGGCTGTGTCGTCACCCGGCTCGGCCACGGCCTGCCGGTCGGCGGCGAGCTCAACTATCTGGACGAAGGCACGCTCGAGGCCGCGATGCGGGCCCGGCAAAAGGTCGCCTGATCCGGATCCTCGGCCACCGCCTCGTCCCGTCATTCATGTGAAGAACCATGCCGCTCCTCGATATTCTCCAACCGCCGCACCCGACCTTGAAGCGCCCGGCCGAGCCGGTGGCCGCCGTCGACGACGCCCTGCTTCGTCTCATGGACGACATGCTGGTCACCATGTACGAGGCCCCCGGCATCGGCCTCGCCGCCCCCCAGGTCGATGTCGGCAGGCGGGTGGTCGTCATCGACACCACCGAAGAGAAGAACCAGCCCATCCGGCTGATCAACCCGGCCGTCACCTGGCGCTCCGACGAGCGGGCCATAGCCGAGGAGGGCTGCCTCAGCCTGCCCGGCCAATTCGCCGAGGTGAAACGGCCGGTCGCGGTCACCGTCAGCTATCTCGACGAGCGGGAAGCCGAGCGGGTGATCGAGGCCGAAGGGCTCCTGGCGCGCTGCCTGCAGCACGAGATCGACCATTTGGACGGCATCCTGTTCACCGACCACCTCTCCGCGCTCAAGCGCAACATGATCCTTCGCCGCCTCGCCAAGCAGCGCCGTGTCAAAGCCTGAAGCGACCGGGCATCGCCGCCTGCGCCTCGTCTTCATGGGCACGAGCGCCTTTGCCGTGCCGGCGCTCGAGGCCATGGTCGTCCTGCCGCACGACGTGGTCGCGGTCTACACCCAGCCGCCGCGCCCCGCCGGCCGCGGCCATCGCGACCGTAGAAGTGCGGTGCACGAGACGGCCGATCGGCTGGGTCTGCCGGTCAGAACCCCGGCGAGCCTGAAGGACGAGGCGAGCCAGGCAGCGTTTCGGGCGCTCGACGCCGATATCGCCATCGTCGCCTCCTATGGCCTGATCCTCCGCCGGCCGATCCTGGACGCCCCGCGCCTCGGCTGCTTCAACCTTCACGCCTCGCTCCTCCCGCGCTGGCGTGGTGCGGCGCCGATCCAGCGCGCGATCGAGGCGGGTGACGACGAGTCCGGGATCACCATCTTCCGCATGGAGGAGGGCCTCGACACCGGGCCGATGCTCCGTCGTGAGCCGCTCGCCATCACCCCGGGAGAGACCGCGAGCAGCCTGCACGACCGTTTGGCCAGCCTCGCCGCGGCGGTGCTGCCCGAGGTGATCGAGGCCATCGCCAACGGCACGGCTAGCGAAGAGCCGCAGGACGAGGCGCTCGCCTGCTACGCCAAGAAGCTCGACAAAGCCGAGGCGAGGCTGGACTTCACAGCATCGGCCACGCTGCTGGAGCGGCGCATCCGCGCTTTCGATCCCTGGCCCGGTACGTGGTGCATGGCGGGCCAGGAGCGCCTCAACATTCTCGACGCCCGCGTCGTCGCCGGCAGCGGCGAGCCCGGCGAGGTCGTGGGCCTGCCGCTGCAACTGGCCTGCGGCGAGGCCGTGCTCGACGTCACCCGGGTCAAGCGCCAGGGACGGAAGGCGATGAGTGCGGCCGACCTGCAGCGCGGCTACACGATCCCGCTCGGCATGCGGTTGAGCTGAGCGCCATGCCCCGCTACCGGCTCACCCTCGAATTCGACGGCGGGCCGTTCTGCGGCTGGCAGATCCAGGAAAACGGCCGCTCGGTCCAGGCAGCGCTCGAGGACGCGGCCGATGCCATGGGCACGCGCGACGGCCCTGCCGTGGCGGCCGGACGGACCGATTCCGGCGTGCATGCCATGGCGCTGACCGTCCATCTCGACCTCGCCCAGGACCTGATACCCGAGCGGGTGATGAGCGGCCTCAATCACCACCTCCGCCCCGAGCCCGTCACCGTGATCGAGGCCAGGGTTGCGCCCCCGGACTTCCACGCCCGCTTCGATGCCCGAGCCCGTCACTATCTCTACCGCATCCTCAACCGCCGCGGCCCGCCGGCGCTGCTTGCCGGCCGTGTCTGGCACGTCGCCAAGGGCCTCGACGCCGAGCGCATGCAGGCGGCCGCCGAAGCCCTGGTCGGCCGCCACGACTTCACCAGCTACCGCGACACCGCCTGTCAGGCCAATTCCGCGATCAAGACCCTGACCCGCCTGTCGGTCGGCCGCACGGCCGAGGTGATCGAAATCAGGGCCCAGGCGCCCTCCTTCCTCCACCATCAGGTCCGCAACATCGTCGGCACCCTGAAGCTGATCGGCGAAGGCCAACGCCCGGTCGCCTTCGCGCGGCAAGCCCTCGACGCCAAGAGCCGCGCTGCCGCCGGGCCCACGGCTCCGCCGCATGGCCTCTATTTCGTCAGGGCTGATTATTCGAAATAGAGAAAAAGAGTGGGGATGATGATCCTCCGCACGCCCGACCCTTACGTTGCGCTGGATTATCCGACGACGATGCTGAAGATCAGGCCGTTGACCAGCATGACGGCGACGAGGTCGGCGGCGAGGACGGTGACGGCGGTGCCGACCGTGCAGTCGAGAGCGGTCTTGATGATGAAGCCGTGATAGAAGAGGACAGCGCCGGTGACGACCACGAAGAGGAACTCGACCATCGCGGCCGAGAGCACGGCGCCCAGTGCTATGGGCACCAGGAGAGCCCCGATCTGGACCATCGACGACCAGTTGAGGGCAACGATCAGCGGCACGTAGCGTTCGGCCACGCCGAACATCCGGGTGAGCCAGATGGCGAGTAGGGGAAAGGCTGCCCAGCCGAGCAGGTAGCTCAGGGTCTCGGCGGTGAAGATCGGCCAGAACGCGACCGACTCGCCACGGCGGTTATACTGGTCGGCGACCAGGATGGCGTAGCCGGGCGCCACGACCACGATCGCCCAGAACGAGCGCCAGAAGCCGTCGGCGGAGAAGTCGAAATGTTCCATCCCGCCAGCATCGCCCCGGGCCAGCCGCCAAGCCCCTTCGAAATAATGGCGAATCTCGGCGAAAGGCGGCATCAGCGTCCGAAATAGCGTTCGAGAAAATCGAGATAGATCAAGGTCAGCCGCTCGAGATCGCCGGTCTCGACGCGCTCGTCCACCTGGTGGATGGTGGCCCCCACGAGGCCGAACTCGATCACCGGGCAATAGGCCTGGACGAAGCGCGCATCCGAGGTGCCGCCCGAGGTCGAGAGCTTGGGCTTTTGGCCGGTAACGGCTTCGACGCTGAGGCCGAGCATGTCGGCGAGCGCGCCCGGTGGGGAGAGAAAGGCGATGGCACCTTCGCTGTAGCCGACGTCGATCCGCCCGCCGGTGGCTGCGATCGCCGCCTCGATCAAGGCCTTCAGGCTCTCCGGTGTCTGGCTGTCGTTGTGGCGGATATTGAGCACGGCGCGGGCCCGCCCGGGGGCGATATTGGTGGCGGGGTTGCCGATATCGATGGTGGTCACCTGCAGGCTCGACGACTCGAAATGCTCGGTACCCTGATCGATCGGGGCGGTGGTCAGCCGGTGCAGGAGGGCAACCAGGCGGTGGGCTGCGTTGTCGACGCGGTGCGGGTAGCCGACATGGCCTTGCCTGCCGAAGACCTCGACGGTCGCGGTCAAGGAGCCTCGCCGACCGATCTTGGCCATGTCGCCCAGGGTCTCGACGCAGGTGGGCTCACCGACGATGCAGTCGTCGAAGCGGTGGCCGGCGGCCGCGGCCCAGCGGAGCAGCTCGACCGTACCGTTGATCGCCGGGCCTTCCTCGTCGCCGGTGATCAAGAAGCTGATCGAGCCCTTCGGGTTACCGTGCCGTTCGAGGTAGCGGGCCACGGCGGCAACGAAGCAGGCGACGTCGCCCTTCATGTCGGCAGCGCCACGGCCGAAGAGCCAGCCATCGCGAATCTCGGCTGCGAAAGGCTCGGCCGTCCAGCCGTCGAGATCGCCCGGCGGGACGACGTCGGTGTGCCCGGCGAAGGCGAGATTGGGGGCGGCATCGCCGAGGCGCGCGAAAAGATTGTCGATCGCCGGCTCGCCGCCCGCATCGAAACGCAGGGGCTCGATCCGAAAGCCCAAGGGCCGGAGCATCTCGCCGAGCACGGCCTGTGCCCCTTCGTCGGCCGGCGTCACGCTCGGACAGCGGATCAGGGCCTGTGCCAATGCCACCGGGTCGGTGAGCCGCATCAGTCGCGCAACAGCTCGTTGATCGAGGTCTTGGCCCGGGTCTTGGCATCCACACGCTTGACGATCACCGCACAATAGAGACCGGGGCCGGCGCTACCGTCGGGGAAGGGCTTGCCCGGCATGGTGCCGGAGACGACCACGGAATAGGCGGGAACCCGACCGGTGAAGATCTCGCCCGTGGTCCGATCGACGATCTTGGTCGAGGCACCGAGATAGACGCCCATCGAGAGCACGGAGCCGGTCTCGACGATCACCCCTTCGGCGACCTCGGCCCGAGCACCGATGAAACACTCGTCCTCGATAATCACGGGGTTGGCCTGCAGGGGCTCGAGCACGCCGCCGATCCCGGCACCCCCCGAGATGTGGCAATTGCGGCCGATCTGCGCGCAGGAACCCACCGTGGCCCAGGTGTCGATCATCGAGCCTTCTGCGACATGCGCCCCCAGATTGACGAAGGAGGGCATCAGGACGACGCCGGGGGCGATATAGGCCGAGCGGCGAACGACGCAGTTGGGCACGGCACGAAAGCCGGCGGCCGTGAAGTCCTTCCGGCGCCAGTCCTCGAACTTCGACGGCACCTTGTCCCACCAGGCACCACCGCCGGGACCGCCGTCGATCTTCACCATCTCGTTGAGCCGGAAGGAGAGCAGGACCGCCATTTTCAGCCACTGGTTGACGACCCAGTCCCTGCCCTTCTTCTCGGCGACCCGGAAGCGGCCCTCGTCGAGCCCATCGAGCGCCGCCTCGACCGCCTCCCGGATCTCTCCCTTGGTCGCGGGCGAAACGTTCGCCCGATCCTCGAATGCAGCCTCGATCACCGCCTTCAGGCGTGTTTCGTCCATGTCGTGCGTTCCCTCGATAATGCCCGATGCCGGTGCCACAGCCGCCCGAACCTAGCCATGCCCCCTGCCCTGTCAACCGAGCCGCCTTGCCCACGGCTGCGACTGTTTCTAGGCTCGGGGCCTGGCTTTTGGAAAGCAGTGGATGACCTTGTCCCGCGAGACGATCGACGACCTGTGCCTGGCCCTCGAACCCCGACTGGCCAAGGCCGCGATCCTGACCGATCCGGCCGAAACCGAACGCTACACCATCGATTTCTGGCGCCAGCATCGAGGCCGGACCTCACTCGTGCTGCGCCCCGGGTCGACCGAGGAGGTGGCAGCCATCGTTCGGGAGGCGGCGGCCAGAGGCGTCGGCCTCGTCCCGCAGAGCGGCAATACCGGTCTGGTTGCCGGCGGCATTCCGGATAAGAGCGGTGATCAGGTCCTTCTCAGCCTCGAGCGTATGGACAAAATCCGCCACTTCGATCCAACGGGCGGGCATCTGGTCGCCGAGGCCGGCTGTATCCTGGCCGACGTGCAGGCCGCGGCGGACGCCGTCGGCCGGCTCTTTCCCCTGTCGCTCGGGGCCGAGGGCAGTTGCCGCATCGGCGGCAATCTCTCGACCAATGCGGGTGGGGTGAACGTGCTCCGCTACGGCATGACCCGCCAGCTCGTCCTCGGCCTCGAGGTGGTTCTGGCCGACGGCCGCGTCTGGAACGGGCTGAGGGCCCTGCCCAAGGACAATACCGGCTACGACCTCAAGCAGCTCTTCATCGGCGCCGAGGGCAGCCTCGGGATCATCACGGCCGCCGTCTTGAAGCTCGCGGCCAAGCCCAAGGAGCGCCAGACCATCTGGCTCGGCATCGAAAGCCCAGCGGCCGCGCTCGAGCTTCTGGCCCTCTTCCAGAACCAGCTGGGCGAGCTGATCTCGAGCTTCGAATTGATCAACGGCTTCGGAGTCGAGGCCGCCGACCAGCATCTCGCCGGCGGCAAGCGACCATTGGCCGAGCCGCATCCCTGGCACCTCTTGATCGAGGTCGCCTGGTCGCTGCCCGAGGGTCTGGAGGGGCCGGTCGAACGCACCCTCGAGGCCGCCTTCGAGCAGGGGCTGATCCAGGACGGCACGATCGCCCAGAACGAGGCGCAGCGGGCGGCCATGTGGCATATCCGCGAGGGCCAGAGCGAGGCCACGAGCCAGATCGGCTACGTGCTGCGCTCGGACATCTCGGTCGCCGTCGCCGACCTGCCGGCGCTGATCGGCAAGGCCGAGGCGCATTTCGCCGGCATCGCGCCGGACATCCCGCTCTTTCCCTTCGGCCATGTCGGCGACGGCAACCTGCACTTCAATTTCCTCCTGCCCCGCGACGAGGCCAGGATCGCCGAACTCAAGCCGCTGCTCTCGGCCGAGCTGGCCCTGCTGGTGGCCTCCTTCGGTGGCTCGTTCAGCGCCGAGCACGGCGTGGGGAGGCTCAAGCGGCCGGAGCTCGAGCGCTACAAGGACCCGCTCGAGCTGGAGCTGATGCGGCGGCTGAAGACGGGCCTCGATCCACAAAACATCCTGAACCCGGGCGTGATCGTGTAAGTGAGCGCGCCATCGTCCCATTCGGAGCTGCTTTCATGGTCTCTCGCGCCTGGCCCGTCGTGGCCCTCCTTCTTCTCACCGCCTGCATGCCGGAGCCACCGCGGCCGGGGGTCACCACCACACCGCTGGGCACCCTGACCGACCGCTCCATCGACGAGGCCGAGGATGCGGTCGTTGCCCGGCTCGAAGCGCTCGGCTTTACCGTCGAGGACCGCCGCGAGGCCGGCCTCGTCATGGCCACGATCGAGCGTGGCGCCCCCACCGGCTGGGCCGTGTGCGACCAGGTCCTGGTACGCGAGCGCGACGACCGCAACCGCACGCACTGGGCCGAGGCCGAAACTCTGCGGGCGCGGATCACCGTCCGCTTCAGCGACCTCGCCGGCCGGACCAGCGTGACGGTGAGCCCACGCTTCGACGGCCTCTATCTCGACCGCTTCGACAATCTCGAGTTCGATCGCGCCTGCGCCAGCCAGGGTGTGCTCGAACCGATGATCCTGGCGAGCGCCGGCGGCGGCTGATCCCCGGAGCCCGCCCTTGACCCCCTACCAGGCCCCGATCGACCAGCTCGGCTTCGTCCTCGATCACCTCGTCGGCATCGATCGGCTGCCCAAGGCGGCACCGCTCGATGCCGACGAAGTGGCGATGATCCTGGGCGAAGCCGCCCGGTTCGCCGAGACCGTGCAGGCGCCGTTGAACGCCACGGGCGACCGCGCGGGTGCGGTTCTGGAGAACGGGATCGTGCGGACGGCGCCCGGTTTTCGGGACGCTTTTCGGCGGTTCGGCGAGGCGGGCTGGATGGGGCTCGTATTTCCCGAGCAGTACGGCGGCCAGGCCCTGCCCTGGACCTTGAACGCAGCCGTGGGCGAGCTCTGGAATGCCGCCAACATGACGCTGCAGCTCTGCCCGCTCCTGACCCAGGGTGCCGTCGAGGCGCTCTTGCATCACGGCACCGACGTGCAGAAGACGACCTATGTACCGCCGATGGTGGCCGGGCGCTGGACCGGTGCGATGTGCCTGACCGAGGCAGCGGCCGGCTCGGACCTCGGGGCTATCCGGACCACCGCCCGGCCGGCCGATGATCCGCTGATCGGCCCGCATCACCGGCTCAGGGGCCAGAAGATCTACATCACCTTCGGCGAGCACGACATGGCCGAGAACATCGTCCAGCTCGTTCTCGCCCGGCTCGAGGGTGCCCCGCCCGGCCCCAAGGGCATCTCGCTGTTCATCGTGCCGAAGTTCCTGGTCGACCCGGACGGTAGCCTCGGGGCGCGGAACGACGTTCGCTGCCTGAAGCTGGAAGAGAAGCTGGGCATCAACGCCTCGCCCACCTGCGTCATGTCCTACGGCGACGACACGGGTGCGGTGGGTTTCATGCTCGGCCAGCCGAACCGCGGTCTGGCCGCCATGTTCACCATGATGAACAACGCCCGGCTCGCCGTCGGTCTCGAAGGCGTGGGTCTGGCCGAGCGGGCCTATCAGGGGGCCAAGGCTCATGCCCAGGAGCGGGTCCAGGGCAAGCGTGACGGGCGCCCCGCGCGCCTCGTTGATCACTCGGACATCCAGCGCCAGCTCTCGGCGATGCAGGCCGAAATCGCCGCGATGCGCGCCCTTTGCCTCACCGCCTTCGCCGCGGTCGATACGGCGAGCCATCACGCCGACCCCGACGAACGCGCCGCCGCCAGCGGCCGCGTGGCCCTGCTGACACCGATCGTGAAAGCCTGGTGCACCGACCGGGCCATCGCCATCGCGTCCGATGCCATCCAGGTGCATGGCGGCATGGGCTATATCGAGGCGACGGGGGCCGCCCAGCACTACCGCGACGCGCGCATCCTTTCGATCTACGAAGGCACCAACGGTATCCAGGCCCAAGACCTCGTCTGCCGCAAGCTGACGCTCGAGGACGGTCAGCTGCCCTGGCGGCTGTTCGCGGAGCTGCGGCAATGGCCGGTCGAGGCAGCGCGCCGCCCGAAGCTCGACCAGGCGCTGACGGCGCTCGAGCGGGCGACCCGGCATCTGCAAGGCCAGCCGGCCGAGGGGCGCGAGGCAGTGGCGGTGCCCTATCTCGAGCTCGTGGGTCGGGTCCTGGGTGGGTTCCTCCTCGCCAAGGGGGCGGCGGTCGGTCGCAACGACCCGCGCGGTGCCGCTTGGCCGGGGGTCGCCCGGTTTTATGTCGACCGGCTGCTGCCGCCGGCCGTGGCCTTGGCCGAGGTCGTCGAGGCGGGACCGTTCCCGGTCTGCTCGGCCGTCTCCGGCAACACGTGACGCCAACGCAGCCAGCTGGCCGCGAGCCAGCAGGCGACGGCCCAGCCGCCGCCCAGGGTCCAGCCGGCGACCACGTCCGAGGGCCAGTGCACGCCGAGATAGACGCGGCTGAAACCAACCAGGACGGTGATCGCGACCGCGAGCCCGACGAAGAAGAGGCGCAGCAGGCGGCGTGTCTGAAAGCGGGCGAGGAGCGCGCCCAACATCAGGTAGATCGCGGCAGCGGCGGTCGAATGCCCGCTCGGGAAGCTCGGCGTCTCGGCGCTCATGATGTGCGGCACGAGGTCCGGGCGCGGCCGGTCGAAGCCGAGCTTCAAGAGCGTCACCCAAAGGACGGCGCCCGCGGCCGCCACCACGACGAAGAACGCGACCCGCCGTTGCCCCGCCATCCAGAGATAGGCCGCGGTCGAGAACGTCACGATGGAGAGCACCGTGTAGCCGCCGAGCGCCGTGATGTCGCGGATCGACTCTTGCAGCCACATCGGGCCGAGCGGCACGGCGGGGTCGGCGGCACTTCGCAACGCCAGGAGCAGCGTCTCGTCGAAGGGGATGGCCTCGCCCTCGACGACCTCGTCGGCGATCTCGATGAAGACCCAGGCTGCGGCCCCGAGCAGCACGATGGCAAGCAGTGGGCGCAACTCGAACAGCGGCCGGATTTGGCGCGCGACGGCGGCGAGGATACCCGTCACCGCCATCGTTCTCGCCACGACGAGGGACGCGAAGGCGGCAGACAATGCAGCAGATTGCGGCTCCGACCCATGGCCGAAGGATGTCCAGCGCCAGCGCTTCGAAACGATCCCTCGATCCCGGCAAGGCGGCGCGCCCGCTGCTGCGCCGCAGCAAGTACGTCCCGCCAAGTTCTCAGCCGACAACGATTTTTCAGAGGGGCCTGACTCCTGGGCTCAGACACCTCGGCGAA
>JAABSG010000185.1 GCA_011390475.1 Geminicoccaceae bacterium | reverse complement strand
GCCGATCTCGGTGCCGAGGCTGGCCAGATCGTCGGCATTGCGGCTGAGGGCGATGACCACGGCACCACGCTCGGCCAGAAGCTTCGCCGTCGTTCGGCCGATGCCCTTGCCGGCGCCGGTCACGAGCACGCGCTTGCCGGTGAAGGTCATCTGCAGTGTCCCTTGGGTAGGCTGGAAGGGTGGCGACGGGCGGCCGACCGTGGTCGGCCGCCCGAACGCTGGTTCTCGGGGGGGGGCGGCTCAGCGGCCCATCAGGGGGGCGGAGTAGCGGTTGGAGTAGGCCACGATCTCGTCGGCGTCCGACCAGGCGTCGACCATGACGAAGGGGCCGGACCAGACCGGGGCCACCTCTTCGCCGTTCATGTGGGCGACGAAGGCATCGGCAACGGCCACACCGCTGTCGTCGATCGAGCGGAGCGGCGAGGCGCTGAGCCAGCCCTCGCGCATTGCGGTGACCTCGTCGCCGGTGCCGCCGAAACCGAGGGTGTAGATCTGCTCCGAGAGGCCGGCCTGGCGCACGGCCTGGCCGGCGCCGAGGCCGACGCCGGTCGAGACGCCGTAGATGAGATCGAGATCGGGGTGGGCGGTGAGCAGGTTCTGGGTCGCCTCGAAGGCCTTGACCCGGTCGAAGTCGGTATGCACGCCGACCACCACCTCGATCCCGGGGAACTGCTCGACGACGCTCAAGAAGCCGTTCATACGCTGGTCGCTGACGACGCCGGGCACGCCCTGCAGCACGGCCACCTTGCCGCCGCCGTTGAGCTTGACCGCCGACCAGGCGCCGGCCAGCCGGCCGCCTTCCTCGTGGTCGAAGGCGATGTATTGCAGGCCTCTGGCACTCTCGTCCTCGTGCGGCGTCAGGAAGTTGTAGACGACAGCCGGGATGCCCGCGGCCTTGAGCTGACGGAGCCCCGGGATCGCCGATTCGTACTCGGTGGCCCCCAGCATGACGTAGTCGACGCCGCGCTGGATGACCGATTCCACTTGCGCTAGCTGTCCCGCGTGGTCGGTCGCGTCCTGGACCGCGAGTTGCTGCACCTCGTACTCGATGCCGAGCTCGTCGAGGCGGCCGCGCATCGACCAGTAGACGCGCTCCCAGGCATCCGAGATGTCGAACGAGGGCGAGAGGTAGGCGATCTGGATCGGCTCGGCCCGGGCCTCGGTCGGGCTGGTCAGCGGCACCACGAGCGCGGTTGCCAGCGCGGCGGCCAGGAGGCTGCGGCGGGGCAGGTCGCTGGTCGTCAGGGGCAGCTTTCTCATCGGTTCGGCACTCCCTTTGTCCATTGGACTGTCTTTTAGGCCGCTACCCGCTTCACTTGGCCGGGGCGCGGCGGTGGCGGATGCGACTGATCCAGCCGATCCGGTTCTCGCGGATGTTGTTGATGGTGACGGCGGCGATGACGATGCAGCCGATGGCGACCAGCTGCCAGAAGAACTCGACCCCGGCGATGACCAGCGCGTTGTTGAGCATCGAGAGCAGGATGGCGCCCAGGAGCGTGCCGTAGATGGTGCCCCGGCCACCGAACAGGCTGGTGCCGCCGATGATGGTGGCGGCGATGACGTGGATTTCCATGGCGGTGCCCAGCGTCGCCTGGGTGCCGTCGATGCGGGCGATCCACAAGAGCCCGCCCAGGGCCACGGCGAAGCCCATGAGCGTATAGACCAGGACCTCGACCCGGGCGACGTTGATGCCGGCGAGCCGCGCCGCCTCGCGATTGCCGCCGACCGCGCGGACGTGCACGCCGAAGGTGGTCTTGTTGAACAGCCACCAGCTGAAGGCGACGAAAAGGGCCGCCACGATGATCGGCACCGGCACGCCCAGGACCTTGCCCTGGCCGAGCCAGACGATGGCCGGCGGCAGGCCGTAATAGAGCTTGCCGGCCGAATGCAGCAGCGCGATGCCCCGAAACGCCACCATCGTGCCCAAGGTCGCGATCAGGGCCGGGATGGCGAGAAAGGCGATGATCAGGCCGTTGAAGGCGCCAAGCGCCATCGCCAGCAGGAACATCAAGGGCAAGGCGATGGGCCAGGGCCAGCCGGCCTCGATCAGGCCGAAGAAGACGCAGGTCGAGAGCGCCAGCATGGAGCCGACCGAGAGGTCGATGCCGGCCTTGGCGATGACGAAGGTCATGCCCATGGCGACGATGACGTAGGTCGAGGTCTGGGTCAGCACGTTGGCGAGGTTGGCGAGCGTGCCGAAGCGTGGGTTGACCCAGGTGAAGAACAGGATCAGCACCACGAGCACCAGGGT
Organism: Geminicoccaceae bacterium; assembly: GCA_011390475.1. Taxonomy (GTDB): domain Bacteria; phylum Pseudomonadota; class Alphaproteobacteria; order Geminicoccales; family Geminicoccaceae; genus SLRI01. The sequence goes on along the minus strand of JAABSG010000185.1, from coordinate 5,680 downwards.
CAGTCCCAGCCCCTCGAGGCGAAAGCGGCGGTCCGAGGCGCCGATCGACTTGGGTGCCTGGGCCTCGCTCACGACAGCCATTGCCGGTCCTCCGTGCGCACGCCAGAGGCGCCCATGGTGATCATGCCGACCACGGCCTCGCGGGTGGTGGCAGCACTGGGGACGACCGCCACCAGCCTGCCGTTCTTCATGACCGCGATGCGATCGGCGATGGCGAAGACGTGCTCGAGATTGTGGCTGATGATCAGGATGGTGAGCCCCTCGTCGCGCAACTTGACGACGAGATCGAGCACCTTGCTGCCCTCGTCGACGCCCAACGCCGCCATCGGCTCGTCCATGATCAAGAGCTTGGGCTCGACCAGGAGCAGGCGGCTGATGGCGATGGTCTGGCGCTGGCCGCCGGAGAGGCTGTGGACCGGCTCGTTCAGCGTCGGCAGGCTGATCGCGAAGCGCTGCAGCAGCTCGTGGGTCCGCCGGCGCATCGCCGCCTGATCGAGCTGTGGGAACAGCCCGAAGACCTTCTTGGTGAGCTCGCGGCCCAAAAAGACGTTCTGCGGCACGTCGAGCGTGTCGACCAGGCCCAGCGTCTGGTGCACGGTCTCGATGCCGGCGTCGGTCGCGTCCTTGGGTGTCTTGAACGACACCGGGCGGCCGTCCACCAGGATCTCGCCGCCATCCGGCTCCACCGCCCCAGAGAGCGTCTTGATCAGGGTCGACTTGCCGGCGCCGTTGTCGCCGACCAGCGCCAGGATCTCACCCTTCCTGATCTCGAGCGTGACCTCGGCGAGCGCTCTGAGCCCGCCATAATACTTGTCGAGATTGCGCATCGCGACCAGCACCTCGCCGGTCGAGACGGCGGCCTCCTGCCGCTGCATCGATCGAGCCTCCCACGCCCGGTTTTCCGGGTCGATTGTCCAGTCGCACCAGCAGGGCGCCGCTCGCGTTCGGATTGACTAGAACGGCTGCCGGACGATAGCGTTCTTGTAATGACAAGCGGGAGGTCTGTCGATGCCAAACATCGGGCCGAGGTAGCAAGGTAATGGCAGAGCAACCGCCGATCCTCGATCGCGCGCGCGATCTGGCGCGGCTGGCGGCCGAGCCCGCTGCCTTCGACGTCCTGGTCATCGGTGGTGGCATCAACGGGGCCGCCACGTTTCGCGACCTGGCGTTGCAAGGAGTGCGCGCGGTTCTGGTCGATGCCCTCGACATTGCCGCCGGGGCCAGCAGTGCCTCGACCCGGATGGCGCATGGCGGGCTGCGCTACCTCGAGAACGGCGAGCTCAGGCTGGTCGCCGAGGCCACGTTCGAGCGCAACCGGCTGATGCGGAACGCGCCGCATTATCTCTGCCCGCTGCCGGTGGCGATTCCCGTCTTCGCCCGGTTCAGCGGGGCCTTGGCCGCCGTCTTCCGCTTCTTCGGCCGCGACTGGCCGCTTCGCTTGCGCGGCCTCGAGGTCGTTCGGTTGGGCCTTCGCACCTATGACTGGCTCGGCCGCAAGGGCCGGGTCCTGCCCCGCTACCGGATCGAGAGCGCGGCCGAGGCCCGGCGTCACTTGCCCGATCTGCACCCGGCCGTGCGCGGCGTCGCCACCTACTACGACGCCAGGATCACCCAGGCCGAGCGGCTCAACCTCGAGCTGGTCGAGGACGCGCTCTTGGCCAAACCCGCGAGCGCCGCCATCAACCACCTCGCCGTCACCGCCTTCGAGGGCGGCGAGATCATCCTTCAGGACCGGCTCTCGGGCCGCCGCCTCGCCATCCGCCCGAAGCTCGTCGTCAATGCCGGCGGTGCCTGGATCGACCGGGTCAATGCTGCCTTGGGCATCGAGGGTGCCCTCATCGGCGGCACCAAGGGGGCCCATCTGGTGCTCGACTGCCCGGCCCTGCATCGGGCGCTCGGCGGCCGCGCCTTTTCCTTCGACGACGGTGCCGGCAGGCTCTGCATCGTCTATCCGATGGGCGACCGCGTCCTCCTCGGCAGCACCGACATTCGCCTCGACGACCCCGACGCCGCGGTCTGTGATGCGGCCGAGACCGCCTATCTCCTGGGCGCCATCCGGCTGATCTTCCCGCTGGTCGACGTCGGGCCCGAGCATATCCGGTTCCGCTTCTCGGGTGTGCGCCCGTTGCCGCGGGCGACACGGCAGGAGACCGGCACGATCAGCCGCGACCACGCGATCGAGCGCACGCCGCCGACACCTGAGCGCCCCTGGCCCGTGCTGTCGCTGATCGGCGGCAAGTGGACCACGTTTCGCGCTTTCGCCGAGGTCACGACCGATGCGGTGCTGGCCGAGCTCGGCCGCAAGCGCAAGGTGGCGACCCACGACCTGCCGATCGGCGGCGGCCGCGACTATCCCGCCGACCCCGCCGGCCGCACGGCGCTCGAGGCGTCGCTCACCGGGCTCGGGGTCGATCCGTCGCGCGCCGCCTCCTTGGTCGAGCGCTTTGGCACGCGCGCTAGCCGGGTCGGGGCGTTCCTCGCCGCCGGGCCGGACCAGCCGCTCGGCGACGCCCCAGAGACGAGCCGACGCGAGATCGCCTTTCACGTCCGTCACGAGATGGCGATGACGCTCGGCGATCTCGTCTTTCGCCGCACCACCCTGGCGCTCGACGGCCGCCTGACGGCGGGGCTGCTGCAGGAGATCGCGGCTGTCGCTACCGCCGAGCTCGGCCAGGACAGCGCCTGGCAGGCAGCCGAACTCGCCGCGCTCGCAGCACTGTTGAAGGAGCGGCACGGCGTCGATCTCGGCCCGCTGGCCCCGGCACCCGCACCGGCGAAGCTGGCTCGGGGGGATGCGGCATGACACACGCCGCGCCGCAGCCACTCGACATGACGGAGGCGAGCCGCATCCTGGAGGCCGGTGGCACGCTCTCCCGCACCGCCGCGAGCCCGCTCTGGCGGCAACTCGGGCAGCGGATCGAGGCCGCCATCCAGGATGGCCGCCTGCCGCCGGACAGCCACTTGCCGTCCGAGCATATGCTCTGCCGGCAGTTCGGCGTGTCGCGCACGGTCGTTCGCGAGGCCCTGGGCGAGCTCGCCAACGACGGCGCGATCGTCAAGGTCCGCCGGCGGGGCGTCTTCGTCGCGCGGCAGAAGGCGGACCAGGAGTTCCCGGCCTCCAATGTCGGGTTCTTCGGCGAGATGACCGAAAAGGGGCACACCGTCACCACCCGGATTTTCAGCCTGGCCAAGGCCGCACCCAGTCCGCGCGAGCGCGAGATGCTGAACCTGCCGCCGGACGAGGCGGTGGTCCGCCTCGAGCGGCTGGCCTATGCCGACGGCCGGCCTTCTGTCTTCAGCACGGTGGCGCTGCCGGCGCACAAGGTGCCGGGGCTCGAGACGCTGGATATGCGGGACCGCTCGCTCTACGGCACGCTGCGCGAGCACTACGGCCTGGTCGCCCGCACGGCGGAGCGCTGGCTCGATGCGGCACTGCCGACCGCGGCCGAGGCGACGCTGCTCGAGATCACGACGGCGACCCCGGTGATCGCCATCGAATCCCGGGCCTGCCTCGCGAACGGCCTGCCGATCGAGTACTATACGGCGATCTACAACAGCCGCTACGGCCGCATTCACCTCGCGGTCGGCGACGCGGCGCTGGCGCGAGACGGGGCTGCGCCATGAAGCCGCTGCTGCTCGGCATCGATGTCGGCGGCACGGTCACCAAGGCCGCGGTTTTCGACACCCAGGGCCAGGAGCTCGCCGTGGCCGGCGGGCACGTGCCGACGCACCATCCGCGGGCGGGCTACGTGGAGCGCGATTGTGCCGCCATCTGGCAGGCCGCGGCCGCCGCTGTTCGCCGCGTGCTCGAGGCACCCGAGCTCGCCGGGATCGGCGCCGGGCCCGGCGATATCGCCTGCGTCTGCTGCACCGGCCACGGCAATGGCGGCTATTTTCTCGACGCCCGTGGCGAGCCCGCCTGTCCCGGCATCGTCTCGACCGATGCCAGGACCGACGGGATCGCGGCCGACCTCGCCCGCCACCCGGAGTCTTCGGCGGTGATCGCCCGGACCGGCCAGCCGCTGCGGGCGTCCTCGACCCTCGTGCTGCTCGCCTGGCTCGCCCGCGAGGCGCCGGAGACCGCCCGGCGGATCGCCACCGTTCTCCTCTCGAAGGATTATCTCCGCTGGCGCCTGACGGGTGTCTTGGCGAGCGATCTCTCCGATCTCTCGGGCGGCGGTCTGCTCGACTTCGCCACCGGCCGCCACGCTACCGAGGCGCTGACAGCGCTCGGCCTCGGCGACTGGGCTGCCAAGCTGCCCGAGATTCGCCGCAGCAGCGCGCTCGCCGGGGTGGTCACGGCCGAGGCTGCGGCCGCTACCGGGCTCCTTCAGGGCACGCCGGTGGCCACCGGGGCGATGGACGTCGAGGCGGTCACCCTGGCCTCGGGCGTGGCCGATGCCCGGCAGCTCTCGGTCGCGGCCGGCACCTGGAGCATCAACATGCTCTGGAGCGACCGGCGCGCCACCGATCGTCTGCCAGTGATGCAGTGCCTGAGCCTGGACGGCGGCCGTATCCTCCTGGTCGAGGGCAGCCCGACCTCGGCGACCAACCTCGCCTGGTTCGCCCGCGAGCTGATGGGCGGCGATCCGGCAGCCTACCGCGAGGCCAGCGACTTGGTCCAGGGCCTGCCGCCCGAGGCCAGCGACGTCGTCTACCTGCCGTTCATCCATGGCGGCGAGGGGGCACCGCGCGCCTCGTTCGTCGGGCTCGGCCAGCATTGCGGCCGGGCGCATCTGCTGCGCGCCCTCTTCGAGGGCGTGGCGTTCCAGCATCGTCGGCATGTCGAGGACCTCATCGCCATCGCCGAGGGGCCGAGGCCCGCGGCCGCCCGGCTCTCGGGCGGGGCGGCGCAGAGCGATGCCTGGATGCAGCTCTTCGCCGATGTGCTCGAGTTGCCGGTCGAGGTGGCGCGCGGCAGCGAGCTCGGGGCGCTGGGCAGCGCCATCTGCGCTGCGGTCGCGATCGGCCTCTACCCCGACTACCCGAGCGCCATAGCCGCCATGACCCGGGTCGAGCGCCGGTTCGAGCCGACGGCAGCGCTGGCCGCGGTCTACCGGCAAAAGCGCCAGGCCTTCGGTGCCGTCGAGCGGGCCCTGGCCCCGGTCTGGCCGGCGCTGGGTGGCAACCGATGAGCCGAGCGCCTCGCCCGATTCAACCACGAAAGGAGCATCATGCGCACGGTGACACTACCTTTTGGTGAGACGGTGCCGGCCCTGGGCCAGGGCACCTGGTTCATGGGCGAGCGGCGGGAGCGGCGGCTGGCCGAGGTCGCAGCACTGCGGCGCGGGCTGGAGCTCGGCATGACGCTGATCGACACGGCCGAGATGTACGCCGAGGGCGGGGCCGAGGAAGTGGTCGGCGAGGCGATCGGGGGTCGGCGCGACGACGTCTTCCTGGTCAGCAAGGTCTACCCGCACAACGCCTCGCGCGAGGGCGTGGCCAAGGCCTGTGCCCGGAGCCTGAAGCGGCTCGGCACGGATCGCCTCGACCTCTATCTCCTGCATTGGCGCGGCCAGTATCCGTTGGCCGAGACCGTCGAGGCTTTCGAGCGGCTGCGCGAGGCGGGCCTGATCAAGCACTGGGGGGTGAGCAACCTGGACGTGGCCGATCTCGAGGAACTCTGGCGGGTGGCCGATGGGCAGAACTGCGCCACCGATCAGGTGCTCTACAACATCAC
>JAABSG010000184.1 GCA_011390475.1 Geminicoccaceae bacterium | reverse complement strand
CCAGTGGCGCAGCGTCTCGGCATAATGCAAGCGCAATATCTCGACATCGGTCACCCAGAGCCCGGCTCGCTCGATCGACGGCAGGACTTCCGAGATTGCCGGGATGTAGCCGCCGGGAAAGATGTACTTGCGGATGAAGGAAGCGGTAGCGGCCGGCCCCGTGGCCCGGCCGATCGAATGGATGACGGCGACGCCGTCCTCGGCCAGCCGGTCGGCGAGCGTGCGGAAATAGGCGTCATAATGATTGACGCCCACATGTTCGAGCATGCCGACCGAAACGATACGATCGAAGCTGCCGGTCGTCTCGCGATAGTCCTGGATCAGAAACCGCACCCGATCGTCGAGGCCGGCTTCCTTGACCCTGCGCATCGCATGGTCGTGCTGCTCGACCGACAGGGTCAGCCCGGTCACGTCCACTTCGTCGACCTGGGCACAATAGATCCCGAGCCCACCCCAGCCGCAACCGACGTCGAGCACGCGCTGGCCCGGACGCAGCAACAGCTTGGCCGCGATATGCCGCTTCTTCAAGAGTTGCGCCTCGTCGAGCGACGTCTCCGGCCTCGGGAAATAGGCGCAGGAATACTGCCGGTCGGGATCGAGAAAGAGTTGGTAGAGCTCGGACGAGAGATCGTAGTGATGGGCTACGTTGCGCCTCGCGCGCGGCACCGGATTGTACTGGTGAAAGCGGCGAAGCAAGCCGGCCAATCGCGCAGCGATACTGCCCCAGTTGCTGCCGCCCAGCCGCTCGAAGTTGACCGCGCCGATCTCGATCAGGTCATAAATCGAGCCCTCCTCGACGAGGATGCGCCCCTCCATGTAGCCCTCGCCCAGGGCCAGCTCCGGATGGAGCAGGAGGGCGAGCTCGATGCGCTTGTCGGTGAGTCGGATGGTGGCCTCGGGTCCTGGGTCGGCGCCCTCGAAGTGGTGGGCGCGACCAGCAGCGTCGATCACCGTGAGTCGGCCGTACTGAATCAATCGCTGGAGCATACCGGCGATGAGCATGGCGACATCCCCGACTTGTTTTTTCTCCTATCGACTCCGCACAGTGCGCCAATTCTTTCGAAAATTCAATGCGGAAGAGCGCGATTGCGCAAATGCAGGAAAAGTTCCCGGCCTTTATCCACCAATGGTGTAGGCAACGACCGACAACGGCGGCAGCCTCAGGTGGATCGAATAGGGTCGGCCGTGCCAGGGTGTGGGCTCGGCATGGAGCACCGGCCCCGAGGAGACGCCGCTGCCGCCATAGGGCGGGGCGTCGGTATTGAGAGCCTCGTGGTAGTCGCCCTCGAGAGGCACACCGATCCGATAGCCTTCGCGAATCATCGGCGTGAAGTTGCACACCACGACGGTGGCACTTCCCTCGTCGCGGCCTTTCCGCAAAAAGCTCAAGACGCTTTGCTCGCTGTCCGCGGCATCGATCCACTCGAAGCCGTCGGGCTCGCAATCCTGCTCGTGGAGATCGGCACGGCCTCGATAGAGCCGGTTGAGATCGCGAACGAGAACCTGCGTCCCCTTGTGCAGCGGATCATCCAAGAGATGCCAATCGAGGCTGGTCTGGTAGTTCCACTCCTTCTCCTGACCGAACTCGCTGCCCATGAACAAGAGCTTCTTACCCGGGTGGGTCCACATGAAGCCGAGATAAGCCCGGAGATTGGCGAATTTCTGCCAGCGGTCGCCCGGCATCCGCGTCAGGAGCGAGCCCTTGCCGTGGACCACTTCGTCGTGGCTGATCGGCAGGACGAAGTTCTCCGAAAAGGCGTAGAGCAGGCCGAAGGTCAGGTTGTTCTGGTGATAGCGACGATGCACCGGGTCCTCGCCGAAATAGTGCAAGGTGTCGTGCATCCAGCCCATGTTCCATTTGTAGCCGAAACCGAGCCCGCCCAGGTAGGTAGGACGTGACACGCCGGGCCAGGCGGTCGATTCCTCGGCGATCGAGGTCGCACCATGGCCTTCACCGTAGACCAGCTCGTTCAGCCGCTTGAGGAAGGCGATGGCCTCGAGGTTCTCGTTGCCGCCGTATTCATTCGGCACCCACTCGTCGGCCTTCCTGGAATAATCGAGATAGAGCATCGAGGCCACGGCATCGACGCGAATGCCGTCGATGTGAAACTTGTCCATCCAGTAGAGCGCGTTGGCATGGAGGAAATTGGCGACCTCCCGCCGGCCGTAATTGTAGATCAGCGTGTTCCAGTCTTGATGGAAGCCCTTCCTCGGGTCCATGTGCTCGTAAAGCGCAGTGCCGTCGAAATTGGCGAGGCCGTGCGCGTCGCTCGGAAAATGGCCCGGGACCCAGTCGACCAGGACACCGATCCCGGCTTCATGCGCCGCATCGACGAAGGCCGCGAACTCCTCCGCCGTGCCGTGGCGGATGGTGGGCGCGAACAGTCCCACCGGTTGATAGCCCCAGGAGCCGTCGAACGGGTATTCCGAGATCGGCATCAGCTCGATATGCGTGAAGCCCATCTCCTTGACGTAGGCAACCAGCCGATCGGCGAGCTCGGCATAGGAGAGGTAGCGGTTGGCCTCCTCGGGTACGCGCATCCAGGATCCCAGATGGACCTCGTAGACGCTGATCGGCGCGCGCCGCTCGTGGGCGGCCTGCCGCCGCTCCAGCCATGCAGCGTCACGCCAGTCGTGCTCGACGAGGCCGTGCACCACCGAGGCATTCGCCGGCGGGTGCTCGGCACGAAAGCCCACGGGATCGGCCTTCAAGGGCAGCACCTCGCCATGCGGCCCGACGATCTCGAATTTGTAGACCTCGCCCTTGCCGAGCCCCGGGACGAAGAGCTCGAAGCAGCCGCACTCGATGCGCTTGCGCATCGGATGCCGCCGGCCGTCCCAATTGTTGAACGGCCCGACCACCGAGACCCGCCGGGCATTGGGCGCCCAGACGGCAAAGGTGACGCCGGCCACGCCGTCCATCGTGAAGGGATGCGCACCCAGCTTCTCGTAGAGCTGGAGATGGCTGCCCTCGGCCAGGAGATAGGCGTCCATCTCGCCCAACACTTGGCCGAAGCGGTAGGGATCCTCGATTTCCATCGGCGCCGCCTCGGCGCCCCAGTCGACGAGGAAGCGATAGGCGAAGCGCTCCTTCTTGCCCGGCACCAGGGCGGCGAAGAAGCCTGCCTCGTGCAGCCGCTCCAGTGCCACGACTTTCTTGCCGGTCGCGGCATCGATCAGCTCGACCATCGAGGCCCCGGGCTGGAAAGTCCGCACCACCAGCGCGCCGGCCGCCTCATGCAGGCCGAAGAGGCCGAAGGGATTCTCGTGCCGGGCAGTGACGACGGCCTCGATTTCGGCCGCCGGCGCCAGCACATGGGTGGCTGCGCTCGTCGATGCCGCCTTCTTCGCCTTGATCTCAGCCATCGCTGAACAGCCCACTTCGTTGCTCGGGGTCCAAAAGTCCCAGGACCCCACGGATCGGAATGGAAACCCAGGCCGGCCGGTTGGCCGCCTCGTAGAATATCTCGTAGACCGCTTTCTCGATCAGGAAGAACTCGAGCAGGCGATCGAGATCGGCCGGGTTCTCCGGCACCGCGGCACAGCCTTTGACATGCTCGCGGTAGCTGTCGACAAAACGCTGCATCGTCGCCCGCCGCCAAGCGATCGCCAAGGGCAGCGTCGCCTCGACCTTGGTCGGTTCATGCGCCACCAAGCGATCGATGACGGCCGCGGTGGCATAGTAGAACGAGCGTATCATGCCCGCGACATCTTTCAGGGGTGAGGTCTTGGCCCGCCTTTCGTCGATATCGCGCGCAGGCTCTCCCTCGAAATCGAGGATATAGACGTCACCCTTGGCAACCAGTACCTGACCCAGGTGATAATCGCCATGCAGCCGCGTCTTTTGGGCATCGATGCCGCCGTCGGTGAGGGCCTCGACCCTGGCCTCCAAGGTCGGCAGGACAGCCAGCAGCCCGTCCACATCGGCCTGATCGGCCTCGTTCAGCCGGGGCCGGAGTTTCTCCAGCACGGCCGGCAGGCGGCCCAGCTCGCCCGTGACACTTTTGGCCCAGCGTCCGAGATCGGCCTTGCTGATGCTCTCCGCCTTGAACGCCGGGTCGTCGGTCGGCGTCGCGAAGGCCCGATGCAGCTCGGCCGTGCGCTGACCGATGGTCGCCGCCAGCTGCAGATAGACGCCGAACGGCTCGGCCGGCTCGTGCTCGCCCTCGACCTCTTGCTCCAGCAGCATCGTCTCGAGCTCGCGCTCGAGGTAGTCGAGCGTCCAGGCCCAGCCGTCGCCCTGATTGAGAACGAAGCCCATGGCCGCGGCCAGCGTGCTGGTCCCGTCGGTACCCTCGACCTCGAGACTGCCGAGCAAGGGCGGCGTGTTGGCATAGCCCGCGACATCGGTGAGGAACCGGCCGATCTCGACCTCCGGATGCGGTCCGGGCAAGGGACGCCGGTAGAGCTTCCAGATCATCGCTCGGTCGATCATCATCGAGGTGTTGCTCTGCTCGACCGATAGCCGGTTGATCTCGGGCGTCTCGCTCAACTCCACCGCATCCAGGGCTGGGCTCTTGACGAAGGTCGCAGCGCCGCCCTCGAGTTCGATCCGCCGCTCGCGCCTGAGCCCGTCGAGGAGGGCCGTGGCCAGCCCGTCGCCGGCCGAGGCGTCGTAGACCGCCCCGAGCTTGTTGGCCCGTCTCGCCTTGGCGATGGTGAAGGGACGGAGCGGCGAGGTCATCGCGAGATTGTCCTCGCCCCAGGCGATCGCCAGCGGCATCTGGTAGGTCTGCACCTGCCCGCCATCGAGCCTGGTCTCGACCATCGCGAGCAAGACCCCGCCATCCGGCCCCGGCAGCTCGATCGTGCGCGTGACCGCCAGCTTCTTGATCGTCGCGTCCTTGGCCGCGAACCAGCGCTGATTGGCGAGGAAGCTCGAGAGCACCCCGTCCTCCAGCTCCTTCCGGTTCTTGGCATCGAGCAGCGAGCCCCAGCCACGACCGAGCACCAGCGTGACGAATTCCGGGAGCGGCTCGGGCAGGTCGACGTGCCAATCCGGCATGCTCGCCTCGTCGGCCAGCACGAACCAATAGAAAGCGAAGCCCGGCAAAGTGAGCAAATAGGGAAGATCACCGACCGGCGGGAAGGTCGTCCGGCCGATCAGCTCCACCGGCGTGCGGCCGCGATAGGCGGCGAGTTGCAGCTCGACCGGCTGCGCATTGCGCGAGAGATTGACGACACAGAGGATCGTTTCGCCCTCGAAGCTGCGCGTGTAGGCCAGGATCTTGCGGTTGCCCGGATAGATGAAGTCGAGCGTGCCTCGGCTGAACGCCTTGTGCTGTCGCCTGACCGTGATCAGCCGACGCATCCAGTTCAAGAGCGAGGAGGCGCTGCGGCTCTGCGCCTCGACATTGACCGCGTCGAAGCCGTAGACCGGGTCCATCACCGGCGGCAGGAAGAGCGCTTGTGGGTTGGCCCTCGAGAAGCCGCCGTTCCGGTCCGGCGACCACTGCATCGGCGTTCTCACGCCGTCGCGGTCGCCGAGATAGATATTGTCGCCCATGCCGATCTCGTCGCCGTAATACATCACCGGCGTGCCGGGCATCGAGAACAGCATCGAGTTCATCAGCTCGATCTTGCGCCGGTCGTTGTCCATCAACGGGGCCAGACGGCGGCGAATGCCGAGATTGATGCGCATCCGCCGATCGGCGGCGTAGGTATTCCAGAGGTAGTCGCGCTCCTTTTCGGTCACCATCTCGAGCGTCAGCTCGTCATGGTTGCGCAAGAAAATCGCCCACTGGCAATTCTCCGGGATCTCCGGCGTCTGGCGCATGATGTCGGTGACCGGCGCTCGATCCTCCTGCGCCACCGCCATGTACATCCTGGGCATCAAGGGAAAATGGAACGCCATGTGGCATTCGTCGCCATCGCCGAAATAGGGCTGCGTGTCCTCCGGCCACTGATTGGCCTCGGCGAGCAGCATCCGGTCCGGGTAGTGCTCGTCCATCTCGGCGCGGATGCGCTTGAGAATGACGTGCGTCTCGGGCAGGTTCTCGCAATTGGTGCCTTCGCGCTCGATCAGATAGGGGATGGCATCGAGCCGCAGTCCGTCGATCCCCATCTTCAGCCAGTAGTGCAGGAGGCTCTTGATCTCCTCCATCACCGGCGGATGGTCGAAATTGAGATCGGGCTGATGGCTATAGAAGCGGTGCCAGAAATAGGCCTTGGCCACCGGGTCCCAAGTCCAATTCGACTGCTCGGTGTCGAGAAAGATGATGCGCGTGTCTTCGTATTTCCGGTCGGTATCGGACCAGACATAGTAATCGCGATAACGTGAGCCCGGCTTGGCCCGCCGCGCGCGCTGGAACCAGGGATGCTGGTCCGAGGTGTGGTTGATGACGAGCTCGGTGATGACCCGCAAATCCCGCCGGTGCGCCTCGTCGATGAAGCGCTTGACGTCGCGCATCTCGCCATAGGACGAGTTGATGCTGCGATAGTCCTGGATGTCGTAGCCGTCGTCACGCAATGGCGACGGGTAGAACGGCATCAGCCAGATCGCCGAGACCCCGAGCTCCTTGATGTAGTCGAGCTTGTCGGTCAGGCCGGCAAAGTCGCCGATCCCGTCATTGTTGTGATCGAAGAACGACTTGACATGGGTCTGGTAGATGATCGCGTCTTTGTACCAGAGCGGATCGGAGCGATCGACGACAGGCTTTCTATTGCGTTGCGGCATTGTTTTTTGTCTCAATGATCACGGCCGGGCGGGATCAGCCGCCAGATGGCATAGGGGCGAACATGGGGGTCGAGCTCGACATGCTGGACCTTGCCGGTCCAAGTGAATCGTGCGCCCGTCACCAGATCCTCGACGTCGATCGAGGCATGATCCGGCAGGCCATATTGCCAGAGCGGCACCTCGAAATGCGCCGCCTGGACATGGTGCGGATCGAGATTGACCGCCACCAGCACGATGTTCGAAAGATCGGCCGTCTCCTTGGCAAAATAGAGGATATTGTCGTTCCAGGCATTGAGGAAGCCGAGGCCCGTGAACTGCTGCAGCGCCGGATTGTTCCGCCTGAGCGCGTTGATCAGCTTGATGTCGTCGCGGATGTGCCCCGGGCGATCCCAGTCCCAGGCCCTGATCTGGTACTTCTCGCTGTCGAGATACTCTTCCTTGCCGGGCACCGGCATCGCCTCGCAGAGTTCGTAGCCGCAATAGAGACCGTAGAGCGACGACAGCGTGGCTGCCAGGACCAGCCGAATCCGGAACCCGGCACGCCCGCCGGTCTGCAGGTAGACCGGATTGATATCCGGCGTGTTGGCGAAGAAGTTCGGCCGCATGTAGTCCTTGGCCGGCCCCTGCGTCAGCTCGTGCAAGTATTCGGTCAGTTCGTATTTGGTATTGCGCCAGGTGAAGTAGCTGTACGATTGCTGATAGCCGACCTTGGCCAGCCGCTTCATCACCTTGGGCCGGGTGAACGCCTCGGCCAGGAACATGACGTCGGGATGCCGGTCGTTGACCTCGCGAATCAGCCACTCCCAAAAGGGGAACGGCTTGGTGTGCGGGTTGTCGACACGGAAAATCTTGACACCCTTGTCGACCCAGAAGAGTACCGAATCCCGCAGTTCGTACCAAATCGCGGGCAGCGCATCGCGGTAGAAATGGACGTTGACGATGTCCTCGTATTTCTTGGGCGGGTTTTCGGCGAATTTGATCGTCCCGTCCGGCCGCCAGTCGAACCACTCCGGATGCTCCTTGATCCAGGGATGATCCGGGGCGCACTGGATCGCGAAATCGAGCGCCAATTCCAGCCCGTGATCGTGCGCCGCCTCGACCAAGGCCTGGAAGTCCTCGAAGGTGCCGAGCTCCGGATGCAGCTCGTTGTGCCCGCCCTCCGCGGCGCCGATGGCATAGGGCGATCCTGGATCGTCCGGTGCCGGTGTCAGGGTGTTGTTGCGCCCCTTGCGGTTGACCCGGCCGATCGGGTGGATCGGCGTGAAGTAGAGCACGTCGAAGCCCATCTCCCGGACGTAAGGCAGCTTCTCGATCACGTCGCGAAACGTGCCGTGGACCGCCGGATCGTCCGCCATCGAGCGCGGCATCAGCTCGTACCAGGCAGCGAACTCGGCCCG
>JAABSG010000183.1 GCA_011390475.1 Geminicoccaceae bacterium | reverse complement strand
AAGGCCGCCCGATCGATCTCGCCGCCCTGACGCGCCTGGAATTTCAACTCCTGCCAGAGCCCGGCGACCTCGAACCGGTCGAGACCGACCAGCTCGACATAGAGCCGCAGCGGCGACCGATCCTCGATGATCCGCTGCAGCCGCGGCAGCGCGGCATCGACGTCCCCACGGGTCACGATGCCCGAAAGCTTGATGGTGACGAAGTCGCCGCCCGGCGGTTCCTCGATCTCGATCATGATGCCCCCGAAGGTCTAGGATATCGATTGCCGGCCGAACAGTGCCCGCCGGCTGACTTCGAGATGGATCGCCCGCATCGCGATCCAAGCCCCCGCAGCCTCGTCGGTGCGATCGTGCCCCTCTCGCAGGATCTTGCCCCCCGGGTTGCCAAGCCGCGCCGCCTCTTACAGGTTGCTCGCGGAGTGACAAGCTGTGGGAGATGATCGCGTGATCGGCAAAGTGCTCGCTAAACTCTCGTGCCAGTTGCGCTGGCTCGGCTTGCTGATGTTCATCGCGGCTCCGGCGATTGCCGATGATCTGGCGCGCAATCCGTTGAGTCCACCCGACATCTCGACCCCGGCGGCGACGCTGGAGACCTTCATGACGGAGGTACAGGCCTCGATCCGGGCCTACAACCAGGGCGATGTCGAGCTGATGCGGCTGCGCGCCGAGCGGGTTTTTCAGACGTTCGCGATCGAGCTGCCGCCGACGCAGACCGGTTTCTTGCAAGGCAGCGAGACGGCACTCGACCTCTTCGAGGTGCTGATGCGGGTCGAACTGCCACCGCCTGCGGACATTCCCGGTGGTGGGGCGGACGATCCGCCGCTCGACGAGCCCGTGGCGCTGCCCGCCCATTGGCAGGTGCCGGGAACCGAGATCCGCATCGAGCGGCGACTCGACGAGGCCGAGGAGCTGATCGGCTATCAGTTCGCCGAGGCAACGCTGCTGCGGGTCGACGAGTTCCGGCGGCGCGCCGAGGCGTTGCCGGTGCTGCCGGAGTTCCGCGAATTCGAGGGGGTGGCCCACCGCTTTCGCGTCCGCCCCGGCCTCAACGCGCCGGCGGTGGTGGTCGCGACCGTCCAGGCGCTGCCTGAAGCGGCGTTCACGACGGTTTGGGGCGAGCCGATCTGGAAATGGGTGACCTTCGGCCTCGGCCTGGGCATTGCCGGCCTCATCTTTTTCGTCGGCTACCACCTCGCCGGGCTGCTCGAGGGTGGTTCCGAGCGCCGGCCCGAGCGCGCCGTCTGGGCCCGGCCGTTGATGCTCGTCTCGTTGATCATGGCCGTGTTCTTCACGCGCTACGTGGTCATCGACGTCATTCGCCTCACCGGGCTGCAGCTGACGATCGCAACCGGACTGCTGGCGGTCATCGGCCACGGAACGTTGATCTGGCTGGTCTTTCTGATCGCCCGACGCGCCGCCGACGCGGTGATCGCAATCCGCGATATGGGCGTGCAGAGCCTGGACACGCAGCTGGTGATCCTGGTCTCCAAGGTCATCGCGGTGCTCCTTTCGCTCTACGTGCTGATCCATCTGGCCGACACACTGT
Source organism: Geminicoccaceae bacterium (assembly GCA_011390475.1). GTDB lineage: Bacteria > Pseudomonadota > Alphaproteobacteria > Geminicoccales > Geminicoccaceae > SLRI01. The sequence goes on along the minus strand of JAABSG010000183.1, from coordinate 6,538 downwards.
CGGTCCCGGTGGCACCGATGATCGCCGGCCTCGGTGTGGGCGGCCTCGCCGTGGCGCTGGCCGTGCGGCCGACGCTGGAGAACGCCGTCGCCGGCTTCGTCCTCTTCGCCGACAAGCCGGTCAGGGTCGGCGAGTTCTGCGCCTTCGGCGACAAGCTCGGCACGGTCGAGCAGATCGGCTTGCGCTCGGTGCAGATCAGGGGTCTGGATCGCACGGTCATCAGCGTCCCCAATGCCGAGTTCAGCCAATTGCAGATCACCAACTTCTCGCGGCGTGACTCCAATCTCTTCCAGACCACGCTCGGCCTGCGCTACGAGACCAGTGCCGACCAGCTCAGGCTCGTCCTCGTCCGCCTGCGCGAGCTCCTGATCCGCCATCCGATGGTGGCGATGGACCCGGCGCGTGTGCGGTTCGCCGGCTACGGCGATTTCGCCTTGAATGTCGAGATCTTCGCTTTCGTCAACACCCGCGACTGGGGCGAGTTCCTGGCCGTGCAAGAGGATCTCAATCTCCGGATCAAGGACATCGTCGAGGGGTCGGGCAGCGGCTTCGCCTTCCCGTCGCAGACCCTCTACATGGAGCGCGGCAGCGGCCTCGATGCCGAGGCGACCGAAAAGGCCGAAAAGCTCGTCGAACGCTGGCGCGACGAGGATCGCCTACCCTTCCCGGACCACGAGGCGGGCTATCGCTTCGAGCTGTCCAACACGCTCGACTATCCGCCCAAGGGCTCGGCCGGCAACCGCCACGAGCGGCCGCTTCGCCAGGCGGCGGAGTAGCGGCCCGCCGGCCGCGTCGGCTCAGCGCACCGCGATGGCAGCGATCTCGATCTTGACGTCGCGGGGCAGGCGGGCGGCCTGGACGGTGGCGCGGGCCGGCGGATTTTCCGGGAAGAAGGTGGCGTAGACCGCGTTCATGGCGGAAAATTCGTCGAGGTCGGCCATGAAGACGGTGGTCGAGACGACATCGGCCAAAGACATGCCGGCGGCCTCGAGCACGGCCGCGAGGTTGTTCAAGACCAGCGTGGTCTCCTCCTCGATGGTACCCGGCGTGAGCTCGCCGGTGGCGGGATCGATGGCGATCTGGCCTGCCAGATAGAGCGTGTCGCCGGCCATGACGGCCTGGCTGTAGGGGCCGATGGCGGCGGGCGCGTTCTCGGTGCTGATCACCTCGTTGGCCACGACCGAGTCGGTGGCCGGGATCGCCAGCATGATGGCGACGAGGGGGGCGGCGGCGACGGGCAGGCGCATGACTTCCTCCACTGCGTTTCGGGACGGCCGCAGCATGCCGCAGGAATGGCGCCTTGGGAACCATGTCCAGGCTCTCGCACGTCATCTGCACCTACCCGTAACGTGCTTGCGGGTGCGAGCGGGCCGATCGCGGGCGACCGCTTCTGCCAGCGAGGAGCTGGCCGATGGACGTGTCTTCGATGTTTTTCCAGGGTTGGGAGGGGATCTTCCGCACCCTTCTGGTGGGCGTGATCGCCTATGTCGGGCTCGTGGCTTTCCTGCGGGTTTCGGGCAAGCGGACACTGGCCGAGGGTGCGACCGCCCTCGCTTTGCTGATCTTCATGCAATACCTCGTCACCTGGGTCTCGGTGCGCTGGCACGGGTTCGCGCGCATCGTTCGCTCGGAGGCGACGCTCCTCGTGCGCGATGGCCAGTTCTGCGACCAGGCGATGCGGCGCGAGCGACTGACGTCGGCCGAAATTCTCAGCGCGATCCGCTCGAACGGTGGCCATACGGTCGACGACGCCGAGACGGTGATCCTCGAGAACGACGGCACGGTCAGCGTCGCCTTGAAACCCGCCTGACCCGCCTCGCCCCCGGTCTCGCCCGCTCGGGTCTCGCCCGCTCAGCCCTCACCGTTGTAGTAGGTCTGGGTGCCGGTGGCGGAGATGGCGTCGCACAAGCGCCCGAGAGCCAGGACATAGGCGGCGTCGCGGAGGTCGATCTCGTGCTGTTCGGCCTCCGCGAGAACGGCTTCGGTGGCCGCCTGCATGCGCTGGGTGAGACGCCGCTCGATCTCGTCAGCGGGCCAGTAGTCGCCGGTCTTGTTCTGCACCCATTCGAGATAGGAGACGGCCACCCCGCCGGCATTGGCGAGGATGTCGGGCACAGCCTCGATACCGCGCTCCTTCAGAACCGTGTCGGCAGCGGGAGTGACCGGGCCGTTGGCGATCTCCAGGATGGCCTTGCACTGCAGGTCCCGGGCCACGGCCTCGTCGATGACGCCGTCGAGGGCGGCGGGCACCAGGAGATCGCATGGCATGGTCAGCAGGTCGTCCGGATGGAGATCACCCGCGAAGCCACCGACGCTGCCGGTCTCGTCCTTGTGGCAGCCCAGCGCCTGGAGATCGAGGCCGGCCGGGTCGTGGGCAGCACCACTGCTGTCGGAGACGGCGATGATCCGGTAGCCGGCTGGGGCGGCACGGTCGGCGAAGACCCGGGCGGCGTTGCCGTAGCCCTGGATGGCGATGGTGGCCCCCTCGCCCAGCTGGAGGCGATCACGCAGAGCCTCGAGGCAGATGAAGGCACCGTCGCCGGTCGCGGTGTCGCGGCCGAGCGAACCGCCGAGCTGGAGCGGTTTGCCGGTGATGGCGCCGGGCATCGGCCGGCGCTTGAGGGCCGCGATCTCGTCGGTCATCCAGGCGATGACGATGCCGCCGGTGTACATGTCGGGCGCCGGGATGTCGCGATGCTCGTCGATCATCTCGGCGAAGGCACGGATGTAGGCACGCGACACGCGCTCCAGCTCGGTCGGGCTCAGCTTTTTGGTGTCGACCGCGACGCCGCCCTTGGCACCGCCATAGGGCAGATCGACCACGGCGGTCTTCATGGTCATCCAGAAGGCCAGCGCCATGACCTCGTCGATCGACACGGACGGGTGGAAGCGGATGCCGCCCTTGGTCGGGCCGCGGACCTCGCTGTAGCGGCAGCGAAAGGCCTTGAGCACCTTGATGCTGCCGTCGTCCAGGCGGATCGGCAGGCTTGCGGCGAGGGTTTCGCGCGGGTAGCCGAGCACCTCCATGACGTCCGGGTGAACGCCGAGGATCTCGGCTGCCCGCTCTAGCCGCTCTTTGACGTCGTGGAACATCCTGTCTCCTCGAATGATCGGGCAGCCGCGGCGATCGTGGCCGTGGCCGCACGGTGTCGATGCCGAGTTGGGTCGACCTCGCGGTCCGACAAGCTTTCGCGGAGCCGCCGATGCTGTCGGGCGCACGGCCTGCTCGCCGGTCCATGGAACCTTCAGGGGCGCGGCCGCGTTCATTGCACAGCCGGACAGCGAGTGGCTGTCTGCACCATCCCCGAAGAGGAGTTGTCGATGAACTGGGATCGCGTCGAAGGCAATTGGAAACAGATCAAGGGCCGCGCCAAGCAACAGTGGGGCAAGCTCACCGACGACGACCTCGATGTCGCCGCCGGCAAGCGCGACGAGCTCGCCGGCAAGGTGCAGGAGCGCTACGGCGTCACCAAGGACGAGGCCGAGCGCCAGGTCGACGAGTGGCGGAAGTCAGTCGACGACTGACGTCGACAGCCGCGTTCTTTCCGGCAGTGAAGCCGAGCCTCGACGGTCGAGCACGCCCACCCGGCGACACTGCCATCGATCGACCACCAAGAGACTGGAATAAGACATGCGTACCAAGAATATTGCAACCGCTTCGGCCGTCGTGTTCGGCCTCACCGCCGCGCTGATGGGCGGCACCGCTCTCGGCCAGACCAGCCAGACGGACGATCAGCTGCCCCTGCAGGATCAGACGGACGCCCAGACCCAGGATCAGACGGGCACCCAGACCGAGGGGCAAACCGCTCCCGACACGGGCGTCGCCGGGGATGACGGCATCTCTCCGGATACCGGCATGGCGGCCGACGACGGTATGCCCCGCCGCTCGGTCGCGGACAGTGCCGAGCCCTATACCGGCGAGGTCATGGCCGGAATCACGGCCGACGAGCTGATCGGCATGAACGTGCTCGACGCCACCGGTGAAAGCGTGGGCTCGGTGACCGACCTCCTGCTCGGCGCCGACGACCAGGTCGATCATGCCATCATCGACGTCGGTGGCTTCCTCGGCTTCGGCGCCAAGTCGGTCGCGATCCCGATGGACGAGCTGACCATCGCCGAGGGCGACGGCGAGGTCGTGCTCGACACCACCCGCGACGCGCTCGATGCGATGCCCGAATGGTCGCGTGGCGACGACGGCTGGATGAGCAACTGACGCTACGAGCGTCCCCCTGGGCCTCGATGAGGCAATGGGGCTCGACCATCTGATGGGGGCGGGAATCGAAAGGTTCCCGCCCTTTCGGCTTGTGGCCTCGTCGCTTCGAACGCCCCGAGCCCCCGACGCGTCGGCGGCCAAACGATGCGCTAGGGGAAAGTCGTCGCCATCGGTGCCGGTGGCGATCAGGATGCGGCCGATCCAGGGCGCAGCTCGATGGTGTGGACCATGACCACCCGCTACGGCCACTGGCCGGGACGATGCTGTTGTCCGGGGCCATCCTCGGCTGACGAGCCGAGAGTGCTCGGAGCGCGGCCGAGCAATGGCAGACGCTCGACCCTCAGACGAAATCACTTGGCCTTCAGACGAAATCACGTGGGATGCGGCGATCCCAGCTTTGCGCATGCACGCGTTTGTCGCCTTCCCAGGCATCGAGATCGGCCTGTATGTGAAAGTCCTGCTCATCCGAGGTCAAGACGGTCCGGGTGCGCGTGTACACCTGCCAGTCGCCGCGGCCGAGGGCGCGTTGCGCATGGACTTCGCCGCGCAGCGAGGTGAAATCGTCGGCCTGCGAGACATAGGTCTCGATCGTCTTCGCGGTGACGGTGAGATCGATGTCGTCGAGCCGCCAGCTGCCACGATCGTCGATCACCTCGAGGGTCGAGACGTCCGACGCGAGATCTCGGATCACCCGCCAATTGTGATGCGCCGGGGCGAGAAGCGTGCGGGCGAGCGGTCGTGCCGCCTCGGGTGGGCCGAAGGGTCGGAGCGCCGCATCGGCGGCCGATGGCGGGCGCACCGGCAGGACGAACGCGCTCGATCGCGTGGCAATGCTCAGTCGAACCGGCTCGGGCGGTGGCCAGGCGAGCGGCCAGTAGGAAGTGGACAGCGACAGCCGGAAACGGTGGCCCGCCGGCAGGACCTGGGCGATGTCGTTGAGCTTGACGGTGACGCCGTAGAACCGGCCGGGCGCCAAGGTGCTGGGGTGGCGGCTCGACTCCCGGTGCGTCAGGTTGAGCAGGCCATAGGTGACGCGCGTCGCCTTGCCGTCCGGCGCCACGTCGGAGAGACGGGCGGCGAGCATGGCGATCGGCCTATCGGCAGCGACCTCGACATCGAGCAGCGGGGCGCCCAGGATTTCCAGAGTCTCCGGCAATGGGTCGCTCTCGAAGACCAGCGCCCCGCCATCCTCCTCGCGTTGGTCGTGCGCCAGATCGGGCCCGGCGGCATAGGAGCACCATTTGCCGGCGAAGAGGCCGACGGTGAGCGGCGAGCGGATGCACAGCGTCTCGTCCGGGCTGGTCACCGCCGCCGGCAGCAGCCGGCCACGGGCGAGGCCGAACCGCTGCTGCTCGATGCGGGGCGACGGCCATACGGACTCGGCCACCCAGCGCCCCGGCCGTTCCGTATAACTCGTGGTCGGCGGGCAACTATCCTGCATCCAGACCCTGAGCATCGGCTCGTCCATGATGCCGGTGGGCGTGTCCTTCAGCCAATGGTCCCACCAGCGGCGGCATTCCTGAAGAAAGCCGATCGCCGGGCCGGGCACACCGAGATGCGGATATTTGTGCGCCCAGGGGCCGATCAGGCCCTTGCGCGGCACCTCGAGATTGGCGAGCAGGCGAAAGACGGCATTGGAGTAGCCGTCGGCCCAGCCGCTGACCGCGTAGACCGGGCATTGCACGGCGCCGAAGTCCTCGCAGATCGAGCCCTGCCGCCAATAGGCGTCGCGGCGCTGATGGCCGAGCCACGTATCGAGCCAGAGGCCGCTGCCCTGGAGCCGCTGCCGCCACATCTCGCGCCAGCGAGCGCCGACCACGGCCGGGTCCGGCGGCAACGAATTGTAGGCGAACATTACCGATGCCCAGGAGAGATTGTCGCCGAGCAGGCAACCGCCCATGTGATGGATGTCGTCGGCGTAGCGGTCGTCGGTCGAGCAGAGGCTGATCACGGCCTGCAGTGGCGGCGGGCGACGGGCGGCGATCTGCAGCCCGTTGAAGCCGCCCCAGGAGATGCCGATCATGCCGATCCGGCCGTTGCACCAAGACTGGGCCGCGATCCAGTCGAGCACGGCGCAGCCGTCGTCCTGCTCCTGCGGCAGATACTCGTCCGTCAAGACCCCGTCGCTGTCGCCGCTGCCGCGGAGATCGACCCTGACACAAGCATAGCCATGGCCGGCGATGTAGGGGTGCATGAGCGAATCGCGCAGCGCCGTCAGGTCACGCTTGCGGTACGGGATGTATTCGAGGATCGCCGGCACCGGGGCCTCGGCCGCACCTTCCGGCAGCCAGATGCGGGCGGCGAGACGAACGCCATCCGGCATCT
>JAABSG010000182.1 GCA_011390475.1 Geminicoccaceae bacterium | reverse complement strand
TCTCCTCCGACGACAGCTTCGCCACCGGCGACGCCAACAAACGCCTCGCCGAACACGGCATCAAGATCGGCAACGCCTCGCAATGCGTCCGCCAATCTCTCGCCGCCCGCCGCGTCTTCGCCGTCAGCCGCGGCCGCTTCAGAGTATCGCAACAAGGGCGGACCTATCTGAAGCAGCTCACCAACGGGGCGATTCCCGAGTAGCAAGAAGAAGAATCGGGAAGGCAGCGCCTCCCCGTGCCCCACCGTTTTTTACGTTGCTGGCGGTGTTAGTTGCAAGACGCATTTCTGATCTTGTGCGTGCCGGATTTTATGCATGGAAGCTTATCGACGGCTTCGCGTGGTGCATTCTCGGTGTCGAGAACCGCGAGTTGCACTTTGTGAGCGTCGACGCAATATCGTTCGTGACCGTTGGGTCGAGCCCGCCCGCGACCCCAGCTCGCCCTTCGAGCGGTTCGAGCAGCGTCTTGCCTGCCGGACTAGGGCCGTAGCACCCCTGCATCCTCGGCCGCGGCGAGTGCCAACCAGGGGAGTGAGAAAACCAGGGACAGGGCAACGACGCCGATCACGGTCAAGACACCATCCCGGCTCAGAAGGCTCAGCGCGAAGCACAGCACTGCCGTGCCCAGAACAGATGACGAAAAAGGCACGATCTCCAGTAGCGGCATCGACATCCCAGCGACCACGCAAAGTGCCTGGGTCACTGCTCGACCGCGGCGATCGACCAACTGGTGCAGCCGGTTCGCGCGCGTATACCGGTCGAAGAATTCGGCGACCCGACGCATGTGCCCCGATGCGGCAAGCAACCGCTTGCCCGGAATCGTCAACCGGCCAACGAAATCGGGCAACCACAGGTGATCACGCTTCAACAGCATCTGCAATGAAACGAGCGCGATATTGATGCCGCAGAACGACGAGAACATGGGGATCCCACTGAGAGGCGACATCACCATCAGTGCCAGCACGAGCAGGATCGGCAGGAACGAGTTCTGGCCCCAACTCCGAACAAGCTCCAAAAGTGAAACTCGATCGCGATCGGCCATCGCCTCGAGCCCCGAGACGAGGTCGCGCATGCTGAGCGGCGCGTCTTGGTCGGATGCGACGTCGTGGCGGCACTGCTGATCCGGATTATTCGAGATGCTGCCCTCGCGGCTTCATTGCTTCCGATTCGTCTCCGATCGACAGGCGCCTCGATCGATGCTCACCCGAACACGCGGTCAGACGACCACTTGCCGAAACCCTGCTCTGCAGCCCGCTGCTCGTCAACGCGCCACCACTCCCGCCGCCCCAAAGCGGGCGCAGGGAAGTGCTTCCCCCGCGTCTTCCCTTGACGTAACAGCATACCCGGCGTAACGCATTTCCATGATCATGTCCCTCCAGGTGGTTCGAATTAGGCGCCCGGTCTCGCGTTGAGGCCGGGTCTCGACCTTTTTTCGTCTCATCACCTGACGGGTAGCCATCCATGTCGACCTTCTGTTTTTCCGTCCATTCGGACGCCGATCCCGCGGCCTTGCCCCGCGTTCTCGAGGTTTTCGCCTTGCACGGCTTCGTGCCGGACCAGTGCCATGCCAGCCGCAGCGGCGGTCTCGCCGACGAGCTGGTGGTCGATCTGCAGATGAGCGAGATCGACGCCGCCCAGGCGCTGCTCTTGGCCAAGCGGCTCGACCGTGTGGTCAGCGTCACGAGTGTGCTGTTCTCCGAAAAGCGTCGATGCATCGCCGCCTGATCGCTCTTGCCGCCATTCTCACGGGCCTGCTCGCCACAGCGCCGACCGATGTGCGGGCCCAGTCGCTCTGCGACCGCCTGGCCGTGCCGGACCAGCTCGAGCTCGGCTGCAGCGACGCCACCGAGGCGGGCGGGCGGGCGATCGTCCAGCCGCTCGAGGGGACGTTTCGGGCGCTGAGCCGGCTGTCGCTGCGCCCGCTCGATCGGCAGACCGACGGGCTCGCCTGGAGCGATCCCGCGGCCTGGCTGGAGCGGCGGATGATCCTCGACCTCGACGGCGTCGCCGACACCGTCCGTGATCTGGGCGAGGATCCGGACAGCCCCTTCGCCAGCGAGATGTTCCGCCACGCGATCGAGGTGCTGGTCTCGGGCCTCGAGGGCGTGAGCCGCCTGCCGCTCGCCGCTTGCGGCTCGGGTCCGAGCGAGACCGAGGTCACCTGCCGCTTCGGTGTCGAGGGCGTGGGTCTGGTGCTGCGGGTCATGCTGCTCGGCGAGGACGAGGCGCGCTACGCCGTCAACATCAGAACCTTCAACGAGCAGCGCTTGCGCCACTTTACGGCGATCGCCAACTCGTTCGACGTTCCCTGAAAGCCTTTCAGTCGCGTTCGGACGGCGGCGGTTCGGCGTCGGCGCTGAGGTCCTCGTCGTCGTCGACCTCGACCGCCGGTACCGCATAGGCGCCGTCCAGCCAGCGGCCGAGATCGAGGTCGCGGCAGCGGGCCGAGCAGAACGGACGGTAGCGCATCACCATGGGCTTGCCGCAGGACGGGCAGCGCCGCCGGCGGCGGGCGGGGATCGGCTCGTTGGGCCGCTCGTCGCTCAAGGGGCCACCCACCCACTGCCGCCACAAGCAGCACACACCCGCCCGATCGCCCGCAGCGGCTGGCCGCCGCGCTTGGCCCGGCTGATCTGAACAATGCCCAAGGGCGACATCGGATAGAGCTGCACCGGCAAGGGGTCACCCTTGAAGGCGCGCTCGAGCGCCTGCTCCAGCCGCTGCCGCTGCTGCTTGGCGGAAAGGTCGACGAAGTCGACGATCAGCGTGCCACCGAGATTGCGCAGCCGCACCAGCCGGCCGATCACGGCAGCTGCCTCCAGGTTCACCTCGATCGCCGGCCGGCCGCCGCTGTCGACGTCGATCGCCACACAGGCCGCCGTCTCCTCGATGATCAGCCGCCCGCCGCGCGGCAGGGCCACCTCGCGGGCCATCGCCTCGGCCAAGGCCGACTCGACTCCGGTCGCGGCAAAGGCAGAACCGCTGGCGTCCAGCGCCTCGAGTTCGGGGCGGAGTTCTTCGGGCAGGGCCTCGAGCAGGCGGCGAGCTTCGGCGGCGAGCGCATCGTCGGCGATGATCAGTCGTGCCGGAGCCAGCTCGAGGGCACGCCAGAGCAGCCGGGCAAAAGGGCTGGGGCCGACCGGGAGCGGCCCTGCCCGCCGCTCGACCGCTTGCGGCAGACGCTCCAGCCGCTGCCAGGCGGCGAGCAGCTCGCCGAGTTCGGCCGCGAGATCCCTCTCGTCCAGGGCCATGGCGAGGCGGCGCACGACGAGGCCGCCCACGGCTCGTGACGCCTCGAGGAGGGCGCGGCCGCGAGCCACGGCAGCGTCACGATCCACCGGGCGAATGCCGCGAGCCGCGGTGACCTCGCGGTTGTAGGGCCGGTAGACGAGGCCCCGGCCCTGCAGCCGGAGATCGGTGGTGAACCGGGCACCCTTCTCGCCGTCCGCCGCGCGCAGGCCTTGAACGATCAGCCACTCGCCGTCGTCGAGGCAGTGCTTGATCGACACCTTCTTCGAGAGGTTGCGGCGAAATCGCGCGTCCTTGCCGGTGATGAAGCCGGCCTGCTTGCCGCCATGGTCGAGAAAAGCGCCGTCGACGGCGGGCTCGATGCCGGTGACCCGGACGAGAAAGAGCCGATCCTCGACCGCGGCGTCGCTTTGATCCAGGCTCCAGAGATCGACCAGGGCACCCTCGTCGAGAATCGCCATGGCCAGCGTGTCTTCGGCCCGCTCGATGACCAGCTCGATGCTCACGGCCGCACCTGCCAGCCGAGGCCCTCGAGCAGGCCCAGCGTCTCGACCAGAGGCAACCCCACGACATTGGCGTAGGAGCCGTTGATCCAGGGGATGAAGGCAGCGGCCCGGCCCTGGATCGCATAGCCGCCGGCCTTGCCGTACCATTCCCCGGAGGCGAGGTAGGCCGTGGTCTCCAGCGGTGCCAGCCGCTTGAAGCGGACCTGGGTGGTGACCAGCCGCGTCACCGTGCGCCCCTCGGGTGTCCTGACCGCGATTCCGCCATGCACCCGATGCCGCCGGCCGGACAAGAGCGCGAGACAGAAGAGGGCGGTCTCGCGGTCCATGGCCTTGGGCAAGATCCGCCGGCCGCAGGCGACGACGGTGTCGGCCGCCAGCACATAGGCCGAAAGGTCCAGCCGTGCGGCTACGGCAAGCACCTTCTCGCCCGCCAGCCGCTCGGCATGCCGGTGCGGCAGCTCGCCCTGGAGCACGCTCTCGTCGATTTCGGGCTCGACGATGCGATCGGGCTCGACTCCGACCTGTCGCAACAAATCGAGGCGGCGGGGCGAGGACGAGGCGAGGACGAGCGGCGGCTGGGACAAGATCGGTCGTTTCGGCGACTGGGGGGATGCATGATCGTGGGGTGGTGGCGGCCGGCTTCGACCGGTCCCCCTCATGGTCCGCTAGCGCATGCGGGTCAAGGGTATCGGCGTCAAAGAGCGGGGGTGCCGGTCGGCGGGAAGCGCTGGCGAATGCGCCGCAGCAACAGGTCGCGGAGATCACGATAGGCGTCGAGCCGCTGCTCGCGGGTGCCCTCGACGAGGCTCGGGTCGGGCATGTGCCAGAACTCGAGGTCACAGGCATTGTTGCGGGTGAGTTCGACCGCCTGGTGCTGCGCCTCGGGCGAAAGCGAGATGACGAGGTCGAAATAATCGTCGTCGAGCCGGGCGAAATCGCGCGTCCGGTGCTTCTCCAGATCGATGCCGAGCTCGTCCATCACGGCGACCGCGAACGGGTCGACCGCCGCACCGGCACGCACCCCGGCACTCTGCACGAAGATTCGGCTGCCGTGCAGGTATTTGAGCAGTGCTTCGGCCATCGGCGAACGGATCTGGTTCATCGTGCAGGCGAAGAGCACGGCCCCCGGCAAGTCGCGGTTCATGGCCGGACAGCTTCGCAGGGTAGCCGATGCATTGCGCTGCCGTCAGCCACGCAGATGGAGGACGCAGACGAGGGTGAAGAGGCGCCGGGCGGTGTTGCTGTCCATCGTCACCCGGTCGGCCAAGGCGTCTTGCAGGATTTCCGCCCCCTCGTTGTGCAGGCCACGGCGGGCCATGTCGATGGCCTCGATACGCCCGGGTGCGGCACCACGAATGGCGCCGAAATAGCTCTCGCAAATCAAAAAATAGTCCTTGATCACCCGCCTGAGCGGGCGGGCCGACAAGGTGAGCTCGATCGCGGCACCACCCCGGTCCTCGAGCGCGAACACGAGCGTCGCGTCACGCAGGCTCAACAACAACCGATAAGGGCCGTTGCCACCCGCCTTCAAGGCAAAACGGTTGTCCTCCAAGAGATCGAAGATGGCGACGTTGCGCTCGTGCTCGATCTCGGGCGACCAACGGGCGATGCTCTTCTCGTCGAGTTCGATAGCGACTATTCGCTCTGCCGCAGTTTCGGCGCCAGATCCGGCCGCGTCGGCTGCGGGGGGCGACGTCTTCTTCACCGATCCAGCCCGATCACTCAGACCCGACCCGCCGGACCGAACTCCTCGGCGAAGTGATCGCAGGGCGTCTTCACCGACCGCGTCGCCTCGCCGAAATCCTCGAGCAGGGCGTCGATGCAGTGGCTGCGCAACTGGAGCTGAACGCCCTCGTCGAAAACCAGCTCGATGTGAAAGAGATGCCGGTCGCCCGGCGCGGTGGCGATCGTCAAGAGGGTCAGCTCACGATCGAGATCGGCTGCATCCAGATGCCGATGCTTGACCGCCTCGATGCAATCGAAGCGCAAGGCACAAGCGCGCTCGGTCAGCCCCTCGCAGCCGGTCGGATCGGCCAAAAGCTCGCGACGATAGCGGGTGAAGGCGGCGATGAAGCTGTTCTCTTCGGGATCGAAGACCATCTCGCGCAAGGTGATCCGGGCATCCTGCAACAAGGCCGCCATCACCGCCAAATCCTCGACATCCTCGGCGCGCAACCGCACCGGCTGCTCCGTTGCCACCTCGCTCATCACCAGCCACCCGCTCCACAAGCTGTCGTCGTTCAGGTTCGTCGGCCGAGGCCATCGAGCGGAACGACCGCCTCGGGCCGCCGGTCCGGACCTTTATGTGGGATGACGGGCCGCGACGCAAAGCCCCCCGCCGACCAGGCGCCGATCGGCTCGGCCGCCGCCTCGGCAAAGAGCCGGCCCGAGCCGGCATCGGGAGTCGGGCGTCGGGCGGCAGGCGAGCGGCAGGCGCGCTACCAGACCCTCACCGTTCGGCCCGGCGCCCGAAGGCCGCCCATACGACCGAGATGCGGCTACGAACAGCGCGGCAGCGGCCCCTTCAACCGCGCCGATGCCCGCCAGCAGCCGGTCGACGATCGGTATGCAGCCGCTGCAGGCACCCCCGCTGCAGGCAACGATGCAATCCGACCGGCGCCATTGGCCGACGGCGACGGCCCGAACGAGTGCCGGTTGCCGACGCGCCCACCCGTCGAAGCGTCCGCCGAGCCGGCGGAAAGGCTGCAGCTCCCGGCCGGCTTGACGATGCTCGCCCGCACCTCGTCGAGGCGCCGAGCCGCGTCACGGTTCGGCCGCGGCCGAGATGCGGCGAACGCCCGGCCCGACGCGATTGCTCGATGACCAAAAAACCGATGCCCTCGCTGTCCTGGTCGGCCGTGCAGACGCAATCGGCGAGCACCACCTCTGCGGCGGTCCTGGAGGTCGTGTCGAGCAGCGCGACGACGTCGCGGCATCGCCGGCATGGCCCGAGGACAGCGCCGACGACAGCGGGTGGCTGAGGCCTTGGGCGAGGCCGTGCAGCTTGCGCGCGAGCCGGCGCGCCGAACGGCCAGGGACCTCGTTGCTGAAGTGGTCGCCGCGGCTGCGCTGCTCTGGGCTCCTCCACGGTGTCGGCCAGCGTCCGCCAGTTCGGAACGGCGCCGACTGTCGGGCGGGCCATCACATCCGCTCGACGCCCTTTTGCTCATTTCGTTGGTCCCGGCTGGCGGGCGACCCGTTTTCTACACCTTGTTCCAAACACCGAAGTCGTCGGGCAACAGCCGCCGCGCCGCCGCTGGCCATCCAGAGCACCGGCTGGTGAATGATGCCGGTCAGCGCTTCGTGGTCGACATCGACGCCGGGCTGCGCTTCGGGGCAACCCGGATGCACCTCGACTCGTCGTCCAGAATTCGCGCACCGGCCACGCAATGGCCGCTATTTATCCTGGAAAATTGGTCGCTTACCAACACTTCTTCATCGGCAATATCAAAAGGCAACGAAAACCCGGCGACCGATGGGGCCGTCCACCTTCACGCGGTGGCGCGGCGTCGGCCGGCGCGCCCGCCCTCACTGCCGTCGCCGACTCACCGCCGGCCGGGTCACATCAGCTCGGCGCGGCGCGCGAGCTTTTTGACCTCTTGCTCGACCACACGCTCGACCACACCCTCGAGATTGTCGTCGAGCCATTCCTTGAGCATCGGCCGCAGCAGCTCGACCAGGAATTGCTCGACCGTCTTGTCGCCACCGGCGAGCGGCGCCGGGTCGTGGCCGGCGGCGGCCTTGGCGAGCTTGGCGAAGGCGCCGGTACTGGCCGTGGCCGCCGCCGCGGAGACCAGCGTGTCGTCGTCGATCATCGGCCGCTCCGGTCGGTTCCGAGGCTTCACCTTGGGCTTGGCCGGCTGCCGCGGCGGCGGGGCCGGTTCCGGTTCGGGCTCCTCGTCGTACGCTTCGGGCTCGAGGTCGATTTCGTCGGCGTCGCCATCGAACGCATCGTCATCGTCGAACGCGCTCGCGGCCCGCGCCCCACCGCCATGCTCGACCACCTGTGTCAGATCGAGAACATCGTCGTCGTCGTCCGGCTCATCCTCGATCGGCGCTGGCGCCGGCTTGCTCACCGCTCGCGGTGGCGGCTCGCTGCGCTTGGCCGCCGGCGGCTCGGCCGGCGGTGGCTTTTGCGCACCGCCCTCTTCCTCGTCATCGGCAATAATTCGCCGAATGGACGAGAGGATCTCTTCCATCGACGGTTCTTGATCGTTCTTGTCGCTGCTCATGCCACTGGTCTCGATCTCTTGCCGTTGTCGCCGGGTTGCCGAATCGCCAAATCATTGGCCCTGGGCATCTTTTAGCATCGCAAAGGTTAAGATTCCGTCAACAGCGATCAGTTTTCTGCCGCCTCGTCGATATCGTTCGGCACCGCGCCCAGAAGCTCGCCCAAATCCACGGC
>JAABSG010000181.1 GCA_011390475.1 Geminicoccaceae bacterium | reverse complement strand
TTCCGTGGTCTTGACGCTCTGGCTGTCGATGATCGCCGCAGTCGGCGAGGCTTCCCTTCCAGCCTGCTCGCGGGCTTCCATCATCAAGGCCATCCAAATCCGCGCCCAAATGCCGAGCTGCCAGAAGCGGCGGAAGTAGCCGTAGACCGTCGAGCGTGGCGGGAACTCTTTGGGCAGCATCCGCCATTGGCAGCCGGTCCGCAGCAGATAGAGAATCGCGTTCACCACCTCGCGCAACGATGTCGTTCGGTGCCGCCCACCTCGCTTCGCCCGCGGCAGCAGCGGCTTGATCAAGGCGAACTCGGCATCCGTCAGATCGCTTGCATAGCGCGGGCCCGACCGCTGATACTGGCGGCGGGCGGAATCGGTCCACATGTCCTTGGCCTCCTTGCTCCTGGCAGAACAAGGGTGTCATAACAGACTGATTCCGCTCAGCAACTTCTCGGACAGGCTCTCAGAGCGGATCGTATTGAGCGCCTGCAGCAACAGCGCCCGCAGCAGCTACTCCGGCGCGATCGAAGGCCGCCCGAGTGTTGCGTAGACCGCAGCGAACCGCCGCGACATGCGCGTCAGCACAGCGTCGGTGATCCGTCGGATCACCCGCAGCGGATGCTTCGGTGGCACCCGCACCCTCAGGTCGTCATAGGAAAACAGGCTGGCGTTTCGAGCGTCCACGCCCCGCCTCGTGCCCGCCGCCGTTCGAGGCCAACGAGTCGCCAAATCCTGCACACCGCCAGGGCTTTTTCAGCAGCCTGCTAGACAGGGTGTCGGCTGCCAGAAACGGTAGCGCTGCTGCGGATCATGGCGGCGGTGACACTTCCTTTGCGACCTTCTCGATCGCGAGGTAGCAGTGCACATAGTCCATGGCGTGGCCGCTGGGGTCGGCCGCGACCATGTCCTCGTAGCGCTGGTAGAGGGCATCGACCAGCCGGGCGCGTTCGTCGACCGGGCGGCTAGGATCGAGGGCGTTGGCGAATACGGTCTCGCTCCAGGAGCGAAGTGTCGGGATGTAGGACAAGGCGAACTCACGCGCCGACATCGCCCCGGCCGAGGCGTCGAAAGCCGCCCGGTAGGGACATTTGGTAATGCCGGTTCGAGCGCTGATCAGCCGGAGGCCCGCCCGGTTCACGGGCGAGGCCGGATCGAGCAGCGGGGCCGAGAACTCTTCCTTGGTGCGGTAGAACTGGGAGAAGCTGGCCCCGACATACTCGTCTCGGCTGATCAGGCCCGCTGCGGCCATTGCCCGCCAGTGGTGATCGAACGTGTCGAACATGCTGACACCGTCGGTATAGCCGAGATAGCGGCCGGTCTCGTCCTTGCCGAAATTCATGAAGACCAGTCGACCACCGGGCCGGAGCTCCCTGGCCCGGGCGAGGAGGATCGCCTCCCAGTCTCTGGCGGCTTGCGCCGCATAGGCCTCCAGCACGTGGCCACTGGCACCCACCATGTGCACGTGGTCCGGAATCTCCATGGGTTTCTCGGAGAGGTAGTGCATGGCGGTCGCCGAAAAGCCGATGTCGAGGGTCGAATCGGGGATGAGCTGGCGATGAAAACCGACGCCGCAGGCATGCGCGAAGACACCGTCGAGTTCCGCCAGGTAATTGTGCTCGGGATCGCCAGCGAGGCCCAGCAAGTTCTTGAAGAGCTGCGTGTAGTCGTTGCTCGGCAGGTCGGTGTAGGTGACCAGGACCTGGCGGCCCGGGAAGCGGGCGCGCAGGGCCTCGATCGTCGCAAAGATCGCGGCCTTCGAGGTGCCGCCATCGGCGCAGCCGAAATCGGCGAGCTGCAGGGGTTGCCCGGCCGGCGGCTCGGGTATCGCTGCCGCGGCATCGAGCAGCATGGGCGTCGCCCGGTCGATGACGTCCTTCGCCCCGCGCGTGCTCTTCGAGTAGTAGCCGCCGCCCTTCATCGCAACCGTGGCCGCCGTCTTGCCGATCACTGCCATGCCGTCCTGCCTCTTCAACGCCACCTTGCCGGATGTCGAGCGTGTAGCCGGTGAGACTGCCTCGCGGCAAGCGGTCGTCCCGCCGGCGGCCCAATCAGCGCCGGCGGCGTGTCCGCCAGCCGAGCCCGCCGTCGCCGAGGGCGAGGAGGCCGAGCGTCAACAAAGTGGCATGAAAGACGATGGAGGTCGGGATCAGGATGGCGAGCTTCAGAACGAGCACGCTGGATGCGACCAGGAGTGCGCAACAGGCGACGTAAGCGAGAAAGCGCCGCCAGGAGACGGCATCACCCGCCCGCCACCAGACGAGGGTCAGGGCAGCCGCCGCGATCGCGGCCTTGATCATGCCCATGCCGCGCAGGACGACGGCGAGATCGGGGTCGGCCAGTAGCGCCGGTCGCGGCTGACCGAAAAGCGCAGCCAGCCCGACGGCGACAAGAACGGCGCTCAGCAGCAGAGTTCGCCGCAAACCGGCCGTCGCGAGGGCAAAGCCGATGCCCAGCTTTCTTGCAGCCCTGGCGTCGAGCCTGTCGGCCTTCGTCGTTGCCATCGGCATCTGGCACCCTCGCAGCTCTGGATAATCGTCGTCGACGCCGGAAACTAGCACGGTCGGGCAGTGGCCGGGAGGGGCGGATGGCACTTGGGAGCGGCTCGCCTTGACGACCGCTCCGGCCGGTGCGACAGCGTGCGGATGCCGATGCTCTCCCTACCCGATACGCCCGAACCCGTGCCAATCGCGGCCGTCTGCTTCGACGCCTATGGCACCTTGCTCGACGTGCACTCGGCCTTGGCGCAGGTGATGGCGGGAGGGGCGCCGTTGCTCGAGCCGGCTCGGGCGCAGGCCTTCTCGGCGCTTTGGCGGGACAAGCAGCTCGCCTACACGTGGCTCAGAAACAGCATGCGTCGCCATGCCGATTTCGCCGTGGTCACCGCCGATGCGCTCGACCACGCCATGGCGGCTTACGGTCTTGCCGATGACGCGGCCTCTCGTTCGGCGCTGCTCGACGCCTATCGCCGGCTCGCGCCCTTCGCGGAGGTGCCGAAAGCGCTGGCGCGGCTTCGCGCGCAGAATATACCACTCGCCGTGCTTTCCAACGGTACGCCCGAGATGCTGGCCGCGGGTCTCGGCAGCGCCGGTATCGCCGAACATCTCGATACCGTCATCTCTGTCGAGGCCCTCGGCGTCTTCAAACCGGTGCCCGAGGTCTATGCGCTCGCCACCCGCCATTTCGGCGTGCCGGCCCGGCAAATCCTCTTCATTTCGGCCAATGGCTGGGACGTGCACGGTGCCGCGAGCTTCGGCTGCACGGTGATCCATCTCAACCGCCAGGACGCCGCGGCCGAACGATTGCCCGGCCGACCGGCGTACCAGCTCTGCGATCTGGCGCCACTGCCCGACCTTATCCAGGGAACCACCGGATGAACGCCGATCTCGCCACCGTTGCCGCCGCTGACGGCACCATCGTCGGCATCGCCGATATCGAGGCTGCTGCCGTGCGGCTTGCCGGGATAGCGAGACGCACGCCCTTGCTGTCTAGCGAGGCGCTCGATGCCGCCGTCGGCGGCCGGCTGCTGATCAAGCCGGAGCCCCTGCAGCGCACCGGCTCCTTCAAGTTTCGCGGTGCCTACAACACCATCGCCCAACTGCCGCCCGGCCCGGTCGTCGCCTATTCCTCGGGCAACCACGCCCAAGGCGTGGCCCTGGCGGCGCGGCTGCTGGGCCGGCGGGCCACGATCGTCATGCCGGCGGATGCGCCGTCGATCAAGAAGTCGAACACCGAGCGGCTGGGGGCGCGGCTCGTTCTCTACGACCGCAATCGGGACGACCGGGAGGCGATCGGCCGCGAGATCGCCGAACGCGACGGCGCGCATCTCGTCAAGCCCTACGACGATCCGCGGATCATGGCAGGGCAGGGGACGGTCGGCCTCGAGATGGCCCTGGACGTCCGAACTCTCGGCATCGTGCCGGATGCCGCGATCGTCTGCTGCGGCGGCGGCGGGTTGATCGCCGGCACCGCGACGGCGCTTTCTCACCATTTCCCCGAAATCGCCGTCTGGAGCGCCGAGCCCGCAGGCTTCGACGATACCGCGCGGTCGCTGCGCTCGGGGCAGCGCGAGGGCAACATCCCTGGTGCGACGTCGATCTGCGACGCGCTCCTCGCGCCGATGCCGGGGGAGCTCACCTTCGCCGTCAATCGGCCGCTGCTCGCGGGTGGGCTCGCCGTGGACGATCAGGCCGTGCTTTTGGCCATGCGCGAGGCTTTTCTCGAGCTCAAAGTGGTGGTCGAGCCGGGGGGGGCCATCGCACTTGCCGCAGCACTCTCGGGCGCGTTCGATTGTCGCGAGAAGACCGTGCTCGTCGTGCTCTCGGGCGGCAATGTCGATCCAGCGCGCTTCATCGAGGCGCTCGATTCGGGCAGGTGACGGCCGTAGTGGCGGTTGCCCAGTGCCGATCAGAGTGCCGGCAGCCGCCGGCGCCACCATGCCTTCACGACCATGAGTTCACCGACTAGCCGAAAAACAGCTGGGCGACGAAGAAGATGCCACCCCACAAGGCGAGCGACGTGCTGACGATAAAGAGGGTGGCCACGGGTGCCGGCCAGCGCTCCTCGTCGTGGCGGGCGCGTTCGCTATGCGGCGGGGCCACCATGATCAGTCCGGCGGTTTGAGCATGTCTCTGCACGGGCCAGTCTCCGCTCTCGGCTGCAGGCGTCGCCCTTTGCTTCGGCGACCCGTGGATCATGCACCCTCGGTCCCTAAGAAAGTCTTAACGGCCGAACGATTTCGGCTCTCGGCCACGACCGCACGGAAGCCCGCCGCTTGAGCGCCTTCGTCGACATCGTCCTGCCGGTCTTCGTCTTGCTCGGCATCGGTTATGCCGCGGCGCGGCTCGGCTATTTCGACGAAACGGCGACCGGCGCGCTCAGCCGCTTCGTCTTTCAATTCGCGCTCCCGGTGATGCTCTTCTCCAGCCTCGCGCAGCAAGGCCGGCCGGCGGCGTTCGAGGGGGGCTATCTTCTGGCCTATTTTCTCGGCGTCGCGGTCAGCGCCGGCGCGGCCGCTCTGCTCGCCCGGAGCCGTGGCAGGCCGGGCGCCCAAGTGGCGGTCGTCGCCGGCTTTTCGGCCTGTTATGGCAATGTCGTCCTGCTCGGCATTCCGCTCGTGCTCACCGCCTTGGGTCAAGGCGCGACCTTGCCGCTTTTTGCGCTGGTGAGCGTGCACGGGCCGATCATGATGACGCTGGTCACCATTCTGCTGGAGCGCGGGCAAGCGGACCTGCCGCCGGGCGCCAGGCTGATGGCCACCGCCAAGGGCCTGGTCAACAACCCGATCCTGATCGGCCTCCTCCTCGGTATCGCCGTCGGCGCCAGCGGCTCGGCGCTCCCGGGTCCGGTCGCGGCGAGCGCCGATCTCCTCGGCCAGGCAGCATTGCCGGCCGCCCTCTTCGCCATGGGGGCGTCGCTCGCCGGCTATCAGATCCGTGGCGCTCTCGGGCTCTCGCTCGGCCTCGTCGGGCTCAAGACCGTTCTGCAGCCGCTCGTTGTCTGGCTCCTGGTCGACTACGTCTTCGCGGTCGCCAGCCCTTGGTCGGACACCGCCATTTTGCTCGCGGCCATGCCGACCGGCGTCAACGCCTATCTCTTCGCCGTCCGCTACCGCACCGGCGAAGCCGAGGCCGCGACCGCCATCCTCCTCTCGACGGCGGCCTCGCTGGTCACCGTCACGGTCATTTTGGCGCTCAGGCTCGGCTGATGGTTCATGGTTGCCGGAGGCCGCCAAGAATGCCCGGCAGATCCGGCAGGACGATGGACGAGTCGCCCGAAAAGGCGAGTGGGCGGGACGCGAGGCCCGAGGCCTCGAAAACATCACCGGTGATCCGATAGTCCAACTCGCCCGCCCGCAAGGCCAAGAGGCGGTTTATCAGCTCGCCCGTCTGCACCCGAATGGTGACCGGGACCACCGCCTCGCCGAGCCTCGGGATCTCGAAGGCGGCATTGCTGACCCCAGTGCCGAAGCTGCGGCCGTCCACCTCCATGACGAAACGCAAGCCCTCGGCCCGGATCGGTTCCGGGTTGGGGTTGGTGAAACGCAGATCGAGGCCGATCGACTGCTCGAGCAGCCCCGCCTCGGCGAAACGCAGATCGGCGAGCTGGACGGCGAGCGGGTAGTCACGCGGGCCCGGCGTGGTGCAGGCGGTGACGAGCAAGGCCGCCGCTACCAGCGCGCTTCTGTGCATCGATATCCCCAAACCTCGAGCCGCGCCGGTCATCGTCACCGCGGCGTCGGCGACGGTCATCACGTCAAAATCCGCAGGCCCTCGGGCCCCGCCGCCACATAGCCCCGATCGGTGAGCTTGAGATGCGGGATCACCGGCAGCGGCAGAAAGGCCAGCTGCAGCAGCGGCTCCTCGAGCGTGCAGCCGATCTTTTTGGCCTCGGCGCGGAGCTTCACTAGCCGCTCGTCGACGAAGGCGAGGGTCTGATCCGACATCAGCCCGGCCACCGGCAGCGGCAGATCGGCCAGGACCTTGCCACTGGCGACCACCACCGCCCCACCCTGGATTGCGATCAGGTGATTGCAGGCTTTGGCCATGTCGTCCGGGTTGTCGCCCACGGTGATCAGGTTGTGGCTGTCGTGGCCGATCGAGGTCGCGATCGCGCCCCGGACACGGCCGAAGCCCTTGACCCAGCCACGGCCGATATTGCCGTTCACGCCGTGACGCTCGAGTACGCAGAGCCGGGCGATCTCGGGGTCGTCGTCCGGCACCCCGTCGAGATGTTCGGTCAGCAGCGAGAAGGGCAGGGCACCGATCACCGGCACAAGCCTGCTGCCGTCAGAGGCGAAATCGCCGGCCGTCACCGTGGCCCGCTGAACACTACCGTAGCCGGGCGGCACTGGATGTTCGCGGGGCGAGGCCAACGCTTCGGTGGCCGGCCGACCGCAGACGACGACCTGGGCCACGCGCACCTCGTTCAAATCGTCGAGGATGACGAGATCAGCCCGCTTGCCGGGGGCGATGATGCCGCGATCGGCGAGCCCGAACGCCATGGCCGCCCCCAGCGTCGCCGCCCGGTAGACAGCGAGTACCGGCGACCCGGCGCGAATCGCGAGCCGCATGGCATGGTCGATATGGCCCTCCTCGCGGATCTCCAAAGGATTGCGGTCATCGGTGCAGAAGCCGCAGCGCATCCACGTGTTCTCGCTCAAGAGCGGCGCCAGGGTCGTTACGTTCTTGGCGATCGAGCCCTCGCGCAGCAGGATGTGCATGCCCTTGGCGAGCTTCTCTTCCGCCTCCTCTAGGCTGGTGCACTCGTGCTCGGTGGATACCCCGACCGAGAGATAGGCGTTGAGCTCGGAGCCGCCCAAAAGCGGGCTGTGACCATCGATATGCCGGCCGAAGAAGCGCTCGAGCTTGGCCAGCATGCCGGGATCTTTGTGGATGACGCCCGGAAAGTTCATCAGCTCGGCGAGCCCCACCACGGCCGGGTCGTCCATCAACGGCTCGAGATCATCGGCCTCGAGCCTTGCTCCCGCTGTCTCGAGCGCGGTTGCCGGCACGCAGGAGCTGAGATTGACCCGGAGCGTCATAGCGAGTTGGCGGCTCGCCTCGATGAAGTAGCGGATGCCATCCAGGCCAACGACATTGGCGATCTCGTGCGGGTCGCAGATCGCCGTCGTCGTCCCGCAGGGCAGCACGCCCCGTTCGAACTCAGCCGGCAGCACCATCGAGCTTTCGACATGCACGTGACAATCGATGAAGCCCGGCGCCACCACCCGGCCCCTGGCGTCGATCTCGCGCTGCCCCTCGTAGACGCCGTGCGTACCGACCACCGTGTCGCCAGCGATGGCGATGTCCATCGGCCCCTCGATCCGCCCGGTCGCGGTGTTCAAGAGCCGGGCATTCTTGACGACGAGCTCGGCCGGCTCGCGGCCGAGCGCCTGATCGATCCTGGCGGCGAGCAGTTGCTGGACGATGGACATGGGCACAGGTCTCCGGTGGCGCTTTCCGGAGCGGTTTACCAGCCCATCAAGCGGCCGTCATCGGCTCCGTGGTCGTGTCCATCTTCGTCGGCAAAGGGCAGGCGACACCGGTACCGCGCAACCCGCAATAGCCCCAGGGGTTCTTGGCCAGATATTGCTGGTGGTCGTCCTCGGCCAAGTAGAATGCCGGCGCCGGCAGGATCTCCGTTGTGATCGGCCCGCTGCCGATCGCCGCCAGC
>JAABSG010000180.1 GCA_011390475.1 Geminicoccaceae bacterium | reverse complement strand
CATGCTGACCCCCGACGATTTCGAGCACCGCCTCTCCTCCTACAAGGGTGCGGCCTTCGGCGTCGAGCCGGTGCTCACGCAGAGCGCCTGGTTCCGCCCGCACAACAAGAGCGAGGACATCGAGGGTCTCTACCTCGTCGGTGCCGGCACGCACCCCGGCGCCGGCCTGCCCGGCGTCCTCTCCTCCGCCCGCGTTCTCGATACCGTCGTCCCGCACGGCGACGACGTCGCCCAACCAAAGGAGGCGGGCCGTGGCTGAGCCGTACCGCAACGAACGTGCCGACCTCGCCCGATGCCGGGCGATGATCAAGGTCGGCTCCAAGAGCTTCTTCGCCGCCTCCCTCCTCCTGACCGCCAAGGTCCGCGATCCGGCCTATGCCCTCTACGCCTTCTGCCGGCTCGCCGACGACGCCGTCGATCTCGGTCATGACCGGCTCGCCGCCCTGGCCCGTCTCGAGGCCCGGCTCGACGCCGTCTACGCCGGCAAGCCGGTCGACAACGCCGCCGATCGCGCCTTCACCCGCGTCGTCGAGCGCTTCGCCATCCCGCGGCGGCTGCCCGAGGCCCTGCTCGAGGGGCTTCGCTGGGACGCCGAAGGGCGGCTCTACCACGATTTGGCCGACCTCGAGGCCTATGCGACGCGCGTCGCCGGCACCGTGGGTGCCATGATGACGCTGATCATGGGCGTCCGCGAGCCCAGGACGCTGGCCCGCGCCACCGATCTCGGCATTGCCATGCAGCTCACCAATATCGCCCGCGATGTCGGCGAGGACGCGGCCAACGGCCGGCTCTACCTCCCGCGCAAGTGGCTCCTGGCCGAGGGCATCGACCCCGATGCCTGGAGCCGAAACCCCACCTTCGACCACCGCCTGGCCATCGTGATCGAGCGCCTGCTCGAGGCCGCGGACGAGCTCTACGCCCGCTCGACCCCGGGCATCGCCGAACTACCGCTCGGCTGCCGCCCCGCGATGCGGGCCGCCGGCCGACTCTATGCCGAAATCGGCCGCGAGGTCGCCCGCGGTGGCTACGATTCGCTCAGCCGCCGCGCGGTGGTGCCCGGCCGCCGCAAGATCGGGCTCGTCGGTCGTGCCTTCATCGAAGCCCCCTTTCTGGGCCAGAGCGAGCCGGCGCAAGCGCTGCCCGCCGCCCAATTCCTGATCGACGCCGTGACGAACGCCCCGGTCACTTGGCGCGCCGAAATCCCCTGGTGGGATCTCGGCCGCCGCTTCGGCCGGATGATCGAGCTGATGTTCGTCGCCGAAGCCCGCAGGCAGGGCCGCCGCCCCTACCGCGAAGCCCAGGCTTGAGCAATCTCCCGGTCATCCTGATCGAGGTGGTCCTCATCTTCGGCGGCGTGCTGGCCTTCGGCATCTGGCAACTGCGGGCGCTGAAGAAGCAGATGAAGCCGAAGGACCAGGCCTCCAAGCGGGACAACGGCCAATCCGGCGGCAATTCGAAAACCTGACGGTCGACCCGGGCCCTGGCACTCCCATATGCAGGGCCGTGTCTGTTCAATCATCCGGCCCCCGCCTTGCTCGTCACACAGCCTGCCCCGCTCGACCGCCGCCTGTCCATCGCCCCCATGATGGACTGGACGGACCGGCATTGCCGGTTCTTCCACCGCCTCTTGGCGCCCGAGGCTCTGCTCTACACCGAGATGGTGACGACGGGTGCCATCCTGCACAACGACCCGGCGCGGTTCCTGGCGTTCGATCCGGGCGAGAGCCCGGTGGCACTACAACTCGGCGGCAGCGAGCCCGATGACCTGGCAGCCGCAACGGCGATCGCCGAAGCTTGGCCCTATGCCGAGATCAACCTCAATTGCGGCTGCCCCTCGGATCGCGTGCAAAGCGGCCGGTTCGGCGCGTGCCTGATGGCCGAGCCCGCGCGCGTGGCCGATTGCGTGGCGGCGATGCAGGCGGCAACCACGAAGCCGGTCACGGTCAAGTGCCGGATCGGCATCGACGACAGCGACGAGGAGGCCTTCCTCGATCGCTTCGTCGACCAGGTGGCCGCAGCCGGCTGCGTCGTCTTCATCGTCCATGCCCGCAAGGCCTGGCTCTCTGGCCTCAGCCCCAAGGAAAACCGGGAAGTGCCGCCCTTGAACCACGGGCGGGTCGGCCGCCTGAAGCAGCGACGGCCCGACCTGACCATCGTCCTCAACGGCGGCATCACCGAGCCGGAGAGGGCGGCAGCGGCAGTTCGGGCGGTCGACGGCATCATGATCGGCCGGGTAGCCTACCAGGACCCGTATCGCCTGCCGGCCTTCACCCGGGCGCTGCAGGACCCGGGCTTCGCCGATCCGGATCGCCGGGACGTGCTGGCCGCGATGCGCGACTATACGACGAAGGCCGCAGCCGAAGGCACGCCGGTGCGCGCCGTCGCCCGCCACGTGCTCGGGCTCTACAACGGCGAGCCTGGCGCCCGCGCCTGGCGCCGGCGGCTGAGCGAGACCATGCACCAGGACGACGCCGGGCCGGCGCTACTGGCCCCGCCGGCGGAGGCGCCACGGCCGCAAGCGCCGCCGCTCGAGCCGGCCGGCCGCCGTTCAGCCCTTTAACGGATCCTTAAGGTACTTGGGCTAAGATGCGCAGAGATAGGGTTTCGCCGAGGATCCACGCGCATGTCACAGCTGCCGGGCGTCGAGCCACTGGACAAGCCGCCCAACACACGGCTGGCCCAGGACGTCATCGCCGATCGGCAGGCTGCGGTTGCCGTCGAGTACGCCATCCTGGGCGGCCTGATGGCGCTGATCGCGATCGCCAGCTTCAGCTTTTTCGGCGACTCCGCCAGCGGCCTTTGGAGCTGGCTCAGCGGCGAGTTGGGCGAGGCGATGACCCCTTGAGCCTGCCCGCACCTTCGCCCCATCACGTTCGACCTGCCTTCAGCTCATGTTCAGAATGCGCCGGATCGGTTTGGTCAGCTTCGAGATCTTGCGCTCGATGCCGACCATACCGCTCATGTCGCGAAAGCTCAGCTGCAGCATCCGGCGCACGCCGACATGCTGCTTGTGGCCGTGCCAGGAGGTCGGCGTGTTGTGAAAGGCGATGAGCGTGCCCGACAATGGCTCGACCTCGGTAGTATAGTCTTCGATGTCGTTCTCGTTCCGGCAAATCCGCAGCTTGCCGCCCGGCGCGTCCCAGCTTTCGTTGAAATAGAGCAGGAGGGTCACGCGCTTGGAGCGATGATCGTGATGGATGCGCCCGTCGGTCGCCTCGGCCAGGGACCGCAGGCCGATGGTCGGCTCGGTTCGGCTGAGGTCGAGCCCGAACTTGGCGCCGATCGCGTCACGAAAGCGGCTGCCGGTCAACTCCTCGAGCAAGAGATCGAAGGCGGGTCCCTGCGGCACCTGGCCGGGCTCGACATTGCCGGGGCCGGTGATCTCGGGATAATCGCGGATCAGCATCGGCTTCGCCGCTGCGGTGACGAAATCCTCGACCAGCACGTGGTCGTAGGGATCGGTCCTGAGCGGTGTCGCCTCGAGCCTGGCGTAGTCGAAGAGATCATCGGCCGAAAGCTCGGCCGGCATGCGCGCGGCTGCCTGGGCCATGGTGGTATCTCCGAAAAGTGTGGTGCTCGCGGACTGGCCAGCCCAACCCATGACACCGCTGTCTGTAGAACTCGAACGACGTCGTGGAAATATAAGTGGTCAGACATCGGAAGGCGATTGGCCGACGCCCGCTGGCACTGCGTCCGTGGCCGCCTGTCGCATAGCTGCCGCACCACAGGGCACGCGTCGCGCGACGCCGCAACAACCGCCGGCCGGACCGTCGTGCCATCCGGCCACGGCAGCCGAGGCGGTTTCTCGATACACGGGCGATCGCCCGACCAAACCGCTCCCGGCCCGCCCGAAGCCGACCAGACACCGGCTGCGACAGCGCCACCGAGCCTTGCCGATGTCATGGGCGCCCTGGCCAATCGTTCGGTCCAGCGCTTGATCGAGGCCTCGGCCGCCGCTGGCACCAGGGTCCGCGTGATCGACCTCGCCGCCACCGCCCGAGCACGGCCGCGGTACGCTCGAGGCGCCGTTCCTCGGGCACTGTCGACCGGAGGCCGAGATCGCGCTGATCCGGCGGCTCGAGGCGGCCTTGGATCCGAGGGGCATTCTCGATCCGGGGAAGGTGCCGGCTCGATCCGGGGAAGGTGCTGGCCTGAGCCGCACACTGCGCACGTCGCCGGTCAATGCGCCTCGGCGGAGGGTCGCGCCCGAGCCGAGTGAGTGGCTGAAGCCGCTCGCCAACGCTGCGATTTCGACCAGAATTGGACGTTCACCGAGCAGTGTCGGCGGGTCGTCCCGGGTGAAAGCGACAGCCTCGGCAGGCGCCGTGCGTGCGCTGCGCAAGCGGCCAATCGCAGCAGTGGCCGCGACATCGTCCATATTGCCCGGGTCAGAAAAAAGCGGGCGCCGACTTCCTCTTCCGTCGAACAACGGCGACGACTGAAGCCGGCATTTTTCGCGACCTGCATCGAGCGATGAAAATCCCGCATGATACCGACCCCACGAATTTCTGAGCGCTTTTTCCCATTCCATCGAGCAGAGGGACTTGATCCTACCGGTATCGCTCGTGACCCGCTGCCAAGACTTGCAGACTGCGTCGACGATGGCGTCGTGGTCGGGCCAGAGGCGGTGCGAGAGGAAGCGTTCCTCGAGGTAGAGCCAGGGGCGCTCGATGGCGTCCAGTTCGGGTGAGTAGGGCGGCAGCAAGACGGCCGGGATGTTGTCGGACCTGACGAGATCGTTGGCGCAATGCCAGCCGGCGCGGTCCATGATGATTAGCATGGGGGCGACCTGGCCGCTGAGCTGGTCGAGGAAGGTTTGCATGACGTCCGGCATGACGATCGGCAGCACCAGGCCGAAGGCGGCGTCGCGTTCCGGGCAGACGGCGCCGAACAGGTCGACGGCGGTGTGGCGCTGATCCTCGAGCCGGTCGGGCGAGTACCCTTTTGAAACCGGCGCCGGCCATTGCGGCCGGTTTGGCCGATCCTGGTCTCGTCCTGCAACCAGACCTCGATGCGCGCGGCCTCGGGATGGGCCGCCGCGGTCTCGGCGATCAGGCCGCGGCCTTTTTTTTGAAGTCGGCCTGCGCGCGTGGATCGGCCTCGGGATGCACTGGCCGCGTCTTCTGCCGGGAAAGATCGAGGCTTTTCAATATCTTCAGCATGCCGGTCTCGCTGTAGCCGACCTTCTGGCGTTGCTCGACGATGCGGCAGAGATCCTTGGCCGTCCACGAGATCGGCCCGTCCCTCCCGCTATCCCGCCCGCGCAAGACGACGGCCCTGAAGGCCGCCATCTGTCTCTCGCGGAGCCGCGATGGGCGGCCGGTGTGCGGCCGATCGCGCAGGCCCTCGATCCCTTCCGCATTGAACCGGCGAACCGGCAAAGGTCAGGTGTACCGCCCCCATCTCCAGAGGCGACGCGACCAGCAGGCTGCGGCGGGCTCGGAGGTTCTGCCGGTCCATCCCGGCCTGCCGCGCGTCCGGGGACACGATCCGCGGCTCGCTCTCTCGAGTGCCGACGCCCCAAATCGCCATGCGGGCGAGCATCCGCCGTGATGCGCGACCGTCGGGCTCGATCTCGGCGCGACGATGCCGTTCGGCAGACGGAATGTCGGTACGAATCGGCACGGCTCTGGGCATGGCGCATCGTTTCTTTCCCAACAGCCGAGCTGGATCGGTCCTATTTTACAAGCCGGGCGAGTCAAAATATTACGGGGTCGGCATAATGTCAGCGGGACCCGAGGCCCAGCCGCACTGCCGACGCCAGAAGGGCCGAGGATTGCCGATGACACTATCGTCGACCGACCTCGGTGGGTCACCCTGCCGGGATGTCGTGCAGGTGCACGTCGTGTCCCGAATGCCGGCGAAGGATCTCGGTGGCGCGTTGTTCGTGCGCCTTGTCGCGGGTGCGGACCCAGAGCAATAGACCACCGCGATCGAGTTGCTCTTGCAGGTAGTGCGCATGGTGATCGCCGACCAACTTGGCGAGCGCGGCGCCGATCAGCCCGCCGGTCCCGCCGGCCAGGGCCGCAGCCGTGATCGCCGCCGCCAGCGTGCCGCCCGTCGCGACGATGGCCCCGGCGGCCGCCACCGCCCCGACATAGAGGAGCCCGCCGACCAGGGCACCTTCGGCGTCGCCAATGGACTCCTCGGAGACGTAGAAAGTTCTGGGCACCGCCGGATCATCCTCGAGCTCGGCGACCTTGCGATAACGGTGACCGAGCTCAGCCTCTACGGTCGCCGCGCCGGCGACGAGGCTGATCTCCGCCCGGTCGAAACCGGCGCTCGACAGATCGTCGATTGCCGCCTGCAGCGCCGCCTCGCTGGCAAACACCGCCACCGCCTCGCGGATCGCCGTCTCGTTCTCGGTCGACATGGTCCCCTCCCCGCTGCTCAACGCGGCAGTCTGCCATGGTTGGCGCGGCGGACATTGATCCAGATCAGTCCTGCGTCGGTTCAGCCTGCGGCGCCCAACGGCCTGCCCCAGCTGCCGGGTCGGCTGAACCGGGCCCTGAGCCGGGGGCTGAGGCCCATCAGGATGATGCCGATCGAGAACAGGCACCAGATCGCCGGCGCCTCGTTCGGATCGGCGGTCAACAGGCGAGCCAGCAGCGGCCCGGCGAGCGCGTGGAAGAGCACGAAGCGCCAGGCACCGTAGGCGAGCGGCAGCAGGAACACGGCGAGCACGTAGCTCGGTAGCCCGAAATACGTGCCGAGGGCCGTCTCGAGCGGCACCAGCAGCCCGCTATAGGGAACCTGCCACGCGATGTGCCAAGTGCCGTGCGTGGTGCAGAGCGTCGCGCCACACAGCGTCCAACCCGGCCGGCACTCGCCAGCCCAGGACCAGGGGACGAGTTGCAGCAGCATGACGAACGTGGCCAGGCCGGCCACGGCGTAGGCCCAGGGCAGCGCACGGCGCTTGGACTCCTGCGGCACCAGCTCCAGGGCAAAGGCATTGATGATCAGCGGCTGAAAGGCGATGTGCAGATAGGAGAGCAGGGTCACCGCCTGGTTGGCGGGCGTGCCGCAGGCATCGGCGACGCTGTGCCCCCAGACCTGAAGGCCCTCCATCAGGGTGAAGTAGCCGAGTGCCAGCGGAACGGCCGGCGGCGCGCCGCGCCGTCATCACGGTGGCTGCCGCACCGACTGCGAACAGCGTCACCGACGCCGCGAACCCGAGACACATCGCCTGACCTCTCGTTCGCAGCCGGAGCGCCAGGGACCATTGAGCACAGTCGGCGAGCCTTGCCCAGAATGGTGACGGCGCGGGCTCGAGCCATCCAGCCACTCGGCGCGACGCTGTCGCTGTTCGCGCTCGGCTGGGTCGTCACTGACAATTCCGGCCTTTCGGCATCGCATCCCTTGCGTACGGTACGGCGCGCTCGCGTTCGTCGGCAGGGCGCATGGCCTGGTCGAGGAAGTCGTCGAACGTCTTAGGGTATCGGTGGCAGGGTGGCGTGATCCGGCGAAATGATGGGTGAGGTGGAGCGCGGCTTCGACTAACCCAGCCTTCCGAAGACCTCTACGGCTTCGATCCGTTTGCAAAGGCAATCGCCAACGGCATTCGCAAAATGCCGGCGCCGAACGGCTACGTGCTCGCGATCAATGGACCTTGGGGTGCTGGCAAGAGCAGCGTGATTAATCTAGGCAAAGTAAGTGACATATTTTGCGCTTTTGCCGTGGTGGAGCTGCACCCCTGCTCATCTTCATTACGCGACGACTGGCAAATACAAATGTTCGCTGCCATCGACATTTTCCTTGGGGCGGAATGATTCTTTCTTACCTTTCAACGCCATTGTCAAAGTGCTGCCTGCCGTATGAGTGCCTTGATCCAAACCATCGCGGTCTCGATAGCAAATGACGTCTCTTCGTATTTTAGAGCCTGTCCGAGAAGTCCCTGAGCATTCTCAGTACCTTGCCAGTCGCCTGAGGAGCAGCTGCACGATTGCGACGGCGGCCATGGCGGTGCTGGTTTCGATCAGCGTCTCGACGTCCTTGGCGAGACGACGGTTGCGGCCGAGCCATGCGAAGGTGCGTTCGATGACCCAGCGTCGCGGCAGGAGATGGAAACCCTCGGCGTCACGTGGCCGCTTGACGATTTCGAGCCTGAGCCGCTCGTCGGCGGCGGCAACGGCTGCCTGATCGCCCTGATAGCCGCCGTCGGCGAAGACCAGCTTCAGC
>JAABSG010000179.1 GCA_011390475.1 Geminicoccaceae bacterium | reverse complement strand
GACCGACATTGAAGACGCTGGTGACGTTGGTCCGCATCAACGTCTCGAAAGCCTCGGGCGCGAAGTCCTCGAGCGGGCCACGGTGCTGCATGCCGGCATTGTTGACGAGGATGTCGATGGGCCCGACATCGGCCTCGATGGCATCGACCGCGGCCTTGACCGCGGCATGGTCGGTGACGTCGAAACAGGCGGTGCGCACGCTGGCCCCCTCGCCTTCCAGGGTGGCGGCGGCGGCGGCCAGGGCCGTTGCGTTGCGGGCGTTCAACACGATCTCGGCGCCGGCGCCGGCGAGGCCGCGGGCGAGGGCGAAGCCGATCCCCTTGCTCGAGCCGGTGACGAGCGCACGGCGGCCGGTGAGATCGAAGAGCTCCAGGGTCGACATCGAGGATACCTCTCAAGAAAGCTGGCAACGCGTCGGGCAAAGGGGCTGTTGTCGCTGTCGCCGGCGTTGCGCCACGCGTTGTTATCGATGACATATGGTCTGTCAACGCGGCCCGACCGGTGCCGCGCCGAGCGATCCGGGAGCCTTACCATGCGCGCCGTCGTCATCCATGCCGCCAAGGACCTGCGCGTCGAATCCCGGCCAACGGGCGAGCCGGGCCCCGGCGAAGTCACGGTCCGGTTGAAGCGCGGCGGCATTTGCGGTTCGGATCTGCACTACTACAACCACGGCGGCTTCGGCGCGGTCAGGCTCAGAGAGCCGATGATCCTCGGCCACGAGGTGGCGGGGGAGGTCGTGGCCGTCGGCGCCGAGGTGACCGCGCTCGCCCCCGGCGATCGGGTGGCGGTGTCGCCCAGCCGGCCGGACTGGGACGACGTCTACGCCCGGGAGGGGATGCCCAACCAGTCGCTCGGGATGCGCTTTTATGGCTCCGCCATGCCGTTCCCGCATGTGCAGGGCGCGTTTCGCGAGGTCCTGATCGCCGAGGCCGCGCAGTGTGCCAAGGTGCCCAAGGGCGTGAGCGATGCGGCGGCCGCCATGGCCGAGCCGCTCGCCGTCTGCCTGCATGCGGTGACGCGGGCCGGCTCGCTGCTCGGCAAGCGCGTGCTGGTCACCGGCTGCGGGCCGATCGGGGTGCTCACCATCCTCGCGGCGCGGAGGGCCGGGGCCGAGGTGATCGTGGCCACGGACATCGCCGCCGGCTGCCTCGCCCATGCCGAGCGGGCCGGGGCCGATCAGGTGATCGACGTGAGCGGCGGGACGGCGGCGCTCGATCGCTTTGCCACCGACAAAGGGTGGTTTCACGTGGCGTTCGAGGCATCCGGCGCGGCACCGGCGCTCGTCGAGGCCATTCGCGTCGTCCGCCCGCGCGGCGTCATCGTCCAGCTGGGGCTCGGCGGTGAGATGGCCTTGCCGATGAACGTGCTGGTCGCCAAGGAGCTGGAACTGCGCGGGACATTTCGCTTCCACGACGAGTTCTTCTGGGCGGTCGAGCTGATGGGCAAGGGGCTGATCGATGTGGAGCCGCTGGTCAGCGACGTTTTTCCCATGAGCGACGCGGTTGCAGCCTTCGAGCGGGCCTCGGATCGCAGCCGGGCTATGAAGGTGCAGCTCGCGTTCTGAATGCGAAATTCGAGCGACTGGCGCTGGCGGTCGACTGGCGCAACATAGCGGCAACCACCGGATTTTGTGGCTTGACCGAGCAACACGGTC
Organism: Geminicoccaceae bacterium; assembly: GCA_011390475.1. Taxonomy (GTDB): domain Bacteria; phylum Pseudomonadota; class Alphaproteobacteria; order Geminicoccales; family Geminicoccaceae; genus SLRI01. The sequence continues at coordinate 6,548 of JAABSG010000179.1, read as the reverse complement.
GGCTCAAACCACCGCCAAGCGCATCATTTCTCGCAAGGGCACCCGAGCCGGTTCTCGGCGCTCACGCGCCGTCGGTTGCACGGCGGCCCGGCGTGGTATGACGGCGACAATGGATCGGCTGGCCGAACGGGCCGCCGGCGATCAGGGGGTATCCACGATGCAACGCAGAACGCATCTCGCGCTCGGACTCGGTCTCGGCGTGACCATGGCACTCGGCGCCACGCTGGCCGACATTGGGCCGGCCCAGGCGCAATCGCCGATCACGCTCACCATGGGCATGTCGGAGCCGTCCGGCACGCCCTCGCATCTGGCGGCCGAGCGGATCGCCGAGCTCGTCGAGGAACGGAGCGGCGGCCAGATCAAGATCGACGTCTTTCCGGGCGGGGCCCTGGGCTCGGTCGCCAGCACCATCGAGAACGTCACCATGGGCACGGTCGACCTCTATTGGGGCGGCATTTCCTGGTACGAGAAGTTCCAGCCCGACTTCAAGATCTTCAGCATCGGCTGGGGCTTCCTCGACGTCGACCACATGCTGAAGTTCATGGCAACCGACCGGTTCGCCGAGATGAAGGATTCCTTGGTCGAGGAGCGCAATCTGCGCATGATCTCGAATACCGGCATCCGCTCGCCGCGCCTTCTCTTGTCGAAGAAGCCGGTCCATTCGATCGACGACCTGGTTGGTCTCAGGGTGCGGGTGCCCGACCAGCCGATCTACCTCAAGACCTGGGAGGCGGTCGGCGCTTCGCCCGTCCGGCTCGACATCGGCGAGGTCTACCTGGCCCTCCGGCAGGGCATCGCCGATGCCATGGAGAACCCGATCGAGAACATCTACGGCAACGCCTTCTACGAGGTCGCCGACTACGTCATCTACACCAACCACCTCTTGAACCCCTATTCGGTGGTGATCAACGAGCAGCGCTTCCAGAGCTTCACGCCCGAGCTGCAGGAGATCCTGGTGCAGTCGGCGATCGACGGCAGCGCCTACTACGTCGAGATCCGCGACGAGCTCGAAGCGCAGAACAAGGCCGACATGGAGGCCTTCGGCACCAAGTTCATCGAGGTCGATCTCCGGCCGTTCATGGAGCGGACCCGGGTAGTTGCCCAGGAGCTCGAGGCCGCCGGCGAATGGAGCCCCGGCCTGTTCGACTACGTGGCCTCGCTCGCCGACTGACCACCGCACCCGCCGGCGGCGCCGTTTACGGCCGCCGCCGGCGCCAGCTGGGCTGCCCTTCGATGCTCGACCTTGCGATCGCGTTTCTGGCGCGGATCGGCCGTGTGCTCGACCGTTTCGAGGTCACCACGGCCGGCCTGATCGCCGGTGTCCTGGTGCTGACCACCGGCTGGGGTGTCTTCTCCCGCTACTTCCTCGGCGTGGCCCTGCCCTGGCCCGAGGAGATCGGCATCTTTCTCTATATCTGGATGTCGTATCTGGGCGCCGCCGCCATCACCCGCCGGCGCAAGCACATCGAGATCGCCTTTTTCGTCGATTCGATGCGGCCATTCTGGCGCAGCGTCACCACCATCTTCACCCATGTCCTGATGGGCGTCTTCTTCGTCATCATCCTCAAGCAGGCGCCGCTCGTCCTGCCGGCCCAGCTGACCATCGAGATCGGTGCGGCCATCCGCCTGCCCAAGGCCTACCTGACCATCGTGCTCTTCTTCGCCTGCGCCTCGATGCTGCTCACCGTGACGCAGATCATCCTCGAGGAGATCCGCAACATCCAGCGCGGCGAGTACCCCGAGCCGCGCTTCCCGACGGCTGGGCTCTGAGCTATGGCGCTCACCGTCCTCATTGTCAGCCTGTTCGCGCTCCTGGCGCTCAAGATGCCGATCGGCATGGCGCTCGCCGTCTCGTCGACCGCCTATCTCCTGACCAGCGAGCGCAGCTTCCCGCTCAACATCATGGTCGAGCGGATGATCTCCGGGCTCGACAGCTACCCCTTTTTGGCCGTGCCCTTCTTCATCATGGCCGCACGATTCATGAACTCGGCCGGCATCACGCAGCGCATCTTCGACTTCGCGCTCTCCGTCGTCGGCCACATCCGGGGCGGGCTCGGCCACGTCAACATCATGGCGAGCATGATCTTCGCCGGCATGTCGGGGGCTGCTGTCGCGGATACCGCCGGGCTCGGGCTGATCGAGATCCGCGCCATGGTCAAGGAGGGCTATACCCGCCACTTCGCCGCCGCCGTCACCGCGGCGTCGGCGATTATCGGCCCGATCATCCCGCCCAGCATCACGCTGGTCATCTACGGCGTGCTCGCCGAGGCCTCGATCGGCCGACTGTTCCTGGCCGGCGTGGCGCCCGGCATCGTCATGGGCCTCGCCATGATGCTGACGGTCTATTATCTCGGCGTCACCGGCAAGGAGCCGATGCCGCTCCGCCCACGGCAGAACCTCTGCCAGGTCTGGGTCGCCTTCCGCCGCGCCTTTCTCACCCTTCTGGCGCCGCTGATCTTGCTCGGCGGCATCGCCTTCGGCGTCGTCACCCCCACCGAGGCCGGCGTGGTCGCCGTGCTCTACGCCATCGTGCTCGGGCTCTTCTACCGCGAGATCGTGTTTCGCGAGCTGCCCGGCATCCTCAACGACACGGCGCTGCAGACCGCGACCGTCATGTTCATCCTCGCCGGCGCCTCGATCTTCGGCTGGATCATGACCATCGAGCGGGTGCCGACCTACGCCACGCTCTTGATCCTCGACATCACCGACAACACGATGCTCATCCTCTTGCTCTTGAACGTCATGTTCCTGCTCTTGGGGATGTTCCTCAACTCGTCGACCATCCTGGTCCTCACCATCCCGATCATCAAACCGCTGATCACCACGCTCGGCATCGATCCCGTCCATTTCGGCATCGTCATGACCTTCAACGTCATGATCGGCATGCTCACGCCGCCCCTGGGGGTCTGCCTCTACATCGCCGCCGACATCGCCGAGGCGCCCTTCGAGCGGGTGATCCGGGCCGTCATGCCGTTCTACGTGCCGCTGTTCATCACCCTTTTGCTGATCACCTACTTCCCGGGCTGGGTGATGTTCCTGCCCGACCTGCTGCTGCCCAATCCCTGACGCTCAATTCCGGAGTCCCGCCATGCGCCATCGCCGCTTCGGCAAGACCGACCTCGAGCTCTCCGAGATCACCTTCGGCGCCATGCGCTTCGTCCCCGGCCTGCACCAGAAGAACGACCTGGAGGCGGGCAAGGCGGCGCTCGAGGCGGCACTGGCCAACGGTGTCACCACCATCCACTCCTCCTACGAGTACGGCACCCGTTATGCACTCGGTGAGGTGCTGGCCAAGCACGCCGGTAGTGCGCGGCTGCAGCACATCATCAAGGCCACCGTCCCCGACTACGACGACGATCGCTTTATCCCCGAGAAGTTTCGCGACATGGTCGAGACCGCGCTGCGTGAGTTGCACGCCGAACGGATCGATATCGTCCAGCATTTGCAACGCGGCGTCGACAAGGGGATCATCTACGACGAGCGCGGCGATCCGGCCCGCATCGAGGCCATGCCCACGGTCAACGCCGCCTTGCGCGAAACCTTCGACAAGCTACGGGACGAGGGCAAGGTCGGCTATCTCTGCACCTTCCCGCACACCCCGGCCTTCGCCGAGGCGGCCATCGAGTCGGGCGCCTTCGACGGCATGGTCGCCTTCTTCAACCTGGCCGAAACCGAGATGGTGCCCTTCTTCGACGCCATGCGCGAGCGCGGCATGGGCTACGTCACCATGCGCCCCTACTGCCAGGGTCTATTGACCGACAAGTGGAAGGACCCGTCGAAGCTGCCGGCGGGCGATCCCAGGCTCGGCCCCGACCTCGCCCACATCCGCGAGCGCTTCCAGCGCCTCCAGGCCGAAATCGGCAGCGAGGTCGACAGCTGGACCAGCCTCGCCGTCAAGTTCGCGCTGGCCGATCCCCTCTTCCCCTCGGTCATCGTGGGCATGAACACGGTGGAGCAGGTCGAGACGGCCATCGCCGCCGCCGATGGCGACTACCCCGACCCCGCCTTCATCCGGCGGGTGCACGGCATCAACACCAAGCGCTGAGAGCCCCTCGGCACACTATCGCTTCAGGCCGCCTTGGGCGGATCGAAGGCGAGTCTGAAGCCGACATGACCGGTGGTCGTGTCGGCCGGACTGCCGCTTCGGGCGGCGATGCGGTAACGGTGGCAGTAGGAGCGATGGCAGAGATAGGAGCCGCCCTTGATCAGCCGCTCGCCCGTGGCCCTGGCGGCGGCATCGCGATCCTTGCCGCTGCGGCTCAGGCTGCGCACCCGGAAGGGCTCGGCACACCACTGCCAGACATTGCCCACCATGTGATGGAGGCCGTAGCCGTTGGCGGCCATGGCATCGACCGGCGCCGTGCCGGCAAAGCCGTCGGCAGCGGTGTCCGTATCGGGGAAGTCGCCCTGCCAGATGTTGCAGGGGGTGAAGCTCTCGTCGTCGGGTTCCCGGTCGCCCCAGGGATAGCGCGGCTGGCTCAGCCCGCCACGGGCGGCATGCTCCCATTCGGCTTCGCTCGGCAGCCGCCCGCCGGCCCAGGCGGCGAAAGCGGCGGCGTCGTTCCAGGAGACTTGGGTGACCGGGTGGTCCGGAATCGTCTGCCAAGTAGAGCCCGGGCCAAAGGGAGCGGCCCAGGTGGCGCCTTCGACCCGGCACCACCAAGGTGTCGACTCCGGACGGTCCAGCCCCGGGCCGCGGTCGGGCAGGTGGTTGCAGAACACGTAGGACCAGCCCCAACGCTCGGCTTCGCTGACATGGCCCGTGGCATCGACGAAGGCGGCGAACCAGCGATTGGTGACGGCGAAGGGGTCGATCAGGAACGGACGGAGGCGGACGGTTCGTGCGGGCCCTTCGCCGTCGGGGCGGAACATCGGCCGGTTGGTGCCGACGGTTACCGTGCCACCCGGGATCGGCACGCAGCGATCGGGTGGCGCTGCGTCGCCCGGGGACACGGTGTGGGCACCAGCCCCGGAGGCGCGGGCTGCAGGCGTGCAACAGGTTCCGGGGCTGGCTTCAGGCAAAGGCGGGCTTTTGTCCGGGTGCCGGCGTATAGCCGAAATCGCCCCTCGCCATGACCTTGTCCAGGCCGCCGTGTGCCTCGATGCTTGCTGCCTGATCGGCGAAGGCGCGGGCCGAGACCGCCTCGGGATCGCAGATCTTGCGGAGCTCTCGCTCGCACGCGGCGAGGGTGTCGGCATAGGCCGGCTCGAGGCCGAGGTCGCGGGTCTCGCCGGGATCCGCCTCGAGATCGAAGAGCTGCGGGCGGTAGCCGGCGAAGTGGACGTATTTCCAACGCCCGTGGCGCAGCATGAAGGTCCCGGTGATCGAGCCTGCGGCGTGGTACTCGCTCAGGATCGCACGGGCAGGCTCGGCCCCCTTGGCGATGGCGTAGAGCGAGTGGCCGACGAGATCGGCATCGACGGAATGGGTGGGGGTGCCGGTGGCTTCCAGGACCGTGGGGAAGATGTCGAGCAGGGTGACCGGTGTGGCGCAGACGGCGTTCTCGGGCACGCCCTGGCCGGTGACGATGAGCGGCACCGCGACCGATTCCTCGTACATCACCGATTTGCCCCAGAGGTCTCGTTCGCCGAGATTGTCGCCGTGGTCGGAGGTGTAGATGACGCTCGTGTTCTGGGCCAGGCCCGTCTCTTCAAGGGCTTGCAGCACGCGGCCGATATTGTGGTCGAGGAAGGAGACCATGCCGTAATAGGCGGCAATCGCGCGTCGCGTGGTCGCCTCGTCGAAATAGTCGGCGTAGTTCATGCATTGCCGCATCGCCTGCAGTACCGGATGGTCCGGGGCCCGGGTGAGCTTCGGCAGCGGTACCTGGTCGAGCGGGTAGAGATTGTAGAAATCCTCCGGCGCGATCAGCGGAAAATGCGGCAGGACGAAGGAAACGAACAGCGCCCAGGGCTTGTCGCTCTTCGCTGCGGCCTGCTTTCTCAGCCAGTCGGCGGCAGCGTCCGCGATGCTGCGGTCGTAGCGCGTGTAGCTGGATTCGCCGGGACCGGCCTCGTGGGCCAAGGCCGGCATGTTGCCGCGCGGGGCCGGCGGATTGCGCACCATGCCCAGAAGATCGCCCAGCCCGTCCAAGACGTGCAGCGGCATGATCTCCTCGGTGAAGCCGTTGTCGTCGTCGGCACTCCTGAAGTGCAGCTTGCCGATCAGCGTGCAGTTGCGGCCGCTCTCGCGCAGGCGGTGGTGCCAGCTCGGCACCTCGCCGTGATAGGGGTGCGCGTTGTCCCAATGGCCGGTCTCGTGGACATGGCGGCCCGTTGCAAGCGCGGCCCGGGCCGGCACGCAGATCGGGCAGGGCGTATAGGCATTGGTGAAGCGGGTCCCCCGGGCGGCCAGCGCGTCGAGGTTCGGCGTCTTGACGAGAGGGTCGCCATAGCACCCGAGAATATCGCGCTGATGCTCGTCGGAGAGGATGAAGAGGACGTTCTGTGCTGGCATCGATATCAATCCGTGAAAGTCAGTCGGGCCATGAAGGTCAGTCTGGATGGCGGAATTCGGCGGCCGCCGCCTCGTCCAGTTGCTTGCCGTT
>JAABSG010000178.1 GCA_011390475.1 Geminicoccaceae bacterium | reverse complement strand
AGAGAATGACCGCGATGGTCGCCACGGCCACCCTGAGCAAGACGACTCGATTGAGATAGAGTGTGAGCACCATCAGGCAGCGGCCCGCCAGGGCAGGCGCTTCAAGAACGCCGTCACCACGGCATCGATGCCGGCCCCGAGAAGCGAGCTCTTGCCCGGATCCGGCACCCGGCGCGCGGTGCGGATGAAATACGCCGTGCTGAGCCCGGCATAGAGCAGGAACGGCACCCACACGCCCAGGAACGACGACAGCCGGCCGTCATCGGCGAGCGATTCGCCCGTGCTGACCACCTGATTGTAGCCGATCACCAAGACGACCCCGACGAGAAAGCCGTAAGACCGCTTGGCGCGGCGCGGCGAAAGGGCCAGCGGCAAGGCCAGGAACGGGAGGAAAGCGATCGAGAGGTTGCGCACCAGGCGGGCAGAGAGCTCCGCCTCGATCTCCCAGGAATCGATGCCGCCCGGGATCGTACCCTCGGGCCAACGAAGATAGCCGACCAGCTCGGGGATGGTCAGCTCGCGCTCGTGCTCGCCGCGCGGCCGGAAGGGCTCGGGCTCGGTGCCGGAGAGATCGGAGGTGAAGCTGCCGAAGCGGAGCGTCAACGGCGGGGTGCTGGCCGCCTCGCCCGTCACGGCATCCGGCGGGTGCGGCACGAACTGCTGTACACCATTCTCCAAATGGAGGAGCAGCGGCACCATCGCCCCCTGATTCTCGATCTGGCCCGAGGCGGCGGTGACCGTCACGGCCCCGCTACCCTCGGCCTCGGAATAGAGAAAGATGCCCTCGAAATGCTCGCCGTCGGGGCTCAACCCCTCGACCCGATAGGTGCTCTTGCCGATGGTGATGAACTGGCCGGGGCGCAGCAGTGTCTGAAACGACGCATTGGTCACGGCAAAAGCGGCCGCCCGATAGGCGTAGCGAGAGAAGGGCTGGAGGTGGCTCACCAGGATCAAGTGCAGCACGAGGACGACCAGCGAGAGCAGAATCGAGGGTCGAGCCATCCGCCAAAGCCCGATTCCCGCCGCCCGCATCGCATCGAGCTCGCCCTCCTTCGACATCCGGGCAACGCCCAGCATGATGCCCAAGAACAGCGCCGCCGGGAGCGCAAAGACCATGTAATGCGGGATCAAATAACTCATCATTTCGAAGACGATGGTCAATGAGCCGCGCCAGCCGAGCACCAGATCGATCACCCTAAGCGCCCGTTCGGCCAGCAATGCCAAGAGTGTGATCAGGATCGCCGCCAGCATCGGCCGCAGCACTTGGCCCAGAATATAGCGGTCGATGGTAGCCAGCATGGATGCGGCTCAGCCGGTGGCGCGGCGGGTAGCGGTGGCCGGGGCTTCGGCCGCCGGCCATTCGGCTGGCTGGAGGACGATCCGCCCGGCCTCGTCACCCAGCACCGCCGTGCGCTCGACGTCGAGCCTTCCCGAGGCGGCATCGAAGCGGCGGATCTGCACCACGATCTTAGGAGCTTTGCCATCGGACTCGATCGAGAGCCTGAGGTAGCCGCCCATCTCGCCAGGACCCTGGGCCAGCGATGCCGAGGGTGCCACCAGCACCGGCACCGGGCGTTCGGGTCCCGGCATGTCGCCGACCATGAAGACGTGCTGGTGACCCGAAAGGATCAGCTCGGCACCGCGGCGAGCGACGACCGCGCGTAACGCCGTCTCGTCCCGCAGGCCCCGCCGGCGGTGGATCAGGGGCCCCAAGGGCGGATGGTGGAGGAGAAGAATACGGCAAAGGCCACGCGCGCCGAGATCGGCCAGCACCCCGTCCAGAGCCTCGATCTGGGCCGGCCCGAGCTGACCGGTCGCAAAGCCGACGCCGCTAGGCACCGCGCTCGAGAGACCGACAAGGGCAATGCCGGGCCATATCTCACGCACGAACGGGAAGTGGCCGGCCAACGCCCCGTCGTCGCCCTGCATATAGGCGTGCCAGCGTGACCAGCCGGCCCGGTAGCTCTTGCCCGCATACGCATCGTGGTTCCCGGGCACCAGCGTCAGCCGATCGGGCGTTGCCGTTGCCTCGAGCCAACGCGCCGCCTGCTCGAACTCCGGCGGCAGGGCGATGTTGACGAGATCCCCCGTCACCACGATGTGATCCGGCTGATCGCTTTCGAGGTCGCTCGCCAGGGCATCCAGGACCTCGATCCGATGCACGCGGTGGCGCCGCCGGTGCCAGGAGAGGTAGCCGAGGGCCCGCTTGCCCAAGAGCTCGCGCACCCTCGCCTGCGGCAAGGGGCCGAGATGCACGTCGGTGAGATGGGCGAGATCGAGCCGACTCACGGCATCACGGGCCCTTGCCGCCAGCCAGGGCGGGCTTCGGAGCGGTTGCCGAGGAGCTTCTCGACGAGAACGAGATCGGCCGGCTTGTCGACGTCGATCGCAGCCTCGCCGAACGGCAACGCCACGGCACGGACCCGGCAGCCGAGCCGGCCTGAGGCCTGCAGCATCGCCTGATCGAGGGTGAGCCGACCGAAGAGATAGCCCAACAGGAGCCCCGGCCCGAAGGCCTTGACGATACGCCAGGGCCGCTTGCGGTCGGCCTCCACTCGGCGCCAGAAGTCGACGGCGGCCCTGGCTCGCGGGTTCTTCAGATAGAACAGATTGGCGCCCGAGTAATGACCGTCCTTGAAATGCCAATAGGTCCGCTTGGTGTCGGGCACGACCGCCTCGACCACCGCCCGCTCGACCATGCCGGCCACGAGATCGGCGTCGCTCGCCGCAACAGCCTCCTGAACGAACCGGGCGATGATCTCGGGCGTCAAGAGCGCATGATCGGCGGTCGTCACCAAGAGCGGGGTCGGCAGCCGGTCGATCGCCGCCAGAACCGACTGACTCGGCGTCGGCTCGGTCATCAGCGTTTCGATCTCGGGATCGGTGACGGCGCCGGGTGCGGGAATGCTCACGGCGATTCGGCCGATGCCGTCGGTTGCGCGCAGGGCCTCGATCACCCGGGTCAGCATCGGCGTTCCGGCAACCGGCAGGAGGGCCTTGAGCGCGATACCGGCACCCTTGGCCATCGGGTCGCCCTCCGGGCGCTCGCCGGCGAGGATCAGCGCCGTCAGCTCGTTCGTGGTCATCTCAAAGCGCCTTCTCGTAGACCCTGTAGGTCTTGTAGGGAACGCCACCCACCGCCTCGATGATCCGCTGGATGGCCGCATTGTCCTCCAGCACCCAGCCGAGCTCGCCCTCGGTGACGCCACGGCCCGCATGATAGGCGCGAACCGCCTCGATGACGCCCAGAGCCGCCGCAGCGCCCTTGACCGTGCCGTGCCAGTCACGCCTGAGCCCCATGAGCGGCATGCGCCACGACTTGATGCCCGACACTTTCAGGCGCCACAAGAGCCGCGCCCAGCCGAAGGGCAAGAGCCGGCCGTCGAGATCCGCGATGGCGGCGTTGAGATTGGGCAGGGTCACGGTCATCGCCACGGGCTCGCCGTCGATCTCGGCAATGGCGAAGCAGTGCCTGTCGACCAGCGGCCGGATCGATTTCGCCAGGTACAGCGCCTCGACCTCGCGGAACGGCACGAAGCCCCAGTTGTCCGCCCAGGCATCGTTGAAAATGTCGACGATGAGCCGGATCTCGTCGCTGTATCGGGCCATGTCCAGGGGTCGAACGACGAGCCCGCCGGTCTTGCGGGTGCGCTCGACCAACCGGGCGGCCGTGGGCGCAAAGGTCTCCCGAACGTCGATCCGGTAGGCAAAAAGGTCCTTGGCTTTGGCAAAACCCTGCTCGTGCAACCGGGCGTCATAATACGCCTGCCCATGCGGCATCATGAAATATGGCGGCGTGGTGAAGCCGTCGACCAAGGTTCCCGTCTCGTCGTTGATGGAGAGGCTGAAGGGACCCGCCATCCGCTCCATGCCGCGCAGCCGAAGCCAGGTGGCGGCGGTGTCGATCAAGAGCCCGAAAGCCTCCTCGTCGTCGATGGCTTCCAGAAAGCCGAAATGGCCGGTGGCGTCCTCGTAGCGCTCCAGATGCGCCTGGTTGACTTGGGCCGATATGCGCCCGACGGGCTGGCCGTCGAAAAGCACCATCCAATAAGCGGTCTCGATGCCCTCGAGAAACGGGTTCTTTTTCACATTCAAATGATCCAGCCGCTCCATGGTGAGCGGCTGCACCCAATTCGGATCGCCGGCGTAGAGGGTCCGCGTGACGCCGATGAACGTCTTCAGGTCAGCCCGATCGTGAACCGCCTGGATGGCGACCGTCGTTGGTCGTCTCTTCACCCCGTGTCAGCCGTGGCGATCCCTCTCAAGCGGCGCGGCGGCGGCGGCGGATGGCGTAGGTGTCGTCGTCTGCCGAAAGCTCGGCGACCCAGGGCCATTGCTGCTTGGCCTCGCCCGTGTAGCCCAGATTGTGCACAGTGGCACTCTTCGGCTGATCCTTGGGCTGGGCGTAGAAGGTGCCGAAGACATGATCCCACATATTGCTGGTGATACCGAAATTGCCCTGCTCGCTGTGGAAGTGGTGCGAGAGATGTCGCTTTTTCAGATCGCGCAACCAAGCCAAGCGCGGCGTGAACGGCAGATGCTGCACGCAATGGATGAACTCGTAGCCGCAGAAGACCACGCACGCCGCGGCGAACGCGGCGAAGCCGCCGGCCGGTCCTGCGACCAGCCAGCCGATCGGAAAGGCGATCAGGGCAATCGTCGGCAGCGTCGTATAAAGGGCGCCGAAGAGGACCGAAAGGTCGTGCGGGTTCTGGTGATGGTCGTAGTGGATCCGCTTCCAGACCTTGGCCGTGGCCTTGTGCTTGAAGAGAAAGGTCGAGTGCAAGAGGAAGCGGTGGATCAGGTACTCGGCCAACGGATAGACCGCGACCGTGACCAGGGCCGCCACGAGCGGCTGCCAGATGCTGGTCATCGAATAGAGGGCGGCGGCCGTGGCGGCAGCCGCCAGCACCAGATAGGCCTGGATCGAGTAATGGGTGAAGAAGGCCCGGACGAGATCACCGAGGCTCATCTTGTCGAGCAGATAGGTCTTGTCGCTCCAGGGTCCCCAGGACGTCAGCATGGTCCACTACCAATAGCAAAAAGATTGATCGAGCAGACCCATCAGCTAATCGCTGGTGCCGGGCAGGACAAGTCCGGCCCGGCGTTTCGCGGCGCGTGGTGGCGCTGGATCAACAGTGTCCGCACCGAGAGCCTGCCATTGGCGCGCTGGGTCAAAACGTCGCCGCAGGCTCCGTCGTCAACCGCCGCTCGATCGCCTCGACCACCCGTGCCGCATCGTCGAGCGGATGCGGCGATGCCATCCGCTCGTCCTGCCCCACCGGCTGCAACAGCCCGCGCGCGATCAGGGCCCGGTGCAACCGCGCCGGATCGGTCGGCAGCGCGAACCGACCAGCGGCGATCAGCCGATCGATCAGCCGGCCCAGCACGTGCTGCTGATGGGGCGTGCCGCGATAACTCGTCCCGCCACCGATCAGCAGCGTGAGCGCCGAGAGCACCGGTTTGCTGCCCGGTATCTTGTCGTACCAGTAGCCGAGCGGCACGAGCACCACGGGCTTGCCGCTGGCACAGAGCCGGGTCAGGGTGAGCGCATCCTCACCGGTCGAATAGAATCGCGCCGCCCGGGCCAGGACGGCGTCGAGCGGCAGCGCCTCATCCAGGACCTCGATCGCGCCCGCGGCTTCGGTCAGCGCTTGCTTCTCCACCGCCGAAACGCCGCTCGTGAACTGCACCGCGAGCGGCCCCTTCGCCCTGTCCTTCATGACGCGGCCGAGCCGCGCCAGATCCTCCGTGGTCCGCCGGAACGGCCGAACCGCAGGGCCGACGACCGCGACATCGAGCGCGCCCGCGGGCGCCACAGGGCCGTTCACCGGCACCAATGGGGCGGTGATCTGCACCGTATTCGGGCGCACCGGCAGCCGCTCGGCCGGGTTGGCAACCACGAGATCGACCGCCCTAAAGCTGGTCCCCGGCGCCCCGATCACCACGGCCCGCGTCGCTCCCCGGCTCTTCTGCTTCACATCACGGGCAATGGCCGCGGCATCGGCACCGGCGGCGAGCACGACGTTCGGATAGGGTTCTTCGAGGCTGCCCCGGGGCGCGCTCACCGCGCCGAAGAGCCCGGTCTCGAGATGTATCTCCTGGCAGTCGAAGCCCAATGCCGCCGCCAGGGCCCGAACCTGGTCGTCATGCCCGGGTTTGCCGTCGAGGAGCGCCCAGGCCGTGCCGGCCGTGGGTTTCGGCCGACTGCGCGAGGTGAAGTGGCGGACGGTACCGGGAATCGCCGCCGCCTTGTCGGCGACCGTGAGGCTCCAGCTCTTGCCCGAATGGCGGGCGCCGATCTCGTCCAGCCGTTGCCGCCACCAATCGGCGCTGCCGAGCCCCTGCCGGGCAATGCCCACAGCATCGACATGCACGAGCTTTTCGGCGGCGTCGAACAGGCGATGCAGCAGCCAGGGCAGATCCGCCGGCGGTAGGTGCGCCAGCACGTTGGACGCCACCACCGCGTCGGCAGCAGCGTCGGGCCACTGGCTCGCGGCATCGAGCGTGAGCGTCTGCGTCTGGAACTCTCCACCGAGCGACGCTCTCGGCAGGTCGCCCGGCAGGTGCACCTGCAGCACGGTCTCGACGCCGAGATCGCGCACCAGGGCAGCGGCGAGCCCACCCGGCGCCGGCGGCGTTTCCACCTCGCCCCGCTCGCGGGCCAATGCCTCGGTGAAATCCGGGCTGGGTGCGGTGCTCGAGAAGACCTCGTAGCCGTCGGCGTCGGCTGCCCGCTCGAGATCGTACCAGACATAGGCCAAGGGGTTGGGGTGGTAGGAATAGGCCTCGGGGAAGGGGTGCCAGGGCTGCTGATGGAGGGCCGTATAGTGCAGGCACTTGGTCCGCCCCTCGACATATTCCTGGTCGCGGGCGTTCCAGTGGCCATCGAGCTCCCCCCAGAGCCCAGGCGTCGCCGAGGGCTTGTCGATCAGCGCATGCTTGCCGAGCTTGGCCGCCGTCTCGCGGTTCCACATGTCGAGCATCCGGGCACAATCGATCAGCATGACCGAGGTGTCCTTGGCCGAAATCGCGAGATAGCCGTGATTGCCCATCTCGAGGTCGAACAACAGTGCCGGGTCCTGGAGATAAATCTGATCGACGTCGTTGTAGATCGCCCGACCCGTACCTCCCGCGAACGCGGGGATCGCGTAGCGGTAATTGGTGAAACCGGTGCGCCAGCGGGAACGGTCGAAGCCCAGCACGTTCTTCATCAGATGGATTTCGTAGACGCGGGCCGGGTCGCGGACCCGCTCGATCGAATAGAAGAAGATCCGCTCGGCCCGATACTGCGCCTCCTCGGTGCCGAGAAAGATGCGGACCGGCGGCAGGTCCTTGGGCGCGTGACCAGGGAGGACGTCGAGCACTACCCTCGTTGGATCTCGGCGGAAAAAGGGCCACCGATCGGGGCGCTCGAGGCCGAGGCCGTGCGCGGGATTTTCGGGCATGCTTTGCTAGTCTGCTCTGTGGCTGCGGTCGTTCATCGCGGGCTTGGTAGGCCCGGGGCGACGAGGCGTCAATTTTCCCACTTGTCGCGGTGGACGAGCGGGCCGTGGTCGAGCGACGGCCCCTCGTCGTCGGCTTTCGCCATGCGGCTCGCCGTCTCGGCCTGGATCTCCAGCCATTCGCGGGTCAAGGCGAGGCCGAGGGCGAGCAGCACCGGCCCGAGGAAGAGCCCGAGAATGCCGAAGGTCATGACCCCACCCAGAATGCCGAAGAAGACCAGGAGGAAGGGCAGCTTGCTGCCGCGGCTGATCAGATAGGGCTTCAGGAAGTTGTCGACCGCGCCCACGATCACGGCGCCATAAGCCATCAGGAAGATGCCAGCCACCAGATTGCCGCCGTAGAGCAGCCAAATTCCAGCCGGAATCCAGACCAGGGACGAGCCCGCCACCGGGAAGAGCCCGAGGATGAAGGTGACCGTGGCCAAAAGGAAAGGCTCGGGCACCCCGGCCAGCCACAATCCGAAAAACAGCAGGATTCCCTGGATCATGGCGGTGCCGATGACCCCGTAGACCACACTCCGGACAGTCCCGGCCGCCACCTCGATCAGCTTCTTGGCACGCTCGCCGACCACGGTGAAAATCGACTGGTGCAGGAGATGGGCCGCATGCTCGCCGTCGCGATAGATGAAGAAGGCGACCAGCACGCTGACCATCAGCTCGAGGACACCACGGCCGATGCCGAGCCCGCCGCGGATTGCCGCATCGCTGACCGGCGCCAGATAAGGGCCGACGGCAGAAAGGAGATCGCCGGTGGTGGTGACCGTGCCCCGCCACGTATCGCCTAGAAGG
>JAABSG010000177.1 GCA_011390475.1 Geminicoccaceae bacterium | reverse complement strand
GTCGCCGGTGCGACGACAGTGTCCGGCAACCGACCGAAATACCCCGTCCAGGGACGGAAACTCGGCACCGGTTTCGACCGAAACGCCGAGGCTGATCGAAAACCCCGGTCTCGCGCTCACCGACCGGTCTTTTTCGCCCATAATGAAGGCTTATGGATGACTGTAGGTCTACCAACAATCGGCCGAATCCGTGTTCGTCTGATGCGCCATAACCCGAGAAATGAGTCGATCTATGCGCCATGAACCCGAGGGATGCGTCATCTACCGACTCATTTGTCATAATCTACGTCGTTTCGTGCGCCATAAGCGTTGCTGATGGCGCATGGATCGACTCATTCGGGCCGAAAAACCCGCGAACGAACCCGAGGAATCGACGAACGAACCCGGCGAATCGACGAACGAACCCACCGTTCGGGCGAACGAACCCGACTTTTACGAACGAACCCGAGGGGACAGGTTGCCGCATGGAGGCGCGACGAACGGCGTCGCTTCAAGCGATTACCGGCAGGTCTCGAGTTGGACGGCGAGGGTCGGGCACGCAGCGGTGGTGCGAGGCGCCGCGAGCTGCCGAGCGAACCCGAGCTGCGGCTTGCCGTGCGCCGAGTTGTCTGCTATTATTCCTATGTCGTCGTCGATCAAGCCCGCTCGATGACGGCGTCGACCAGGCGGGGGTCGACCTCGGGCAGGAGCACACGGCCGGTGCCGTCGGCGCGGGGGCGGTAGCCGGCGAGTTGCACGGTCAAGGGGGCCTCGCGCTCCTCCGGCACGGCGCAGAGGCCGAGGCGCGTGAGGGCCCTGCCGAGCGACGGCCGGGCGGTGAGCCAGGCAAACGGGATGGCGAGCAGCAGGCCACCGACCACGGGCAGGGTCCAGGGCAGAACACTCGGCATGGCGACGGCAAAACCGATGAGCATCACCAGCCCCAAAAGACATTGCGGCCAGAGGCCGCGCACCGCGTCGCTGAACGCCACGCTGTGATCGTCGCGCCGTTGCGGCTCCCAGCGCACCATCCGGCCGAACGGCAGGCCGGCGATGAAGATCGTCTGCGCCACCGCCATCGCGGGGCCGATCACCAGCGCGAAGAAGAATTCGGCGACAGCCGAGGTCGCCAGTACACGACCACCGCCATAGGCCCGGCGCGCCTCCGGGCGAAGCGCCACATCGATCAGCCCCGCGAGCTTGGGCGTGAGGTTGACCGTCATCATGATCGCGAAGAGGCCGATGCCGAGGGTGACAACGGCATCCGACCAGATGGCCGCGTCGCCGAGCTCGGCTTGGGCGCCCGAGCTCCAACCCCCGGCCAGGCCGATGCTCATCGCCTTGGCGAGGCCGGCCAGCATGAAGCCGAGCCAGGCCGGGCCGGCCAGGTACATCAGCACGGCCAGCGCCAGTTGCAGCCGGCCCATGGCGCGAAACCCGCCCACGGGCAGGAGCCGCCAGTACTGCATGTTGCCCTGGCACCAGCGCAGGTCGCGGCGGATGAACTCCGGCAGGGTAGGCGGGTTGACCTCGAACGAGCCGCCCTCCTCGGGGATCACCCGGACCTCGTAGCCGGCGCGGCGCATCAACGCCGCCTCGACCTGGTCGTGGCTGAGGATCAGGCCACCCAAGGGCGGCTTGCCCGGCAGATGCGGCAGGCGGCAATGGCGGATAAAGGCGTCGGTGCGGATCAGGGCATTGTGGCCCCAGTAGGGGCCGGCATCGCCGAGCCACCAGGCCGAGCCGGTGGTGTAGGAGCGCATGCCGTGACGCATGCCGAACTGGAAGATGCGGGCGAAGGCCGAGGCGGAGGGCAGGCCGACGATCAGCGTCTGCAGGATGCCGAGCCCGGGGTTCTGGTCCATGATCCGCACCAGCCGGGTCAGCAGGCGGCCGCTCATCAGGCTGTCGGCATCCAGCGTGACGAAATAGGCGTAGTCTTTGCCGTGCTGGCCGAGCCACTCCCAGATATTGCCGGTCTTGTGGTCCGTGTTGACCGCCCGGCGGCGGTAGCGGAGGCGCTCGGGTGCCAGATCGACCCGGCGCCAGGCTTCGAACAGTTGCTCCTCCTCGGCCGCGATCGCCTGATCGCGGGTGTCGCTGAGCACGAAGACGTCGAACGCGGCGCCGCTGCCGGCCCGGTCGAGGCTCTCGACCGTCGCCCGCAAGTGGCGAAACACCGCGTCGGGGTTCTCGTCGTGCACCGCCATCAGGAGGGCCGTTCGCCCGTGAAGTGGCCGCTCGGCGTCGCCGTCGCGCAGCATCGGCGTCACGTAGCCCGCGGGATCCCGCTTGGTGTGCAGGATGAAGAGACCGATCACGGCGTTCCAGAAACCGATGATCGTCCAAGGCAAGGTGAGCGCCAGGCAGCCCAGCATGAGCCAGTCGAGAGCGGTGTAGCCGCCCCTGCCGATCAACCAGGCAAAGGCGCCGAAGGCAGCAGCCATGGTCGACAGGACGAGCAAGGCAAATATCGTTCGGCGCAGCCCGAAACGCTCGGGGCGTGCGGCGGGGGAACTCGTCATGTTCAACGTTACCGTTTTTCTTGTCTCGACTTGGGTGCGTTGGGCGTTGGGTTAACCTGCGTCCGGCGTTTGCCGCAGCGCAAAAGCCAATATAGAAACGACGTGGAAAAGGGCATGGGCATCCGCTCAATTTCCCGCGATCGCCGCTGGACAATCGACCCGAACCCGAACCCTGGCTTCGTCGGCGTGGTCAAGAAAAGGAGACAAGTGCATGACATTGCGAGCTTTGACGGCAGCGGCGGGCAACGCTGGCGCTGCCGGCCGGCAAGCCCTGGCTGCGTCATTCCGCCTCGCTGTCCGCTTCGATCTGCACGAGGCGATCGACAACCATTTCAGCTTATCGGTTGATAAACATAGATTTCTCATCAATCCCTATGGGATTCACTGGTCGCGGCTGAAGGCGCGGGACCTGTTGGTCGTCGACGACGAGGGCAGGGTGCTGGAGGGCGAGGGCGAGGTCGAGGCCACGGCGCTCTTCATCCACGCCGCCATCCATCGCCGCCACCCCAACGCCGCCTGCGTGCTGCACACCCATATGCCCTATGCCACCGCGATCGCCTGCAGCGAGGGTGGCAGGCTGGAGCCGGTGAGCCAGACGGCAGCACTGTTTGCCGGGCGGATCGCCTATGACGACCACTATGGCGGCCTCGGCGACAATGCCGAGGAAGGCGATCGCCTGGCGGCCGCGATGGGCGACAAGCCCGTTCTCTTCATGGCCAATCACGGCATCATCGCCACCGGCGCCGACCCGGCCGAAGCCTTCAACACCCTCTATTACATCGAGCGGGCCGCCCGGCTGCAGGTCCTGGCCGGCTCCACCGGCCGCCCGCTGAAGTCGCTGCCGCCCGAGGTGGTTGCGAAAACCGCTGCCGGCTGGGCCGGCATGGCCGATCACGCGCGGCGCCATTTCGAGGCGCTCGTCGACGTGCTCGACACCGAGGAGCCCGACTATGCGGCGCTTTGAGCCCACACCTCGCAGCGCTGCCGGCGGCGGCGTGAACGGCGCGCGGCGGCGGCCGTGAGCGACGCGCCGGACGAGCGCGCGGTGGCGCCCTCGAAGCCAGGGCTCGAGGCCGTTCTCTTCGACATGGACGGGGTGATCACCGATACCGCCGAAGCCCACGCAGCCGCCTGGAAGCAGCTCTTCGACCACTGGCTCGGTCAGCGTGACGGCGACTTTCGCCCCTTCGACGACGACGCGGACTACCGGGCCTATGTCGACGGCAAGCCGCGCTACGACGGGGTGCGGAGCTTCCTCGCGTCGCGCGGCATCGAGCTGCCCTTCGGCAGCCCGGACGACTCGCCCGAGCAAGAGACCATCTGCGGGCTCGGCAATCGGAAGAACCGCTACTTCAACGACTGGCTGGCGGCCAACCGGGTGCAGGCCTATCCGGGCAGCCTCGATCTCGTCGCCAGGCTGCGCCGGGCCGGGCTGCGTCTCGCGGTCTTTTCCGCCAGCCGCAATGCGACCGCGGTGCTGGAGAGCGCCGGCGTCCGCGACCGTTTCGACGTCAAGGTCGACGGCAGCGACATGGCCGAGCTCGACCTGCCGGGCAAGCCGGATCCCGCCATCCTGCTACGCGCGGCGCGGCTCTTGGCCGTGGCGCCGGCGCGGGCCGCGGTGGTCGAGGACGCCGTCGCCGGCGTGGAGGCGGGCGTCGCCGGCGGTTTCGCGCAAACCATCGGCGTCGATCGCCAGGGCCGCGGCGAACGGCTGCTCGAGGCCGGTGCGGACCTCGTCGTCGCCGATCTGGGCGAGCTCGCCCTGCCCGAGACCCGGCGCCTGGTGACGGCCAGCCCTGCCCCGGGGCCGACCGCGCCGGCGGCGAAGACCGGATCGCCCGACCGCTAGAACCTGCCGCGGGCGGACAGGCGAGGCGCTGGACGCCCACCGACGGCCATTGCCGCCCTGCCGCCGTTGCCTCCCTGCCGCCGTTGCCTCTCTGCCGGGCAATCCGGCGCGCGAGCCATCGAATAACTGGTGTCTGCGTAACGCAATCTTAACGGACTGCGCGCATGATGGAGTTAGAGAAAGCGACGTGGCCGTCGATCGATCGGCCCTCGCCCCGAGCTTCAGGAGTTTCGATTGATGCGAGAAGCGTCGTCAATACGCGCTGTGGATTACTCGTCCGCCATGCTCTTTCCGGCGCCCGTGCCAGCCGCCTCGATCGACGACGACGGCGCACCGGCGGCGCTCTTGGCGGCGCAGACGGCCCTTTTGCAACGATTGGGCAACGGCATGTCGATCGAGGCGTGCCTGGCCGCCTGCCTCGACACGTTCGCCCGTTTCTCGACCGAAGCCGTCGCGCTCGTCATCTGGCGGCAGCGGGGTTGCGTGGCGACGTGCCATGCGTCGTCCAGGCGGCTCGGGCCGCTGGCCGACGCCCTCGTTGCCGCCGTCGAGACTGTCGACCGGCCGTTGGTCGAGGGCGCGACATTGACCGACCTCGCCCGTCGCCACGGCTTGGTGGCGCTGGCCGACGAGCCGATCACCACGACCGACGCCGAGATCGAGGCGCGCTTTCTCGTCCTCGGCGAGGCGCCGGCGATCCTGGCCTCGACCGAGCGGGTCATGCAGAGCCTCGTCGCCGTCCTGCGCTTTGCCCTGCAGAGCGCCGCCAAGAGTTCGGCTCTGGCGACCGCCAACGAGCGGTTCGCGGCGATCGCGCGCAGCATTCCGGGGGTCGTCTATCAGCGCATCGTCAAGCCCGACGGCGATATCCGCTACACCTATATCAGCGAGGCCGCGGAAGAGCTGTTCGGTGTGAGTCCACAGGAGATCATCGCCAACCCGCAAGCTCTTTTCGACTGCCACGGGCCGGAATACTATGCCACCTTCAAGGACCGGTTGGTCACGGCATCCAAGGCGCTCGAGCTCTGGGATGTCGAGGCCACGATCATCACCCGCGACGGCACGCGCAAGTATACCCACGCCATCGCCAAGCCGCATCGCGAGCCGGATGGCGCCGTGGTCTGGGACGGGGTGATTCTCGATGCCACCCGCATCAAGGAAGCCGAGCTAGCCGCTGCCGCATCCGAGGCCCGGACGCGCGACGCCATCATCGAATCGATCCCTCAGGCCTTCGCGCTCTACGATCCGAACGACCTCCTGGTCACCTGGAACACCCGGTTCCTCGCGCTCTACCCGCAGCTGGCCGACCAGATCGTCGCCGGCCGGGCCTATGTCGAAATCGTTCGCGCCGAGCTGCAGCGCGGCATCGATCCGCTGCCCGAGGGGGTCGAGCCGGAGTTCAGGCTCTACGAGCGCCTGGCCCAGCATCATCTCGCCAACTACACGGCCGAGCGACGTCTGCCCGATGGTCGCTGGATCCTGGTCAACGAGCACCGCACGGCGGACGGCGGCACGGTCATCCTGCACACCGACATCTCCGAGCTCAAGGGGCGCGAGGCGGCGCTGGCGCGCAGCAATCGCGAGCTCGAGACCTTCGCCTCGATCGCGTCGCACGATCTGCAGGAGCCGCTGCGCAAGATCGATGCCTTCGGCGACCGGTTGAAGCGCCGCTACCACGAGACGCTGGGCGATGACGGGCGGATGTATGTCGAGCGGATGCAGAGCGCCGTCGGCCGGATGCGCTCCTTGATCGAGGACCTGCTCGACTATTCGCGGATCACCACCAAGGCCAAGCCCTTCGACCGGGTGCGGCTCGACGAGGTGCTCGACGAGGTGAAGAGCGATCTGCAGGTCGCGATCGAGACGAGCGACGCCACCATCGCCGCGACGTCGCTGCCGGTGATCGATGCCGATCGCACGCAGATGCGCCAGCTCCTGCAAAATCTGGTCGCCAACGCGCTGAAGTTCCGCAAGCCCGACCTCGCCCCGGTGATCAGCATCGACTGCGTTCCGGGACCGGCCAGCCGCCCGGGCGCCGCCGGCGCCGATTCCGGCGAGCGGGTCCGCATCGCGATCGCCGACAACGGCATCGGCTTCGAGATGAAGTATGCCGAGCGCATTTTCGGCATCTTCCAGCGGTTGCACAATCGCGCCGAATACGAAGGTACCGGGGTCGGGCTCGCCACCTGCCGCAAGATCGTCGAGCGCCACAACGGCACCCTGACAGTGACCAGCGAGCCCGGTGTCGGCACGACCTTCACCATCGACATTCCCGTCGAGCAGCCCTCAACCGATTGCGAGGCCAACCGATGAGCAGCTTTCCCATCACCATTCTCGTCGCCGACGACGATCCCGACGATCGCATGATGATCGAAGAGGCCTTCGAGGAGAACCGGGTCGTCAACGCCGTCGAATTCGTCGAGGACGGCGAGCAGCTGATGGCCTATCTGCGCCGCGAGGGGGACTACGCGCACCTCGCCGGCCGCCCCTATCCCGGCATTATCCTCCTCGACCTCAACATGCCGCGCAAGGATGGCCGCGAGGCCCTGAAGGAGCTCAAGGCCGACCCCGACCTCTGTCGGATTCCGGTCGTCGTCCTGACCACGTCGCAGGCCGAGGAGGACATCGTGCGAACCTATGGCCTGGGCGTCAGCTCGTTCGTCACCAAGCCGGTGAGCTTCGAAGGCCTGGTCGAGGCGATCAAGGTGATCTGCCAGTACTGGATCCAGATCGTCGCCTTGCCGCCCGAATGCTCGTATCGCCAGTAGGCGCCAGTCGACGTGACCGCCACAGCCAGTGATCCGCTGCCGACGGAAGAAGCCCAGCGCATTCTTCTGATCGACGACGACGAGGAAGACCACCTCCTGATCGGCGAGCTGGTGGCTTCGGCTGCCGGACCCGGCATGGAAGTGGTCTGGGCGCAGAGCTACAGCGAGGGCATTCGGCGCCTCCTCTCGGAGGCCTTCGGTGCTTGCCTGGTCGACTACCGGATCGGCGCCGATTGCGGCATCACCTTCATCGAAAGCATGGGGAAGATGGGCTGCCGGGTGCCCATGATCCTGCTGACGGGTGCTGGCGACGAAAGCGTCGACATGCGGGCGCAGCAGGCCGGCGCCGCCTACTACATCGACAAAGCCGACTTGACCGGACCGTCGCTCGAACGCGTGCTGCGCTACTGTCACGCGGCTCCGGCCGCCGGCTCGGCGGCATCGGCCAATCGCGTGACAGCGACCAATCGCTCCCCTTCGATCGGCGAGCCGACGCCGCCGCCATCCCGCGACTTGTCGTTCCTCGATGGCGGCACGAACGATCCGGGCGCCGCCAATTGGTCCGGCCACGATGCGACCACCGATCTGGCGCCGCGTATCCTGCTGGTAGAAGACGACGAGGATGATTTCATCCTGGCGCGAGACCTGCTGCGTGAGATCTTTCGCGGTCGCCTGCAGCTGGACTGGCTCGGCGACTGGGACGAAGCCTTGGCGGCGATCGCCGAAGCCAAGCACGATGTCTACATCGTCGACTATCGGCTCGGGGCCCGAAACGGTGTCGACCTGGTGCGCGAGGCCACCAGCCTCGGCAGTCGAGCACCCTTCATTCTGCTCACCGGTCAGGGCAATCGGTCGATCGACCTCGAGGCGATGCGCGTCGGCGCCACCGATTATCTGGTCAAGGACGAGATCACGGCACCGCTGCTCGACCGCTCGATCCGCTATGCCATCGAGCGGCATCGTGCCGAGCGGCGGCTGGTCGAGCTGGCGCAGATCGATCAGCTGACCGGGGTCGCCAACCGCTATCTGTTCCGCGATTTTCTCGACCGGCAGATCGCGCGGGCCGAGCGTCACGGTGGCGCCGTGGCCCTGCTCTTGATCGATCTCGATCGCTTCAAGGCGATCAACGATACCTATGGTCACGGCGCCGGCGACGCTGTGCTGCAGGCGGTGGCCAAACGGC
>JAABSG010000176.1 GCA_011390475.1 Geminicoccaceae bacterium | reverse complement strand
CTGGAGTTCAGAAGTGTGCTCTTACGATCTACACCAAACACGAATTCGGGCGCACCTGCGTCAACCTGCCCCCTCGGGTTCGTTCGCAAAACCCGGGTTCGTTCGCGGGTTTTTCGGCCGAAACGAGTCGGTATATGACGCATGATTCCGGGAATTGTACGTAGTCGTATGATTCAGGATAAGCGTTGTTTATGGAAAGAATCACGGGGAGGCAGCGCCTCCCCGTGGGCCCCTCCGGTCTTTTGGGGTGGTGTTGCGTGGGGGGCAGGCCTTGAGCAGGTCGAGATGCTGCTGGGGCATGGGCGCTAAGTCGCGGTCGTTGTGGAGCAGCTTCATGCCGTGATGGATGCGCTAGGTGCCGATGACGAGGTCGATGGTCACGGCGACGCCGATGCCGCGGCGGCGCGGGGTGCGACAATGATCCGTGGCCATTTTCCAAGGCCATCGCGCCATTGATGCCGTCCTTGCCGACCGCTCGGGCTGACCAACCGGCTCGTCAAGCGCGTCGCTCGGCCATACCCTACCAGCGAGCACCAACGAAAAAGTAACGGAGGGGCGTGGGGAGGCATTGCCTCCCCACCTTTCTTCAACTGCCGAGCGCGTTGATCAGCTGGCGGCCGGCGGCGATGAAGCGGGTGGGGTCTTTGGGGGTGTCGTCGAGGCGGACTTCGTAGTGGAGGTGGCGGCCGGTGCTGCGGCCGGTGTTGCCGATGATGCCGACAGGCGTGCGCAGGGTTACGTGGTCGCCGGGCTGGACGAGGGTGCGGCTGAGGTGGGCGTAGCGGGTGGTGATGCCGTGGCCGTGGTCGATTTCGACCATGAGGCCGTAGCTGCCCATGCGGCCGGCCCGGGTGACGCGGCCGGGAGCGGTGGCCAGGACTTCGCTGCCCGCGGGGGCGCCGAAGTCGAGGCCGTTGTGCAGGGCTTGACGACGGGTAATGGGGTCGATGCGGGGGCCGAAGCGGCTGGTTTGGTGGTAATGGTCGAAAGGGGCGGCGAGTGGGACGGCTGTCAGCAGCCGTTCGGCGGCTTCGAGGCGGTCGATGTCGGTCGCCAGGTCGTGGACGAGCGGGGCGCCGAGGCCGAGGATGGCTGGCGCCGCCGTCGGTTCGACGAGTGGCAGGAGCGGGCCGCCGAGTCCGGTATCGGTCTGGGTGGCAGTGCGCGCCAGGAGCCGGTCGGGCTGGATGCCGGTGCGGTGCAGCACGGTCTCGATGGCGCCCAGCCTGCCGTCGATCCAGTCAGCCAGCCAGCCAGCGGTGGCCGCGCGGTCGGCCTCGAGTTGGGCCAGGCGGGTGCTCGTGGTCTCGAGCCGCCAGCGCAGGCCCTGCTCGCGGCGTTCGGCCTGGGCTCGTGCTTCGTCGACCTCGATCAGCCGGCTCTCGAGGGCGGCGCGCTCGCGCTCGATGGCGAGACGTTCGCGTTGGGCGGTCTCGAGCCAGAGCTCGGTCTCGCGGGCGCCGCGGTCGAGCAGGCGGGCGCGTTCGCGGGCGAGGTTGCGCTCGTCTTCGAGGGCGGCGCGCTCGGCATCGGACTGTCGGAAGGCCCGGTCGAGCTCGTGACGGTCGCGCTCGATGGTGGCGATGTGTGCCTCGCGCTCGTCGAGTGTTCGACGCAACTCGACCAGGGCGGATTCGAGCGCGTGGCGGGTGACCTCGCGGCGTTCCAGCTCACGGAACAGCTCGGCTTCCCGCGCGTCCCGGTCGCTGAGGCGCTGTCCGATGACATAGGCCGCGGTGCCGCCGAAGACGGCGACGGTGACCAGGACGTAGAGCACCAGGGCCGCGATCAGGCGGGCGGGGGCGGGTTGGCTCAGCTGGGCGGCGAGGCCGCTCGGCAGCATGAAAGCAAGTGGTCGTCGTGCCATCGACCGGCAGGGCCTCCGCATTGGGGACTCTCGATGCGCGGGATCATGCCAGCCGGGGATTGAGATTTGGTTAAGGCGTCAGGCGGTATGTTCCAGCCGCGTGCCGGTCTGTGGGTCGAAGAGGTGCAGGTTGGCGGGGGCCAGGACGACGGCGAGGCGGTCACCGGTCTGGACCAGGTGGTCGCCGGGCAGGCGGACGGTGACGACCTGGCCGTCCTGGAGCCGGCCGTGGGCCACGGTGTCGGCACCCAGGAGCTCGATCCACTCGATCAGGACGTCGAGGGCGCCCGGGGTCGGGTCTGCGGTGGCGGTGCTGCCGGCCACGGCCTCGCCCAGGTGCTCGGGGCGCAGCCCGACCCGGACCCGGCGGCCGGCGTGGTTCGTGAGCGGCTGGCCGAGCGGGAGGTGGGTGCCGCCGAAGGCGACCTTCCGGCCGTCCTGGTCGATGTCGCCGTCGAGCAGGTTCATGGCGGGCGAGCCGATGAACTCGGCGACGAAGAGCGAGGCTGGGCGGCTGTAGACCTCGAAGGGGGCGCCGATCTGCTCGACCACGCCGGCGTTGAGGACCATCAGCCGGTCGCCGAGGGTCATGGCCTCGACCTGGTCGTGGGTGACGAAGATGCCGGTGGTCTTCAGGCGGTTCTGCAGCTCGCGGATTTCGTGGCGCATCTGGACGCGGAGCTTGGCGTCGAGGTTGGAGAGGGGTTCGTCGAAGAGGAAGGCCTTGGGTTCGCGTACGATGGCCCGGCCCATGGCCACCCGCTGGCGCTGCCCGCCGGAGAGCTGGCGGGGCTTTCTGTCGAGGAGGTCGGCAAGGCCCAGGATCTTCGCGGCTTCGGCGACGCGCTGCTCGATGATGGGCTTGGGCGTGCCGAGGTTTTTGAGCCCGTAGGCCATGTTCTGCCGCACGCTCATGTGCGGGTAGAGGGCGTAGTTCTGAAAGACCATGGCGATGTCGCGCTCGGCGGGCTCGAGGTCGTTGACCAGTCGCTCGCCGATATGAACGTCGCCCGAGGTCGCGGTCTCCAATCCTGCGATAATGCGGAGCAGCGTGGACTTGCCGCAGCCGGAGGGGCCGAGGATGACCAGGAGCTCGCCGTCCTCGATGCGGACGGAAACCTTCTTCAGGACCTCGACCTTGCCGAAGTTCTTGACGATGTCGGTGACGGTGACTTCAGCCATCCTCGAACCCGTTCATGGAAGAGAAAGATGCGGGGGAAATGATTTCCCCCGCGCCCCCTCGAAATTTTGGTGGGGTGCGGGGAGGATCATCTTCCCCGCCTTCTTTTCCAATTTCTTAATCATTTCTCTGTATCAACGAGGCCCTTGACGAAGAGCCGTTGCATGAAAACGACGACCAGGACGGGCGGGATGAGGGCGAGGACGGCGACGGCGGTGATGAAGTGCCATTCGGGCTCGTTCTCGGCGGCCACCACCATGCGCTGGATCGCCATGACGATGGTGTACATGCTCTCGTCCGTCGTGATCAGCAGCGGCCAGAGGTATTGATTCCAGCCGTAAATGAAGAGGATGACGAAGAGGGCGGCGATGTTGGTGCGCGAGAGGGGAAGGAGGATGTCCCAGAAGAATTTCATCGGCCCGGCGCCGTCGACTCTGGCCGCTTCGACCAGTTCGTCCGGGACGGTCATGAAGAACTGGCGGAAGAGGAAGGTGGCGGTGGCGGATGCGATGAGTGGGAGGATCAGGCCGGTGTAGGTATTCAGCAGCTTGAGCTGCGCCATCACCTCGTAGGTCGGCAGGATGCGGACCTCGACCGGGAGCATGAGAGTGATGAAGATGGTCCAGAAGGCCAGCATGCGGCCGGGAAAGCGGAAGTAGACGATGGCGAAGGCGGAGAGCAGCGAGATCGCGATCTTCCCGATGGCGATGCCCATGGCCATGATGAACGAGTTGAGCATCATCGGTGCGACGGGGCCGCTGCTGGCGCGCTCGAGGCCGGTGCCGAGGACGGCCGAGTAGTTGTGGGCGAGCTGGTCGCCCATGGTCATCGGGATGGGGGCTCTCAGCACGTCGCCCGGGGCCTGGGTGGATGCCACGAAGGTGACGTAGATCGGCAAAGCCACGATCAGCACGCCGAGGATCAGCGTGAGATGGACGAAGACCATGAAGAGGGGGCGGTTTTCGACCATCAGGTCAAGGATGCGGGGGAAATGATTTCCCCCGCGCCCCCTCGGGATTTGGCGACCGCGCTTGTCCCGAGCACCGGCGCAAAGTTTCGGTGGGGCGCGGGGAGGCGCTGCCTCCCCGCATTCCTTCCTGCTTCCCTCATCCGTACTGCACCCGGCGTTCGATGAAGCGGAACTGGACAACGGTCAGGGTGATGACGATGGCCATGAGGATCACGGACTGGGCGGCGGAGCTGCCGAGGTTGAGGCCGATGAAGCCGTCGCTGTAGACCTTGTAGACCATGATGTTGGTGGCCTGGGCGGGGCCGCCGCGAGTGACGGCGTGGATGATCCCGAAGGTGTCGAAGAAGGCGTAGACGATGTTGACGACCAGCAGGAAGAAGGTGGTCGGCGACAGGAGCGGGAAGATGATGGTGAAGAAGCGCTTGACCGGCCCGGCGCAGTCGATCGCCGCGGCCTCGATCAGGGATCTGGGGATCGCCTGCATGCCGGCGAGGAAGAAAAGAAAGTTGTAGGAGATCTGCTTCCAGGCGGCAGCGAAAATGACCAGCTGCATGGCTTGGTTGCCGTTGATCTGGTGGTTCCAGGTGATCCCGGCACCACCCAGCCACCAGGCGACGATGCCGACCGACGGGTTGAAGAGGAAGAGCCAGAGCACGCCGGCAATGGCCGGGGCCACGGCGTAGGGCCAGATCAACAGCGTCTTGTAGGCCAGCGCCCCCTTGATGACGTGGTCGGCGACGGCAGCGAGGAGCAGGGCCACGGCGAGGCCGAGGACCGTCACGCCGACACTGAAGATCGCGGTGACGCGGATCGAGTTCAGGTATTCGCGGCTGTTGAACAGATAGGTGAAATTGTCGAACCATACGAAGCGGACGGAGAGGCCGAAAGCGTCCTGGATCAGCATCGACTGCCAGAGCGCCTGGCTCGCCGGCCAGAGGAAGAAGACGATCGTGATCGCGAGCTGCGGGGCGAGCAGGGCGTAGGGCAGCCAGCGGTGGCGGAAGACGACGCGTTTTTCCATCGTTCAGGAGAGGCCCCGGATGGGGGTGCCGGAGCACCCCCGAGCCCTGGTCAACGGCCTCAGCCCTGCTGCTGCTCGAACTGGCGGAGCAGTTCGTTGCCGCGGCGGGCGGCTTCGTCGAGGGCTTCCTTGGCGGAGGCGTCGCCGGCCCAGACGCGCTCCAGTTCCTCGGCGATGATGTCGCGGATCTGCACGAAATTGCCGAAGCGCAGGCCGCGGCTGTTCTCGGTCGGCGGGTTGAGGTTGATCTGGCGGACGGAGATGTCCGCACCCGGGAACTCGTCGTAGAAGCCCTGTTCGCGGGTCAGCTCGTAGGCCGCCTCGGTGATCGGCAAATAACCGGTCTCCTGGTGGTACCAGGCCTGGACCTCGGGCGAGGAGAGGTAGGTGAAGAACTGGGCGACGCCCTGGTAGGCCTCGTCCGCGTGGCCCTGCAGCACCCAGAGCGAGGCGCCGCCGATGATCGAGTTCTGCGGCGCGCCCTCGACGTCGGGCCAGTAGGGCAGCATGCCGATGCCGAACTCGAAGTCGGTGACGTTGGCGGAGATGCCGGCGTAGCCCGCCGAGCTCTCCGTGTACATGGCGCATTCCTGATTATAGAACTTGGGCGCTGCCTGGTTGGTGCGGCCGCCATAGTCGAAGATTTTCGACTGCTGCCACTCGCCCATTTTGCTGATGTGGTCGACCACCACCGTCTCGTTGATGACGAGCTCGGTGCCCAGGCCCTCGAAGCCGTTGGCGAGGGTGCCGATCGGCTGGTTGTGCCAGGCCGAGAGGTTCTCGACGTGGACCCAGCTCTCCCAAGCCGTGGTGAAGCCGCAGGGATAGCCGGCTTCCTGCAGCGCCAGCGCTGCCTCCTCGAGCTCGGGCCAGGTAGCGGGCGGGGTTTCGGGGTCGAGCCCGGCCGCCGCGAAGGCGTCCTTGTTGTACCAGAGCACCGGGGTCGAGCTGTTGAACGGCATCGACAGCATCTCGCCGTCGGCCGTGGTGTAGTAGCCGGTCACTGCCTGGAGATAGACGGACGGGTCGAAGGGCTCGCCGGCATCGGCCATGAGCTGGTGGACGGGGTAGATGGCGCCCGTCGCTCCCATCATGGTGGCGGTGCCGACCTCGAAGACCTGGACGATGTGCGGCTGCTCGCCCGCGCGGAAGGCGGCGATGGCGGCCGTCATGGTCTCGGCGTAGGAGCCCTTGAAGCTCGGGATGACCTCGTACTCGTCCTGGCTGGCGGTGAAGTCGGCGGCGATCTTCTCGATCCGCTCGCCGTTGGCACCACCCATGGCGTGCCACCACTGGATCTGCGTCTTGGCTTCGGCGCTCGAGATGGGGGCGATCGACGTGGTGGCGAGCAGCCCGGCGGCAAAGGTCGCGGCGACGAGGGTCTTCTTCTGCATGGGTTTTCCTCCTTCTCCCTGTGGCGGGATCATGCGCTCGTTGCCTTCGACCACGCAAGTGTGACGAGCGTGTGACGGTCTTCACGATCGGCTGTGCGCCCAGGGCTGGACGATGCGGCCTCGGGCGGCTTCGGCGTCGCCTTGGTCGTGGGTGACGAGGAGGACCGGCAGGCCTGTCGCCCGGGCGCGCTCCAGGACGAAGTCGCGGATTTCCTGGCGGAGATCGGAATCGAGGCTGGTGAAGGGCTCGTCGAGGAGGAGGGCCCGGGGTTCGGCCAAGAGGCAGCGAGCGAGGGCGGCCCGGCTCTTCTGGCCGCCCGAGAGGGTGCGCGGGTCGCGGGAGCCGAGGCCTTCGAGGCCGACTCGGGCGAGAGCGTCGTCGGCTCTCGAGTTTCGAGCCGTCCGGCCTGTCACGTGACGGGGGATGGCGAAGACGAGGTTGCCGGCCACGGTCATGTGCGGGAAGAGCAGCGGTTCCTGGAGGAGGAGGCCCAGGTGGCGCCGTTCGGGCGGCAGGTGGTCGAGGCGCTGGCCGTCGAGGGTGAGCCGGCCGTGGCCCTCGATTCCGGGCGGCAGGGTGCCGGCGATCCAGGCGAGGAGGCTGGATTTGCCTGCACCGGAGGGGCCCATGAGGGTGACGATCTCGCCCGGGGCGACGGTGAGCTCGAAGGCGTCGAGCAGGGTCTGGTCGCCAGCCCTGATGGTGACGGAGTCGAGGGCGAGGCCGGTCATCTGCCGAGCCGTCGAGCCGCCAGGAGGGCCAGCAGCGGGAGCAAGGCCAGGACGATGCCGGTGGCGGATGCGAGGCGGCGGTCGCCGCCTTGGGCCAGGGTCACGGCTTCGGTGGCGAACGTGGTGATGCGGCCGCCGCCGGCGAAGAGGGTGGGGAGGTAGAGGGCGACGCTGACGCTCATGCCGACGGCGAGGGCCAGAGCGAGGGGGGCTTTGAGGAGTGGCAGCTTGATCTTCCAGAAGGTGGTCCAGGGGCCGTGGCCGAGGCTGCGGGCCATGGTGGCGTAGCGGCAGTCCAGGTTGGCCCAGCTGTCGGCGACCAAGAATGCGGTGTAGGGGAGGACGAAGAGGAGGTGGGCGAGGATGACGGGCACGAGGCCGGGATCGAGGCCGATGACCAGCATCAGGACCTGGAGGCCGAAGAGGAACGCGATCTGGGGGGCGACGAGGGGTAGCCAGAGCCAGACTGGCAGGGCGGTTCGGCCGGTGGTTTCGAGCCAGAGGAGGACGACGGCGAGGGCGAGGAGGGCCGTGGTGCCGGCGATCAGCGCCGTCGTGCCGGCGTGGACGAGGAGGACAAAGGCGCGGCGTCGCCAGAGGTCGAGGTGGAAAATGGTGGGCAGCGGGTCGGGGAAGCGCCAGGGGCCGGCTACCGACCAGAGGGAGAGGACGGCGATGGTCAGGGCCAGGAAGGCGAGGAGCAGGGTGGTGGCGAGATCGCCGGTTCGGGCGAGCCAGGTCGTGAGGTCGGGCGTCGGACCCTGGGCGAGCCAGGCCTCGAAGGCGCGGCCGGCTAGTGAGGCGCCAACCCGATACGTGACATAGCCGAGCCCGGTGAGGGCCACCAGCAGGAGGGCGGCGGCGGCGCCATCGAGCCTTTTCGTGAGGTCAGGATGGCTGAGGAGGTCGAGCACGACGACGGGCAGGAGGGGCGGCGCCGTCGGACCCAGAACGAGGGCCAATTCGACATTACCGATGCCGTAGACGAGGACGGCGATGATCGCGAGTTTCGCGCGGGCGAGCCATTGCGGTGCCAGGAGCTTGAGGCGGGCTTCGATGTCGCCGTAGCCGAGGCTCTGGGCGAGCGCGAGGGTGCGGCGGTCCTCGACGTCGCGGGCGACGGCGACCAGGACGGCGACCAGGAAGGG
>JAABSG010000019.1 GCA_011390475.1 Geminicoccaceae bacterium | reverse complement strand
GCTCGGCGCACGTCTTCGCGCACACGCTGGCGACCGGCGAGCCGCATCCGATCAACGCACCCTTCTCGCTGGATCGGTTCAGGACGGGCCGGTTGATCGACGAGGCGGCGGCCGCGGCCGTTGCGCACTGAGGGAGTGAGCACGCGATGGGAACGAGCAAGCTTGTATCACTCTCAAAATATTCACTTAGGGTATATGTTGAGGTTGAGAAGGTCTCCTACATTGGACAAATCACGAATTATGAACCAGACAGCGACGGAAATGTGTATTGGTATTTCGATGTGGTGTTAGATGGGCAACTCTTGACTTTAGGTCTCCCCAAGAGAGCGCTCGATGGAGATTGGCCGCCAGATCACGTAGTTGATCTCCATCGTTGGCTAATTTCTGAACGTACGTGAAACAAGTGTCCTCAGCATGCTTCTGATCCCCTGCCCCCATTGCGGCCCTCGGGCCGAGGTCGAGTTTCGTTGTGGTGGCGAGGCGCATGTCGTGCGGCCAGCCGAGCCCGAGAGTGCCAGTGACGAGGTTTGGCGGGATTATCTCTTCGTTCGCAAGAGCCCCAAGGGCGTGCATTTCGAGCGCTGGAACCATGCCCATGGCTGCCAGCGCTGGTTCAATGTGGCCAGGGATACGGTGAGCGACGAGATATTGGCGGTCTATCGGATGGGCGAAGCACCGCCGGAGGTTGGCCGATGAGCCAGGCTTTTCGCTTGGGCTCGGGTGGCCGGATCGACCGGTCGGCGAGCCTCCGCTTTCGCTTCGACGGCCAGAGCTTTCAGGGCCATCCGGGCGACACGCTGGCCTCGGCCCTCTTGGCCAACGGCGTGCATCTGGTGGGGCGCAGCTTCAAGTATCATCGGCCGCGGGGGATCATGACGGCGGGCTCGGAGGAGCCCAATGCGCTGGTTCAGCTCGCGCCGGCCAAGGCCAGGACCGAGCCCAATGTCCGCGCTACGGTGGTCGAGCTGAAGAACGGGCTGGTGGCCGAGAGCCAGAACCGCTGGCCGTCCTTGGGCTTCGATCTGGGCCAGCTCAACGACGTCCTCTCGCCGCTCTTTCCGGCGGGCTTCTACTACAAGACCTTCATGTGGCCGAAGGCGTTCTGGGAGCGGGTCTACGAGCCGCGGATTCGCGCCATTGCCGGGTTGGGCGTCGCACCGGCGAAGCCCGATCCGGACCGCTATCTGCATCGCCACGCGCATTGCGATGTTCTGGTGGTGGGTGGTGGGCCGGCTGGAATTGCAGCGGCGCTCGAGGCCGGGCGTTCCGGTAAGCGGGTGATCCTGGTGGACGAGCAGGCGGAGCTGGGTGGCGGGCTGCTGGCCCTGCCCGACGCGGCGGTCGAGGGGCTGGACGAGCTGGCAGCTCTGCCCGAGGTCCGGGTGCTGACCCGCACCACCTGCACGGGCTACTACGACCACAATTATCTCGTCATGCTGGAGCGGGTCACCGATCACCTGGCCGAGCCGGACCCCGACCTGCCGCGGCAGCGGCTCTGGCGGGTGCGGGCGGGCGAGGTGGTGCTGGCGACGGGTGCGCTCGAGCGGCCGTTGGTCTTTCGGGGCAATGATCGGCCGGGCGTGATGCTGGCCTCGGCCGCACGGGCCTACGTCAATCGATGGGCCGTACGGCTCGGCAGCCGGGCTGTTGTCTTCACCAACAACGACACGGCCTATGCCGCGGCCTTCGACCTGCACCGGGCCGGGATCGAGGTCGGCTGCATCGTCGATGTTCGCCCCGAGCCCAAAGGCAAGCTGGTCGCCGAAGCGCGGGAACTCGGCATTCGCATTCGAGCGGGCTCCGTCGTGACCGGCACCGAGGGGCCGTTGCGCGTGAACCAGGCGGTAGTGGCGCCACTCGACCAGGCGGGCGGCATCGGCGGCTATCTGGGTACGGTGGAGCCTTGTGACCTGCTTCTCGTCTCCGGCGGCTGGAACCCCAATGTCGGCCTCTTCAGCCAGGCCCGCGGCAGGCTCCGCTTCGACGACGCGCTCGCGGCCTTCGTGACGGGCGATGCGTCGTTGCCGCGCGAGCAGCGGCTGCGCTCGGTCGGCGGCGCCGCTGGCGACTTCTCCGGCTTCGATGCCCCGCCGACGCCGCTCTTGCCCATCTGGGCCGTCCCCTCGGACCGCCGGGGCAAGGCTTTCGTCGATTTTCAGAACGACGTGACGGCCAAGGATCTGGGTCTCGCCTTGACCGAGGGCTTGCGGTCGATCGAGCACGTCAAGCGGTTCACCACGACGGGCATGGGCACCGATCAGGGCAAGACCTCGAACGTCAACGCCTTGGCGATCGTGGCCGAGACCTTGGCCAAGCCGGTGGCCGAGGTGGGCACCACCACCTTCCGCCCGCCTTATGTGCCCGTGACCTTCGGCGCGCTGGTGGGGCACAGCCGGGGCGATCTCTTCGACGTCGAGCGGCGCACAGCCATGCACGATCTGGCCGTGGCGCGTGGTGCGGTCTTCGAGGATGTCGGCAACTGGAAACGCGCCTGGTACTTCCCGAAGCCGGGCGAGGACATGCACGCCGCCGTGGTCCGCGAGACCCGGCAGGTGCGCGAGGCGGGCGGCATTCTCGACGCCTCGACCCTGGGCAAGATCGACGTGCAGGGCCGGGACGCACGGACGTTCCTCAACCGTGTCTACACCAATGCCTGGTCGAAGCTGGCGCCGGGCATGTGTCGCTACGGGCTGATGCTCAGGGACGACGGCATGGTCTACGACGACGGGGTCACCGCCTGTCTCGACGACCGGCATTTCCACATGACGACGACCACGGGCGGCGCACCCCGGGTGCTGGCCTGGCTCGAGGACCTGTTGCAGACCGAATGGCCCGAGCTGGAGGTCTACCTCACCTCCGTGACGGAGCAGTGGGCGACCATGGCGGTCAACGGACCGCTGGCGCGGGAGATCCTGGCACCCTTGGTCGAGGATTGCGATCTCGCAGCCGAGGCCTTCCCGCACATGGCCTGGCGCGCGGCCCGAATCGCGGGCGTGCAGGGGCGGATTTTCCGCATCAGCTTCACCGGTGAGCTGGCCTTCGAGGTCAACGTACCGGCGGATCAGGGTGCTGCGGTGCTGGCCGCCATTCTGGAGGTTGCCGAGCCCAGGGGCGTCACGCTCTACGGGACGGAGACCATGCACGTGCTGCGGGCGGAGAAGGGCTTCATCATCGTGGGCCAGGAGACCGACGGCACGACCACGCCGATCGATCTCGGCATGGACTGGATCGTGGCCAAGAAGAAGGGTGATTTCATCGGCAAGCGCGGCCTCGAGCGTCCCGATCTCGTGGCCGGTGATCGAAAGCAGCTGGTCGGGCTCCTGACCAAGGACCAGAAGACCGTGCTCGTCGAGGGCGCGCAGGTGGTGGCGACGCCGACCGGGCGGGTGCCCTGGCCGATGCTCGGCCACGTCACCTCGGCCTATGCCAGCCCGAATGCCGGCCGACCCATCGCCCTGGCGCTGGTTGCCGGTGGCCACGCCCGGCACGGCCAGACGCTCTGGGTGCCGATGCCGGGCAAACGCCCGATCCCGGTCGAGATTACCGCACCCGTCTTCTTCGATCCCGAGAACAAGAGGCTGCATGGTTGAGACAGCGCGACTGACCATCGAGGCCGAGGTGCCGCTCGGCAAGCTCCTGCTGCGCTGCGATGCTTCCGTCGCGAAAGCTGCCGATCGTGCCCTGGGCTTCGCCCTGCCGGACGCGGTGAACCGGGCGAGCAACGGCCACGCCTGCCGGGCGATCCGGCTCGGGCCCGACGAATATCTCCTGCTCATGACCGAAGAGCGCGTTCCGGCGACCCGCGACGCGCTCAGAGAGGCATTGGCCGAGCGGCACCACGCCCTGGTCGATATCGGCGCCCGGCTGGTCGCGATCGAGATCGCGGGCGAGGCCGTGCGCGACACGCTGGCCGCCGCCTGCCCGCTCGATCTGCACCCAGCGGCCTTTGGTCCGGACCAGGCGACGCGCAGCCTCTTCGGCAAAGCCGAGATCATCCTCGACTGTCTCGAGCCGGCGCGGTTCCGCTTGCTGACCAACCGCTCCTTCGCCCCTTACGTGCAGCGGCTCCTCGCCGAGGCGGGACGCGAGTTCGGGGCAAGGTAAAAGCAGTAGATGTGGGGAGGATGATCCTCCCCACGCCCCACCGTTATTTGGAGTTTGGCGACTGGCCCGAAGAATGGCAGGGCGCGGGGAGGTGCTATCTCCCCGCTCTCATGCAGCGCCGTGGGTCTCGATCGCTTCGATGCGCAGCTTGGCGATGGTGATCCGCTGCTCGAGCCGTTCGCGTTCGGCTTCGCTCGGGTCCTTGGCATCGCTGAGGTCGTCTTCGGCGTTGCGCAGGAGGGATTTGGCCGTGTCGGCGGAGAGTTCCGATAGAGGGGCTGCCGCCTCGGCGAGAACGATCAGCCCCTTCGGATTCACCTCGGCGAAGCCACCCTCGATAAAGATCCGCTGGCTGACCGAATTGCCCTCGTAGATCTCGATGATCCCGGGGCGGACCAGCGAGAGCAAGGGCGCGTGTTCGGCCAGCACGCCGAAATCGCCTTCCTCGCCCGGCACCACGACCATGTCGGCCTCCAGGCTCGCCAACACCCGCTCGGGTGAGACCAGCTCGAAGGCCACCTTACCGCTCGATCCTTCCGCCATGCGCTCAGGCCGCTTCGGCGGCGAGCTTCTTCGCCTTTTCGATCGCCTCGTCGATGCCGCCGACCATATAGAAGGCGGCCTCGGGCAGATCGTCGTAGTCGCCGGCGACGATGCCCTTGAAGCCCTTGATGGTCTCCTCGACCGGCACGAGCTTGCCGGGGCTGCCGGTGAACACCTCGGCGACGAAGAAGGGCTGGCTGAGGAAGCGCTGGATCTTCCGGGCCCTGGCCACGACCAGCTTGTCCTCTTCCGAGAGCTCGTCCATGCCGAGAATGGCGATGATGTCCTGCAAGGCCTTGTAGCGCTGCAGCGTCTCCTGGACGTCACGGGCAACCCGGTAGTGCTCTTCGCCGACGATCGAGGGCTCGAGGATGCGCGACGTCGAGTCGAGCGGGTCGACGGCCGGGTAGATGCCGAGCTCGGCGATCGAGCGGTTGAGCACCGTCGTCGCGTCCAAGTGCGAGAACGCCGTGGCCGGCGCCGGGTCGGTCAAGTCGTCGGCCGGCACGTAGATGGCCTGCACCGAGGTGATCGAGCCCTTGTTGGTCGAGGTAATCCGCTCCTGCAAGGCGCCCATGTCGGTGCCGAGCGTCGGCTGATAACCCACGGCCGACGGAATGCGGCCCAACAGGGCCGACACTTCCGAGCCCGCTTGGGTGAAGCGGAAGATGTTGTCGACGAAGAAGAGCACGTCCTGGCCCTCCTGGTCGCGGAAATACTCGGCCTGGGTGAGGCCAGTCAGCGCCACGCGGGAGCGCGCACCGGGCGGCTCGTTCATCTGGCCGTAAACCAATGACACCTTCGACTTCGAGCGGTCTTCCTCGTTGATGACGCCCGAATCCACCATCTCGTAGTAGAGATCGTTGCCTTCGCGGGTCCGCTCGCCGACGCCGGCGAACACCGAGACGCCGCCATGCGCCTTGGCGATGTTATTGATCAATTCCATGATCAAGACGGTCTTGCCGACGCCGGCACCGCCGAAGAGGCCGATCTTACCGCCTTTCGGGTAGGGGGTCAGCAGGTCCACCACCTTGATGCCCGTGGCCAACACCTCGGCCTCGGTCGACTGGTCGACGAAGAGCGGCGCCGGGGCATGGATCGGGGCGGTCATCTTGACATCCAACGGGCCCGCCTCGTCGACCGGCTCGCCGATGACGTTGAGGATGCGGCCGAGGGTCTCGCGGCCGACCGGCACCGTGATCGCAGCGCCGGTGTCGATGACCTCCTGGCCCCGCATCAGCCCGTCGGTGCCGTCCATGGCGATCGTGCGGACGGTCGATTCACCGAGATGCTGCGCCACCTCGAGAACCAGCGTCTTGCCCTCGTTCGGAGTGTGGAGCGCGTTCAAGATGGGCGGCAGCTTGCCTTCGAACTGCACATCGACGACAGCGCCGGTGACACGGGTAATGTGCCCCTTGGCGATGTTTTCCTTGGCTACGGCCTCGTTCATGCTCCAGCTCCCAGTATCAGCGGCGTGCGGGCGGCGATCATGCTAGACCGCTGCTTCCGCACCCGAGATGATTTCGATCAGTTCCTTGGTGATCTGTGCCTGACGCTGGCGGTTGTATTGCAGCGTCAGCTTCTTGATCATTTCACCGGCATTGCGGGTAGCGTTGTCCATCGCCGCCATCCGGGCTCCCTGCTCGGACGCCGCATTCTCGACCAATGCCCCGAAGATCTGCACGGCGAGATTGCGCGGCAACAGCTCGCCCAGGATCTCGCCCTCGTCGGGCTCGAACTCGTAGACGGCCGTTTCGCCGCTCGTCGGCTCGTCCGCCCTCTCGTCTTCGGGCGGCTGCACCGGCACGATCTGCTGCAAGGTCATGATCTGCGTCACCGCGGATTTGAACTTGTTGTAGACGATGGTGCAGACGTCGAACTCACCGGCCTCGTAGAGGTCGAGGATCTTCTGGGCGACAGCTTGCGCGTCGCTGAAGCCGATGCGCTTTTGACCGGCGATGCCGTCGATGAACTCGATGATCAGCCTGCCATGCTCGCGGCGCAACATGTCGCGGCCCTTGCGGCCGATGCAGATGATCTTGACCGTCTTGCCTTCGTTCTGCAGGTCGGCGATGCGCCGCCGTGCCCCGCGTACGATCGAGCTGTTGAAGCCGCCGCAGAGGCCGCGGTCGGAAGTGGCGACGACCAGGAGATGCGTCTCGTCCTTGCCGGTTCCGGCCAAGAGCGGCGGCGCGCCGGGCAGGCCGCGCACGGCGGTCGACAG
This sequence comes from Geminicoccaceae bacterium, assembly GCA_011390475.1. Classification (GTDB taxonomy): domain Bacteria; phylum Pseudomonadota; class Alphaproteobacteria; order Geminicoccales; family Geminicoccaceae; genus SLRI01. The sequence goes on along the minus strand of JAABSG010000019.1, from coordinate 19,815 downwards.
GTTGGCCAGCATATCGGCCATCCGCAGGGCGAAGGGCCGCGATGCCTCCGCCTGCTCTTGCGCCCGTTTCAGCTTGGAGGCGGCCACCAGCTTCATCGCGCTGGTGATCTTCTGCGTCTGCTTGACGCTCGAGATCCGCCCTTTGAGTTCCTTGAGATTGGCCATCGAGCTGCTCCGCCGGCCTCAGGCGAAAGCGTTGGTGAAATTGCCGATCAGCTCGCGGAGCTTCTTTTCGGTGTCCTCCTTGAGGTCACCGGTCTCGCGCACCGCGGTCATGATGTCCCGGCCCTTGTCCTTCAGCTCCTCTTTCAGCTCCTCTTCGTAACGGCCGACCTTGCCGACCGGCACGCCGTCGAGATAGCCGTTCACGCCGGCATAGATGACGCAGACCTGCTCTTCCATGGTCATCGGCTTGCGCTCACCCTGCTTCAAGAGTTCGGTGAGGCGGGCGCCGCGGGCCAGGAGCCGCTGCGTCGAGGCGTCGAGGTCGGAGGCGAACTGGGCGAAGGCAGCCATCTCGCGGTACTGGGCGAGCTCGAGCTTGATCTTGCCCGCCACCTTCTTCATCGCCTTGGTCTGCGCCGCCGAGCCGACGCGGCTGACCGAGAGGCCGACGTTCACCGCCGGCCGGATGCCCTGGAAGAAGAGGTCGGTCTCGAGGAAGATCTGGCCGTCGGTGATCGAGATGACGTTGGTCGGGATGAAGGCCGAGACGTCGTTGGCCTGGGTCTCGACGATCGGCAATGCGGTGAGCGAGCCCTTGCCGTTGTCGTCGTTGAGCTTGGCCGCCCGCTCGAGGAGCCGCGAGTGGAGGTAGAAGACGTCGCCCGGGAAGGCCTCGCGGCCGGGTGGCCGGCGCAGCAGCAGCGACATCTGCCGATACGCGGTCGCCTGCTTGGTCAAGTCGTCGTAGACGACCAGCGCATGCATGCCGTTGTCGCGGAAATACTCGCCCATGGCGCAGGCCGTGTAGGGGGCGAGATACTGCATCGGGGCGGGATCGGAGGCGGTGGCGGCGACGACGATCGAATACTCGAGCGCGCCATTCTCCTGCAGGACCTTGACCAGCTTGGCGACCGAGGAGCGCTTCTGGCCGATGGCGACGTAGATGCAGAAGAGCTTGCCGGAGTCGTTCTCGGCGGCGTCGTTGTAGGGCTTCTGGTTGATGAAGCTGTCGATGGCGATCGCGGTCTTGCCGGTCTGCCGGTCGCCGATGATCAGCTCGCGCTGACCGCGACCGACCGGGATCAGGGCGTCGATCGCCTTGAGGCCGGTCTGCATCGGCTCGTGCACCGACTTCCTGGGCATGATGCCCGGCGCCTTGACGTCGACGACCCGCCGCTCGGTGGCCTCGATCGCCCCCTTGCCGTCGATCGGGTTGCCCAGGGCATCGACGACGCGGCCGAGCAGCCCCTTGCCGACGGGCGTGTCGACGATCGACTTGGTGCGCTTGACGATGGTGCCCTCGGAGATCGCCCGGTCGTCACCGAAAATGACGATGCCGACATTGTCCTCCTCGAGGTTCAAGGCCATGCCGCGGGTGCCGTCCTCGAACTCGACCATCTCGCCGGCCTGGACCTCGTCGAGGCCGTAGGCGCGGGCGATGCCGTCACCGACCGAGAGGACCCGGCCGACCTCCGCGACTTCGGCCTCGGTGCCGAAGCTGGCGATCTGATCCTTGAGGATCGACGAAATCTCGGCGGCGCGAATGTCCATCAACCAATCCTTCTCTTAACGCGAAGCCTGGGCGGCGACGCCCGGCCGGTGGCCCTTGAGAGCCATCTCTAGCTGCTGCAGCTTGGTCCGGAGCGAGGCGTCGAGCATGCGCGAGCCGACGCGCACGACTACCCCACCCAAAAGCGCCGGATCGACGCGGGTCTCGACGGTGACCGCCTGGCCGACGAAGGCCGCGATCGACTTCTTCAAGGTCTCGAGGTCGGCCTCGCTCAGCGCTACGGCCGAGACGACTTCGGCCGCGACCTCGCCTTTGTGCGCGGCCAACATCGTGGTGAACGCCTTGGCGATGCCGGGAAGCGCGAAGAGCCGGCGATGGTCGGCGAGCACGCCGAGAAACCGACCGGTCAAGGCATCGAGCCCGGACTTGTCGGCGATGGCGAGGATGCCTCTGCTCTGATCGGCCCGGGTGATCACCGGGCTCTCGATCAGCCGCCTGAGATCGCTGCTGTCGTCCATCATGCGAACCAGCCCGCCGAGGTCACTGGCGACCCGGTCGAGCTTCTTTTCGTCCTTGGCCAGATCGAACAAGGCCGTGGCGTAGCGCTGAGCCAAGCCCGTCGCTGTGGCGGATGTCGCGGGCACTCGTGTTTCCCCGGCTAATCACAAAGGCCGCGTCGGCCGGATGGCTGCACGGCATGGCATGTTCTGCGTTCGCCTCGCCAGCACCGCAGGCTCTCGCACGCGGTCGGCCGATCCGACGAAGGCGAGTGGCGATTAACACAAGGAATCGGCATCGGCAAGCGCACCACGGCCACCGCCGCGACGCCATGCCGTCGCAGGCCGGTCCGCCGCGATTTGCACGAGCCCGAGGTCACCACCACCTAAGAAGGGAGTGCATGCACGCCCCCCGTCCTCGTCCCCTTCAGCGGAGCCGACGATGAGCCAGATCACCATCCGCCGCCTCGATGCCGCCATCCTGCAAGGCCTCGAGACCCGGGCCGCCGCCGCCGGCCATTCGATGGAGCAGGAGGCCAGGAAAATCCTCGAAGCCGCCGTCCTGCCGTCCCACGAGGGCATCGCCGAACGGCTCCGGCTCGCCATGGCCAGCCGCCGGCCGAGCCGCGGCGAGACCTACAGCGACAGCGCGTCGCTGGTCCGTCGAGCCCGCGCCGGCTGGCCCGAGGCGAAGGAGCAAGGCTGATGCAGAGCCTCGTCATCGATCCCTCGATCGCGCTCAAATGCCTCCTGCCGGAGGCGGACAGCGAGCAGGCGCTCCAAGCCATCGACCGTCACGCGCTCCAGGCACCCGAGTGGCTGGCGGCCGAGTGCGCCGAGATCTTGGCCTACCGCGTGCGCCGGGGCGAGATCGACCGCGAGCGCGCCGCCGACGCCCTAGCCGACCTGGAGCTCTTGCCGATCAGCTGGGTCGGCGACTTCCAGCTCGTGGGCCCGGCCTTCGACATCGCGGTCGAGATCGGCCGGCCGATCCAGGATTGCCTCTATCTGGCGCTCGCCGTCGAGCGCAACCTGCAGCTCCTGACGGCGGACCGCAGCCTGCTCGAGGCCCTGGACGGCCACCCCCAGCTCTTCGTGCGGGTCGATCTCTTGGACGAGTTGATCGGCTAGAGCGCGGTCATGCCGACCGTATACTTCGTCAGGCTGCGGAAGATCGGTGCTCATGGACCTCGGTCCGCTCCGCGCCGATCGCCTTGCCTTCCTCGTCTCCGGTCACCCTGACAGCGCTCTTGGCACCGACTCGAGCGCTGCCACGGCTTCGGCGAAGGGCTCGGGCACGGGGGCTTCGATCTCCAGCAGCGGCCTGGTCGGGTAGAGCGGCAGGCGGAGCGCCTTGGCGTGGAGCAGGAGTTGCTCGCCGGGCTGCGGTCTGCCGTAGACCGCATCGCCGCGGATCGGGTGGCCGATGCCAGCCAGATGCACGCGGAGCTGGTGGGTGCGCCCGGTGCGCGGCCGACACTCGACGAGGCTGCAGTCCCGACCCACTGCCAGCACCTTGTAGTCGGTGACCGCCCGCCGCCCCTCGCCTTCGGGCGCACCCTCCATCCACCAACCACGCGCCTCGGTCGAACGCTTACGCAGGGCCTGGTCGATCCGGCCCTCGGGACTCTCCAGCCGGCCATCGACCACGGCCCAATAGACCTTCTCGACCTGGCCGCTCTCGAACAGTTTGCCGAGCCGTCTGAGCGCTTTCTTGTGCCGGCCGAGAACGAGGCAGCCCGAGGTGTCGCGATCCAGCCGGTGCGCCAGATGTGGCGGGCTCGGCAGGCCGAAGCGCAAGGCGTCGACGTAGTCCTCGAGGTTCGGCCCGCCCTTGGGCCCGGCATGCACCGGCAGGCCGGCCGGCTTGTCGACAACGAGGATCAGCCCGTCGCGGTAGAGCAGGCGGCCGAGAAGGAAATCGGGCGGAAAAGGTTGCATGGCGGCCGTTCTAGAGCGTGCTTGCCGCAAAGGCGAGCCAGAGCCACCATGCCGCCGTCAGCCAGGAGCGATGCCATGCCGCCTGCCCTCGAGCGCTACCGATGACCCGCCACGCCGTGCGCGGTCGCCTCGTCTGGTTCACCGATGATCCGGCAACGGCTGGCGCCGAGGCTGTCCGTGATATAGCGGACGGGGCCGTGGTCATCGAGGGGGCGGTGATCCGCGCGGTCGGGCCCGCGGCCGAGGTCCTCACCCCGGACATCGCGGTCGCGCACTATCCGGAGGCCTTGATCCTCCCGGGCCTGATCGACACGCACATCCATTACGCCCAGACCCGGGTGATCGGCTCTTACGGGGCGCAGCTGCTCGACTGGCTGACCCGCTACACCTTCCCGGCCGAGCGCCGCTTCGCCGACCCTGCCCACTGCGCCAGCGTCGCCCGGTTCTTTTTGGCCGAGTTGTTCCGCAACGGCACGACTGCGGCCGTGGTCTACCCCACCGTCCACGGCCACTCGGTCGACGCCCTCTGCGGTGCCGCCGAAGCCCAGGGCATGCGGCTCATCGCCGGCAAGATCATGATGGACGACGGGCCGGAGGGCCTGCGCGATACGGCCGAGAGCGGCTACCGCGAGAGCAAGGCGCTGATCGAGCGCTGGCACGGGCGCGGGCGGATCGGCTACGCGGTGACACCACGCTTCGCCGTGACCTCGAGCCGGGCGCAGCTCGAGGCCGCGGGGGCACTCCTGGCCGAGCACCCTGGTTGCTGGCTGCAGACCCACCTCTCGGAGAACCGGGCCGAGATTCAGACCGTGGCCGAACGCTTCCCCGAGGCCAGGGACTACCTCGACGTCTACGACCGGGCAGGACTCCTGGGCCCCCGCTCGCTCTTCGGCCACTGCATCCACCTCTCCGCCGCCGAACGGCAACGGCTGAGCGAGACGGGCTCGGTCGCGGTCTTTTGTCCGACCTCCAATCTCTTCATCGGCTCCGGCCTCTTCGATCTCCGGACGATGCGCGATGCCGCTTGCCCGGTCCGCGTGGCGCTCGCGACCGATGTCGGCGGCGGCACGTCCTATTCGCTGATCCGGACCGCGGCCGAAGGCTACAAGGTCTTGCAACTCCAGGGGCAGAGCTGGCCGGCGCTCGAGGCCTTCTACGCCATGACGTTGGGCAATGCCCGGGCCTTGGGCCTCGAGGCCGAGATCGGCACGCTCCAGGGGGGCGCCCATGCCGATCTCGTGGTGCTCGAGCCCGGCGCCACCCCTGCCCTCGCCCACCGTCTGGAGGCGATCGACGACGACACGCTCGATGAGCGCCTCTTCGCGCTGATGACCATGGGCGACGACCGGGCGGTGGCTGCGACCTATGTCGCCGGCCGGCAGGTGCACACGCGGACGGGCTGACGTCGAGCGTCGACCCGCACGCTGCTGCTACCCCGAGGAACGGTGGGGTCCAGGGGAGGCGCTGCCTCCCTTGGCGCTTCCTCCCTCGTCCCCGGCCGCCAGCAGGCCGAGCAGCAGCAGCATCACCGTCGCGTGGTAGACGCTGTTGAAATAATTCTGCAGCAGGCACTGGGCCAGCATGTCGGCGGCGATCGCCAGGAGCAGCACGCGCTCCACCGGATCATCGGTGACCAGCGCCCGCCGCCGCGCCCGGCGCAGCGCCTCGCCGACGACGAGGAGGACCAGGATCAGGCCCAGCGTCCCGCCCTCGACGAAAAACCGCACGAATTCGTTGTGCGGCCATTCGAGCAGATGCCCGGCTGCGATGATCGGCCGGCCGCCGTCGAGCGTCGCCCGGATGGCGCCGATGCCGAGCCCGAAGGGCTGGCCCGCGGCCAGGGTCAGCCAATGGCGGATCGAGGGCCAGCGGCCGGAGGAATAATCCGCCTGGCCAAGATCGGCGAGCCTGGCCCAGATCGTGTCGCTGGCCCAGAACGACATCGCGAGGAAGGCCAGGAGTGCCAGGAGGCCGGTGCCCAGGAGGCGGGGCCGGGCCAGGTCCCCGAGCCGTCCCGCCAAGGCCCAGAGGAGGACGAAGAGGCCGACGGTCAAGAGCGGGCTGCGGGTGCCGGCCAGCATGACCATCCAGCAGGCTGCCGCCAGCACGAGGGCGATGCCGAGCTTCGTCCAAAGCGAGCGAGCGTGCGGCAAGGCCGATGCCAGGGCGAGGGCCACGATCGTGCAGAGGGCGGCGTGCAGCACCACCGAGCCCGTGATGTCGACTCGCACGTGGCTCGTCACATTGCGCAACGTCGCGAGCGACGGCAAGGCCAAGGCGAGCGTCGCCGTCGCCGTCACGTAGAGGCCGCCGGCCCAAAGCGCGAGACGGGCGAGGTCCAACCGACCGAGCGCCGCCCGCAGATTGGGGGCGATGAGCAGCGCCAGGATGGGCAACCCGATCTTGTAATCGAGCAGGGACGCCGGCGCCCCGAGGCCGGTGGTCGCCGATAGCAGCGCCAGCACCGCCAGGAGCCAGACAGCAACCAGCGGGGCCGCCTGATCCTGGGCGGCGAAGCGCGGACAGAGCAGCACCGCGCCCAAGACCAAGGCGGCGAAGAGGCCGCAAAAGACGACCATGCGCAGGTCGGCCATGCCCAAGGCCGCGACGGTGGTCGCCGAGAAGGCTAGCGAGGCCATGGCCAGCGCCAAGAGCCCCTGCATCACACGCGTGGCGAAAACCGCTCGATGGCCGAAACCCACGCTACACCTCGCGCGTGAAATCTACTATAGGTTGATTTTCTACGCTGCGAGGGCCCGTCGATGCAACCCAAAGCGAAGACCTACCGGTTCCGCGCCACCTCTTCCGCCGGGCTCTTCGAAAGCCGCAATTGCCTTTTCATCCTGGCCATCAACTGGCTGTTGCAAGGGATGCGTGGCATGGACGCGAAGGAACTCGGCTTTCGCCTGCTGCTGCTCGCCCTCATGGCTGGCCTCGCCGCCTGGCTGCTGGCCGGTCTCCTCGGCCTCTCCGGGCTCACCGCCCTGGCGCTCGGCCTCGTCATCGGCCACACCCTCAACTTCCTGTTGAACGGCCAGCTCTGGGTGGTGCTGCGCTACTGTCCGGGCTACCGGCAGGATCCCGCCCGCCTCGCAGCCTCGATCAGCGTCCTCCTCGACGATGTGGCGCGGCAGAGCTGGCTCAGCGAGGCCGTGCTCATGGGCTCGACCGTGACCCGGCTGGAAACCCCGCGTTCCCGCGCCGACATCGATCTCCGGCTGATCTTCCCGCCGGGGCTCGGGGGCTGGCTGCGCACCAACCTCTACCTGTTGCGCCTGCGCTTTCTGGCCGCCTGCCGGGGCCTGCCTTTGGACCTCTACGCCTACGAGCACCCGGCCGTTCTCCGGCGCTTCGATCAGGACGAGCCCCTGGGCATCATCCTCGACCGCGAGGTCCGGCTCAAGCGTGGCTTCGCCAACCGCCGGCTGGTGTGGCTGCGATGACGGCCACCGCGGCGACCGAGCCGCTCTGGCTCGAAACGCGCCGTGTCTGCCTCGCCTTCTCGCCCGGCGGCCATTGGGCGGAACTCGATCGGGCGACGGCCGGGATCAGCTTCGCCGATGTCCTCCACGTCACTTTCGACGACGGCAGGCCCGGCGACGACGGCAGGCCCGGCTGGGCGGGCGTCCGCCGCTACCACGTCTGCCATCCCCGACGCTCCATCTTCCGGACCGCGCTCAACGCCTGGCAGAGCTTCTCGATCCTCAGGCGCGAACGGCCGGACGTCGTGATCTCGACAGGTGCCGATGTCGCCGTGCCGATCCTGATCCTGGCCAAGCTCTTCGGCACCCGGGTGATCTTCATCGAGACCGCAGGCAGCGCCGAGCCCACCCTTGCCGGGCGGCTGGTCTACCCCTTCGCCGACCTCTTCATCGTCCAGTGGCCGGACCGCCTCGAGCGTTTCCCGAAGGGTGTTCTCGCGCAGGGACTGCTCTTGTGATCTTCGTCGGCGTCGGCACCTTCGTGCACGGTTTCGACGATCTGGTGCTGGGCGCCGACCGCGCCGCCGCAGCACTCGACATCCCGGGCTTCGCCCAGATCGGCCACTCGTCGATCGTCCCGCTGCATCTCGACCACGCCCGGTTTCTGCCGCCGGCCGCGTTGCGACAACGCCTGGAAGCGAGCCGCGTTGCCGTCTGCCATGCCGGCATGGGACTCATCGGCGATGCGCTGCGTGCCCGCTGCCGGCTGATCCTGGTGCCACGCCAGGGGGCGACGAGCCGCAACCACCCCGCCAACGACCAGCGCGCCTTCGCCCGCCGCCTGGCCGAACGCCTGCCGATCCGTCTCTGCCTCGATCCCAGGGACCTGGCGCCGGTGATCGAGGCGGCCCTCGCCGACGCAACGCCGCCCGCGACCCTACCCGGGTCGACTGTCCCGGCACTGCTCCGGGCGTTCCTCGACGACCGGCCTCAGTCGCGCCCAGCCTCGTCGTCATAGCCCCGCCGGCTGCTGAAGAAGACGAGGCTCATCAAGCCGACCCAGAGGAGGATGGTGATCCCGGCACCCAGCCCGAGGGCCAGGTAGCCGTGAAAACCGATCTCGACCTCGGCCATGTCCTGCCAGTTGAGATAGGCGACGAGGCTCGCCCCCGCCAACAAGAGGGTGAGAACCACGAGAACCAGGACCGTGCCACGCAATGATTGCTCTCCAAAAAATCGTGAGCAGGGGCTCGACAGCACCCCGCCTTTGCCCGGACAAGAGGGCATGCAACAACCTCGACCACCCACCCTGGACCTCGGGATCACGACCACCAAGGCCGTGCTCCGCGACGCTTTGTCGCTGCCCGCAGTGGCCACCGACCGCCGGGTGGTCGATATCGGCTGCGGCACCGGCGCCGTCACCCGCCTGCTGTTGCGGGACGGCATCGAGGCCTTCGGGATCGAGCCGAATGCAGCCTTGCTCCAGGCGGCGCTCGCCGATACCGAACGTCCGGCCCCACCGGGCCGCTGGATCGCCAGCCCTGCCGAACGCCTGCCGATCGTCTCCTCGAGCGTCGATGCCGTTCTCTTCTGCAACAGCCTGCACCACATTCCCCCGGCCCGGCAAGTCGCGGCACTCGCCGAAGCCGCGCGGGTGTTGCGGCCCGGCGGCGAGATCGTCGTCGTCGAGCCCGTGGCCGAAGGTGATTTCTTCGAGCTCCTGGCACCACTCGACGACGAGACCCTGGTGCGCGCCGCGGCGCAAAGAGCGCTGGAGAGCGCCGGCCGCCGATTCCTCCGCATGGTCGTGGCGGCCCGCTTTTCGACCGTCGTCGCCTACACCTCGCCCGCCGCAGTGGTCGAGAGCTTCACCAGGGCCGATGCCGGACGCCGCGATCGGCTCGGACACGCCACAGCGGAGATCAACCGGCGGTTTTGGAGTCTGGGCGAGCCCCGGACCGACGGCAGCCGAGCCTTTGCCCAGCCGATGACCCTGCATCGACTGCAAAAACCCGCCTGACCAGCGACACTGTCCGCACAATTTTCTACTAATACGCGATTTTTCAATGCTTCGGCGTTAACCCGGAGGTAAGGTTTGCATGCGACAACCGATGGCACCTGGCCTGGCGATGGTCGCCGGACAGAGGAGCCTTCGGGCCGCGGACGGACGGCAAGGGATCGTGCAGCTTTATCTGGAACGGACCAAGGATACCGAGCAGCGGCCGAAGCCGCAGCGCGGCGATTGGCTGGCGCCGAGCCTGATCACGGGCTCGCTGCGCCTGGTCGATGTCGTCGTCGTGCTGGTGAGCGGCCTCTTGGCCTATTACGCGCGCTTCGCCACGCTCGGCATCGACACCTTCAAGATCTACAGCCTGGCCATCGGCTGCATCGTCACGCTCAACGTCTTCCACCTCGCCGGCCTCTACCAGTTCCAGCATCTGACCAATCTCTTCGAGCAGGCGCGGCGGCTCTTGGTCGCCTGGCCGCTGGTGATCGGCAGCCTCTTGATGCTGGGTTTCGCCGCCGGGCTCTTGGACGACATATCGCGCGCCTGGGTGGCTCTCTGGCTGCTCTTCGGCTTTACCGGTCTGATCGCCGTCCGTGCGGTGGGCCGGCTGCAGATCCTGCGCTGGTATCAGGCCGGGCGGCTGACCTTGAACATCGCGGTGATCGGCGCCGGCGAGCACGGCAGGCGGTTCATCGAGCATCTCCGCATGCAAGAGCGCCACGTCAACATCATCGGCCTGTTCGACGATCGGCGCGACCGCATCCCGGACTTCATCGCGGGCTTTCCGGTCCTCGGCACGGTCGACGATCTCCTCCTGTTCGCCCGGCGCTACCGCATCGATCAGGTGGTGGTGGCCTTGCCCTGGGGTGCCGAGGAACGCCTGTTGAATTGGCTGAAGAAGCTCAAAACCCTGCCCGCCGACATCCGCCTCTGTCCCGACGTGATCGGCTTCCATCTGCCGCATCGCGGCGTCTCGCATATCGCGGGCGTGCCGATGCTGAATGTCTTCGAAAAACCCATCGCCGGCTGGGACAGCGTGGTCAAGGCGCTCGAGGACCGCATCCTGGCGTCCCTGATCCTCTTGGCCATCGCGCCCTTGATGCTCACGGTGGCACTCGCCATCAAGCTGACCTCGCCTGGGCCCGTCTTCTTCAAGCAGAAGCGCTACGGCTTCAACAACGAGATCATCGAGGTCTTCAAGTTCCGCTCGATGCATGTCGAGCGCTGCAGCGACGAAGCCGGCCCGGTGGCGCAAGCGACCAAGGACGACGATCGGATCACGCCTCTGGGCCGCATTCTTCGCCGGACCAGCCTGGACGAACTGCCGCAGTTCATCAACGTGGTCCGGGGCGAGATGTCGATCGTCGGGCCCCGCCCGCATGCGGTGGCTCACAACGAACAGTACGCCAAGCTGATCGACGAGTATCTGGCGCGTCACAAGGTCAAGCCCGGGATCACCGGCTGGGCCCAGGTCAACGGCCTGCGCGGCGAGACCGACACGCTCGACAAGATGGAGCGCCGGGTCCAGTTCGACCTCCACTATATCGAGAACTGGTCCCTGGCCTTCGACATCCGCATCATCCTGATGACGCTCCTGGTCGGCTTCAGCCACCCCAACGCCTATTGAAACGACGGCGAGGCGGCGGAGACGGCTGATCGAGCGCCGCCTGTCCGCCGCCGCTCGAGTGGGCAGCGAGCCGCGTGCTGCCGGGCTCGACCAGGTGGACCCCATTGGTTCGTGTAGCATGGCACACAAAGATCGCTGCGGCAGCAGCGCCACCGCGCATCGGGGCGAGCGGACCGACCGGCCCGCCGCTCGAGGACTGTAGGCGGTCTCCTGCGGCCGCTACCCATCGAGGTCGATCGCGCTTCATCGACCGCCCCCCGGTCAGTCGCCGCCGGCCCGCACCGAGCCTGTGCCCGCTCGAGCAGGGCATGACGCTGCGGCCTTGCTCCAGCAGATGATCGACAGCGGCACCTTCGGGCCCGGCCTCGCGCGTCGCGGAAGCTGCACAGATACTGCTGGCTGATCGGCTCGTCGGTTGCGGCGCTGCGCTCGAGTGACGACACCACGATTCGTGTGCTCGCTGTGACCGGGAAGATCATGAACGAGATCCGGGCGGAGAGTACGCCAGATGCTTTGCGCCATGCCGCGAAGCGGCTGGGTTTGCCGCTCGGTCGCGTGGTGATGGAGGCCTGTTCGCTGACAGCCCGGCTGCATGGGCGGGATGGCTCGAGCCGGTTGGCCGGAGATCGGCATCGAGACCCGCCGGGCGAACGCGGCGGCGACGACCAGGCCGAACACGGCCGGTCTCAACGACACCACGGCTTTGCCGGGCGGTTGCGGGGCCCCGACCAGCCGCCACTGCGTGTGGACCCGTGGCGCCGATCGCAGCTTCGGCAAGGAGGCTATGGCCTCGAGCCGGAGGATGCCGATCGAGGAGCGCCGGCCCACCCGAGAAGGTGAAGCGGGTCGTTCCGGCGGGGACAATGGGCGCGGCGATCTCGCTTTGAACCCGGATGCGTCGAACCGAACCCGAGAGGTCGTCAAGAGATCGGGGCGCCTCGTTCTCCTGCCTCCATCATCCGGCGATCCGGCATCGATCACGGCGGGAAGCGAGTGACCGGCAGGAGAATGCCGAGCCGCAAATGGAAGAAAGAAGCGGCGCCGCTCGACAGCGGCAACGCCGAGCAGAGGGGGTTCTCGGGTTTCGACCTCGACGACAAAGGCCCGCGCGGTCGGCAAACCGCGCGGGCCTCGTCTCGTCGTCCCGATGTCGCGTCGTTCGCGCCGCCGCTCAGTTCGGCAGGCGGGCCTGGCCGGTCGTCGTCTTGGCCTGGGCTGCGATCTCGGGACTGATCGGCTCCTCCTCGGCCAGCGCCTCGGGCACCCGAGCGAGAGCCACCTGGAGCACCTCGTCGACATTGGCGACGGGGATGATCTTCAGACCCTTCTTCACGTTGTCCGGGATCTCGGCCAGGTCCTTTTCGTTCTCCTTGGGGATCAAGACCGTCTTGATGCCGCCACGGAGTGCTGCCAGGAGCTTCTCTTTCAAACCGCCGATCGGCAGCACCCGGCCGCGCAGCGTCACCTCGCCGGTCATCGCGACCGACGCCTTGACCGGGATCTTGGTCAACACGGAGACGATCGAGGTCACCATGGCGACACCAGCCGAGGGGCCGTCCTTGGGCGTGGCGCCCTCGGGCACGTGGATGTGGATGTCGGTGGTCTCGAAGCGCGAGGGCTCGACGCCCAAGAGCCGCGAGCGCGAGCGGACGTAGCTTTTCGCCGCCTGCACCGATTCCTGCATCACGTCGCCGAGCTTGCCGGTGATCGTCATCTTGCCCTTGCCCGGCACCTGCACCGATTCGATGGTCAACAACTCGCCACCCACCTCGGTCCAGGCGAGGCCCGTGGTGACCCCGACCAGATCCTCGAGCTCGGCCTCACCGTAGCGGTACTTCCGGACACCCGCATATTTGTCGAGATTGCGGCGGGTGACCTTCACCTGCTTCTTCTCGCCGGCGACGATCTCCTTGATCGCCTTTCGCGAAAGATTGGCGATCTCGCGCTCGAGATTCCGCACGCCCGCCTCGCGGGTGTAGTAGCGGATCAGGTCGAGCAGGGCCTCGTCGTTGATCGACCATTCCTGCTCGGAAAGGCCGTGCGAGGTACGCTGCTTCTCGAGCAGGTGACGCTTGGCGATCTCGACCTTCTCGTCCTCGGTGTAGCCGGCGAGCCGAATGATCTCCATCCGATCGAGGAGCGGCTGGGGCATCCGGAGCGTGTTGGCGGTGCAGACGAACATCACGTCCGAAAGGTCGTAGTCGACCTCGAGGTAGTGGTCGTTGAAGTTCGCATTCTGCTCCGGGTCCAGCACCTCGAGCAGGGCCGAGGACGGATCACCGCGGAAGTCGGCACCCATCTTGTCGATCTCGTCCAGCATGAAGAGCGGGTTCGACGTCTTGGCCTTCTTCATGCTCTGGATGATCTTGCCCGGCAGCGAGCCGATATAGGTCCGCCTGTGGCCGCGGATCTCGGCCTCGTCGCGCACGCCGCCCAGGGAGAACCGCACGAAGTTGCGGCCCGTGGCCTTGGCCAACGACTTGCCGAGGCTGGTCTTGCCGACGCCCGGAGGACCGACGAGGCAGAGGATCGGGCCCTTCATCTTGTCGACCCGCTGCTGCACCGCGAGATACTCGACGATCCGCTCCTTGACCTTCTCCAGGCCATAATGGTCGGTGTCGAGGACGTGCTGCGCCAGCTTGATGTCCTTCTTGACCTTCGAGCGCTTTTTCCACGGGATCGACAGCATCCAGTCGAGGTAGTTGCGCACGACGGTGGCCTCGGCCGACATCGGGCTCATGGTCTTGAGCTTCTTCAGCTCGGCCATCGCCTTGTCGCGGGCTTCCTTGGTGAACTTCGTCTTCTTGATCTTGTCCTCGAGCTCGGACGCCTCGTCCTTGCCGTCCTCGAGCTCGCCCAGCTCCTTCTGGATCGCCTTCATCTGCTCGTTGAGGTAGTACTCGCGCTGGGTCTTCTCCATCTGCCGCTTGACCCGGCTGCGGATACGCTTTTCGACCTGCAGGACGCTGATCTCGCCTTCCATGAAGCCGTAGAGACGCTCGAGCCGTTCGCCCAGCGACGCTGTCTCCAGGAGATCCTGCTTGTCCGAGATTTTCAGCGACAGGTGGGCGGAGACCGTATCGGCGAGCTTGCCTGGGTCCTCGATCTGCGAAAGCGAGACCAGAACCTCCGGCGGCACCTTCTTGTTGAGCTTCACGTATTGCTCGAACTGGGTGACCACGGCACGCGCCAGGGCCTCGACCTCGCGCATGTCGGTCGAGCCGTCCTCGACCACGCTAGCCGATACCTGGAAAAAGCGCGGGTTGTCGACGAAGCCCTCGATATCGGCACGGGCCGTGCCCTCGACGAGCACCTTGACCGTGCCGTCGGGCAGCTTGAGCAGTTGCAAGACGCTGGAGACCGTGCCGACCCGATAGATGTCGTCGGGGCCGGGATCGTCCTGGCTCGCATTCTTCTGCGCCACCAGCAGAATCTGTTTGTCCTCCTTCATCACCTCCTCGAGGGCGGCGATCGACTTCTCGCGGCCGACGAAGAGCGGCACGATCATGTGGGGGAACACGACGATGTCACGCAGGGGCAGAACTGGAAAGATTGTCGTTTTGGGTGTCTCGACCATTAGACCTCACCGCAGAGGCGCGTGGGATGAACCCACAGCGCCGGATTACCTGATCAGAGGTGGCCCGGCAGACGCGGGCTTTCAAGGCAGCAGGCGGCCACCGGGCGAGATCAGGGGGCGCCGACGCATAGGTCGCGGCAGCAAGCCGTTACCGACCGGCTCGACCGTGACTTGCCCGAACCGCGCGTCGATCAACCGGCGCGCTCGTGGCGTATCCAGGAAAGGTACCAGTCGGTAAGGTGCCGGCGGGCGTCAAGACGCCGAGCCGACGTCACCCTTGCGCTGGTTGTGGATCATCAAGGGCTTGGCGTTGTTGTCCACCACTTCCTTGTTCACCACCACCTCCTCGACCGTGGTCAAGGACGGCAGCTCGAACATGGTCTCGAGCAGAATGCCCTCCATGATCGAGCGCAGGCCACGGGCACCCGTCTTGCGCTTGATGCCCTTCTGCGCGATCGCCCTGAGCGCGTCCTCGGTGAAGGTGAGCTTGACGTCCTCCATCTCGAACAGCTTCTGGTATTGCTTGACCAGGGCGTTCTTGGGCTCCTTGAGGATCTCCACCAAGGCCTCGATGTCGAGGTCGGTGAGTGTCGCCACGACCGGCATACGGCCGACGAACTCGGGGATCAGGCCGAACTTCAAGAGGTCGTCCGGCTCGACCTCGCGCAGGACCTCGCCCGAGCGGCGATCGTCGGGGCCCGCCACGGTGGCGCCGAAGCCCATCGAGCGCGGCTTGCCGCGCTGCTCGATCAGCTTCTCGAGCCCGGCGAAGGCGCCGCCGCAAATGAACAGGATGTTGGTGGTGTCGACCTGCAAGAACTCCTGCTGCGGGTGCTTGCGGCCACCCTGGGGCGGGACGCTCGCCACCGTGCCCTCGATGATCTTCAACAACGCCTGCTGCACGCCCTCGCCCGACACGTCGCGGGTGATCGAGGGGTTTTCGGACTTGCGGCTGATCTTGTCGACCTCGTCGATGTAGACGATGCCGCGCTGCGCCCGCTCGACATTGTAGTCGGCCGACTGCAGCAGCTTGAGGATGATGTTCTCGACATCCTCGCCGACATAGCCGGCCTCGGTCAGCGTCGTCGCATCGGCCATGGTGAACGGCACGTCGAGGGTGCGGGCCAGGGTCTGGGCGAGCAGCGTCTTGCCGCACCCGGTCGGGCCGATCAGCAGGATATTCGATTTCGCGAGTTCGACCTCGCCACCCTTGGAACCGTGCGCCAACCGCTTGTAGTGGTTGTGGACGGCGACCGACAGCACCCGCTTGGCGTGGTCCTGGCCGATCACGTAGTCGTCGAGCACTTCGTTGATCTCGGCCGGGGTCGGCACACCCGAGCGGCTCTTGGCGATGGCGCTCTTGTTCTCCTCGCGAATGATGTCCATGCAGAGTTCGACGCATTCGTCGCAGATGAACACCGTCGGACCGGCGATGAGCTTCCTGACCTCGTGCTGACTCTTGCCGCAGAACGAGCAGTAGAGGGTGTTCTTGGAGTCGCCGCTGGATTTACTCATCGACAATCGGACCTCAATCGCCGCAACCCGGCGCCAGTTCGAGATATGGTAGTCAGTCGGCCATCTCGGCACAACCATACAGTGACCCGGCTATCGACCGCCCCGGACAACGGGGTCGCAGCCGTTCGGACGCGTTTCACCGTGCCGAGAGGCAACCAACCACGGGGGAGATGGGGTTGCAAGCGTCGTTGTCGAGAGCGGCTGCTGGCGACTCCGGGCAAAGGCCCTCCCCTACCCACCCCTATTTGTCGGCGAGCACTGTGGGCCGGTGGGTTACGACGTCGTCGACGATGCCGAACGCCTTGGCTTCCTCGGCGCTCATGAAGGTGTCGCGCTCGAGCTTGGCGTCGATTTCGTCCATGGTGCGGCCGGTATGATGCACGTAGATGTCGTTCAACCGCCGCTTGACCGCGAGGATCTCGCGGGCGTGGATCTCGATGTCGGAAGCCTGGCCTTGATAGCCGCCCGAGGGCTGATGCGTCATCACCCGGGCGTTGGGCAGGGAGAAGCGCTTGCCCTTGGTGCCCGAGGCGAGGAGCAAGGATCCCATGCTGGCGGCCTGGCCGATGCACAAGGTCACGACGTCGCAGCGGATATACTGCATGGTATCGTAGATCGCGAGGCCCGAGGTGACGAGGCCGCCCGGCGAGTTGATGTAGAGCGAAACGTCCTTGTCCGGGTTCTCCGCCTCGCAGAACAAGAGCTGAGCCGCGATCAACGACGCGATCTGGTCCTCGATCCCCCCGGTGACGAAGATGATCCGTTCCTTGAGCATGCGCGAGAAGATGTCGTAGGCGCGCTCACCACGGCTGGTCTGCTCGACCACCATGGGCACGAGGGCGGCCTGCGGCGCCTGGCGCAGCTGCTCGAGCAGCTGGGTTTCCGTCGGCACATTCTGCGACATCAGCCCTTGGCCTCCTTCTCGCTCGCCGCCGTCGGCGCAGCTGCTGCCGCGGCTTCGCTCGGGGCCGTCTCGTCGCTCGCTGCTTCGTCGCTCGGGCCCGCGTCGCTCGGGGCCGCCTCGTCGTCAGGGTCTTTCATCAGTTCCTCGATGCTCACCGTCTCGTCGGTCACTTGGGCGAGCTCGAGGATGAAATCCACCACCTTGTCCTCGAAGATGGGGGCTCGCAGCTGCTCGAGCGCGGCCGGTGTGTCGCGGAAATACTCGAAGACCTCCTTCTCTTGGCCCGGATAGCGGCGCGCCTGCTCCATCACCGCCTGCTGCAGCTCCGCCCCTTCGACCTTGACCTCGTTCTTGATGCCGATGTCGGAAAGAACGAGGCCGAGCCGGACGCGGCGCTCGGCGATCTGCCGGTACTCGGACCGGGTCTCGTCCTCGCTCTGGCCCATGCTCTCGAAGCTGCTCTCGGTCCGCTTCATCTCCTCCTCGAGCTGCTTCCAGATGGCGTTGAACTCGAGCTCGATCATGCCTTCGGGCACCGCGAACTGGCAGCGCTCGGCCAAATCGTCCAACAGCGCCCGCTTGACCTTCTGTCGGGCGATGCCGCGATAGTCGGTGGCCAGCCGCTCCTTGATCTTGCTCTTCAGGTCGTCGAGGGATTCGGCACCCAGCTCCTTGGCGAACGCGTCGTCGATCGTGCGTTCGGCCGCTTCCTTGATGTCCTTCACCGCGATCTGGAAAGTCGCGGTCTTGCCCTGGAGATCCTCGCGGCCGTAATCCTCCGGGAAGGTGGCCTCGATCTCGCCCTCGTCGCCGATCGACTTGCCGATCAGCGCCGTCTCGAAGCCAGGGATCATCTGCCCACTGCCGATGACGATGGTGAAGCCCTCGGCCTTGCCGCCCTCGAAGGGGGTGCCGTCGATGCTGCCCTCGAAGTCGAGCGTCACCTGATCCCCGTCGGCGGCCGGCCGCGGCTCGGCCAGGGGCGCAAAATCACGCCGCGCCTTGGCGACATTGGCGATCGCGTCCTCGACCCGGGAATCCTCGATCTCGACGACCTGGCGGGTCAGGCTGATCGCCTTCAGATCGGTCGCCGGCACGTCCGGGAGGATCTCGACGTCCATCTTGAACTCGAGATCGGTGCCGTCGTCGAACTTGGTGACCTCGATCTTCGGTCGCAGCGCCGGCTTGAGCTGATTGTCGTTGATCGCCTGCTTGGAGCCCTCGTCGACCGCCTGCTCCAGGATCTCGCCCATCACCTGCCGGCCATACTGCTTCTTCAGGAGCGAGAGCGGCACCTTGCCAGGGCGAAAGCCCGGCACCTTGGCGGTCTTGGCGATCTTCTTCAACCGCGCCTCGACCTTGCCCTCGATCTCGGTAGCCGCGACCACGACCTTGTACTCGCGCTTCAAACCCTCGGCCGCAACCTCGGTGACCTGCATGACCTTGCCTTTCGTCGTTGGCGCCGCCTCGTGCCCGACGCACCAGCCCCGCTCAACGTGCCTCTAAATCGGGAAAATCGCCCGCGCGTCAGCCGCCCCTGATGGTAGCAAGGGGACGACAACCATGGCGAACATGCGCAGCCCTATAGCATAGCGGCCGCAAAGGCCAAGCGTTTAAGGATCAGGCGTCGGCGGTCTCGGCCACCGGTGCCGCGGCATGCAAGCCCAGTTCGGCGAAGGCGTCGACCGCCTCGGGCTTCATCGTGAAACCCTGCGTCGGCTTCGAATAGTCGGCGAGCAGGCCGATGTAGTAATCCCCCGTTCGGGTCTCGCCAGGCTCGGCGGGGCTCAAACGAGCCTCGCGCGCCTTGCACATGGTGGCGAAGCGTGTCTGCCAAGCGGTCTTGCCGGTCCAGCCGGCCTTCTTGGTCAGGACCGGCGAGGTCGCATCCGGATTGTCGAGCAGCACCTGGACGACCTTGCGCTCGATCTCCTTCATCGGCTGGGCGCGAAACGCCTCGACGATGCGGTCCACTGGCGAAAGGCTGGCGACGTGCGCCGTCTTGGCCGCCGCCTGATCGACCACCCGTGCCTCGAGGGCCAAGAGGACCTCCTCGGCCGCCGCCTTCTGCGCCTTCGAGCCGTGCGCCAACAGCCGCTCGACATTGGCCCGCACCCCGGCACTGGCCTCGTCGCTCATCGTCGGGATGGCCTGAAGCGTACGCTCGATCTTCATGACGAAATTTCCTTTTTTTTCCACTCGAGGACGCGCGATTCCCCGCCCTTCGTCGGCGGTTCCATGTCATCTGAACGATGATCACGAGAATTGGCGCCCGCCACTGGGCACTAATGGCCCGCGGGCGCAGTCGACGTCGCCGCCTTATTCTAGGCCCGGCGACGTCGATCTCCTAACGATAGTTGCACATTATCGCACGCTATCGGCCGATCGGCGGCCGAGAACTGGCGACTCCGGCGCCGACGACCGCGGGCCCATTGCAAAAAACTGGTGCGGGCGGAGGGACTTGAACCCCCACGGCTTGCGCCACAGGAACCTAAATCCTGCGTGTCTACCAATTCCACCACGCCCGCGGCGGTTGGCGTATAGCACGGGCGCTGTGATTGCTCTATGCGCAAGGGCCATGCACGAGAAAGTCCTGATCCTCGATTTCGGCTCGCAATTCACCCAGCTCATCGCCCGGCGGTTGCGGGA
>JAABSG010000175.1 GCA_011390475.1 Geminicoccaceae bacterium | reverse complement strand
AACTTCAACAAGGCCTCGAGGATGGCGATATTGGAGCGGGCGAGGCCGCGCTGCTCGATTTCTTCGCGAACACGGGCGTGCATGGCCAGCCGCACGCTCTCGTAGAGGTCGCGCTGCTCGTCGGTGAGCTCGATCTCGCGGATGAACTCGCTCTTCGGCGGCAGCTCGGATGCCACCTCCTCCTTGGTGCGGCGCAGGAGAAAGGGCCGGACCCGTTGGCCCAAGAGCGCCTGGCGGTCGGCGTTGCCGTCCTTCTCGACGGGTGTGCGAAAGACCCGGCGGAAGGTCTCGCGATCGCCGAGAAATCCCGGCATCAGATAGTGGAAGACGGACCAGAGCTCGCCCAGGTGGTTCTCCATGGGCGTGCCGGAGAGGGCCAGCTTGTGGTCGGCCAAGAGCTCGCAGGCGACCTTGGCGAGCTTGGTCGCCGGGTTCTTGATCGCCTGCGCCTCGTCGAGGACGATCAGCCGCCAGCGACGCTTGATGAGCTGGTCGCGGTCGCGCAGCATGAGCGCGTAGCTGGTCAGCACGATGTCGCTCTTCTCGATCCGGCGAAAGAGATCGGCGCGGTTGTTGCCGTGCAGCGTCAGCATATCGAGATCCGGCGCGAACTTCCGGGCCTCGCTCCGCCAGGTCGGGATCAAGGAGGTGGGGGCCACGATGAGCGCCGGGCGGTCGAGCTTGCCGTCTTCCTTGAGCTTGAGGATGTGCGCCAGGGTCTGCAGCGTCTTGCCGAGGCCCATGTCGTCGGCGAGCACGCCCGAGAGGCCGACCGAGCCCAGGAACTGCAGCCAGCTCAGGCCCTGCGCCTGGTAGGGGCGAAGTGTGGCCTTCAGGCCGGTGGGCGGCTGGATCGCGGGGATGCGGTCGTTGTCGCCGAGCTGGCGGGCGAGGTCGAGAATCCGCTCGCCGCCATGCCAGACCACCTCGTCGTCGGTCAGCGTGCGATCGATGACGGCGAGCCGGGACGCCTCGGCGGGGGCCAGCTTGAGCCTGCCCTTGGCATCGAGCTTGCCCGTGGCGAACTGCTCGTAGAGGGCCTCGAGCATGGCCTTGAGCCGTGCTGCCGGGATCGGCAGGAGGCGGCCGTCGGGCAGGTTGCCGTAGACCGGCTCCTCGCCGTAGGCGGCCAAGGCCGTGGGCGTCATGTCCTCGGGCGAACGCTGGAAGAGGTCGAGCAGGACGGGCAGGAGTGCGATGCGCTCGCCGTCGAGCTCGATGCCGACGTCCAGCTCGAACCAGTCGATGCCGCTGTCGTTGAGGTCGATGTCCCAGGCCGGTGGCTTGTCGATGACCTGGAACGGATAGCTCTCGTCGAACATCACCCGCCAGCCGGCATCCTTGAGCTTCGGCACGTCGATATGGTTGAATTCGACCCAGCGGACGGCGACGTCATCGTCGTCGTCCTCCTCGAAAGTGAAATCTTGGCGGAGCTGCTCCGGCGCGAAACGGCCGAGGCCGGTCGGGCCCAGCGGCTGCAGGCCGAGCTGGTTGAGCCGCTCGATCGCCTGGACCTCGGCCACGGTATCGCGCGGCAGGACGAGCAGCCGGTTGTCCTGGACGTGGTTGATCTCGGGCCGGCCATCCTGCCAGCCGATCTCGGCCCCGGCATAGTCGAAGGCGACCCGGGCAAGCGGGCAGTCGACCTCCTGCTCCTCGCGCCGCCAGCCGGTGCCCTTGTGGACCACCAGGGCCGGGCAGTGGAGGACGAGGATGGGCGTCGGCCGGGTTTCCAGCCGCTCGCGCTTCTTCAAGGGCTCGGGCAGCGGCAGCCGTTCGGCCGAAGGCATGAGGCGCTGGCGGACGATGCTGGCGGCCGCCGCCGGGATCGCCGGGGCGCTGACCAGGTGGCCAGCGAGGGCGGCGGTGACGCCGGTCTGCACCCGGCCGACCTCGGCATTGGCGATATCGATGTACCAGGGCTCGCCCAGCGCCATGACGACGATGTCGTTGTTGCCGTCGTCGAGCTCGCACACCAGGTGCTGCTGGCCTTCGCTGTCGAAGCGCCAGGTGAAGCTGCCGCGGCGGGGCTCGGCCACGTGGCGCAGGGGGGCGCTCGCGGCGTTGCGCCAATGGCAGCGGCCGGTCTCGAGGGCGCGAATCAGTGTCTCGGCATCGGCGCGGGTCGACAGCCGTCGGGCCTGGCCGCTGCCGCCGCCGAGCATGCGGCCGATGACCTGGTCCTCGAGGCCGACATAGGACGGGGCGGGGTCGGCGATGAGATTGGCGATGGCGACCGCGTTCTCGCGGCCATAGGCATTGGAGCGCATGCGCTTGGCGCGCACTGTCTGCAGCGACACCGGCTGGGCGAGGCCACCGTCCCGCCAGGAGCGCTGCGCCGGCTCCAAGAGGTAGAGCACGACGTCGGTCGATTCGGCATGACCGTTCCGGGTCGCGGCATTGACCGCGGCGATCCAGCTCTCCAGCTCGGCATCGACGACGACCGAGCCGTCCTCGGGATCGATGCTGGTCGACTGGTCGAGAAGGCCCAGGAGCGTTGCCGCCGCGTGCTCGCATTCCGGGTAGAAGCAAGAGCAGGTGCTGGACAGCCGCACCCGCCCGCCGCGACCGTTGGCGATCTTGATCCGGGTGAGATAGGGGGTGCGGCGCTGGCCTCTGACCTGGCCGGTGATCGACTTGCCGTCCCGTTCGATATTGACGTCGACGACGGCGCCGTCGACCACGAGACCTTCGGCCTTGAGCCAAATCGTTTCGGGGAACAGCCGTTCGAGATCCGTGCGTGTGAAGGCTAGCATCAGTTCCGGTACAGTGGTGTCGGTTATTGTTTTCATTGACAGCGCGAGGGACACGCCGATCACGGTTGATGACAGAGTTTCAATCTAACGCCAAGCGGAAAAATGAAAACTGACCTATACAAATGTGCGGGTGGCTAGCCGGCTGCCCCCCGGGACGCGCCGATTGAAGAGCGCCGATCGGGCCATGCGAGCGGCCAATGCCTGTCGGTGGATCGAAGAATGCTTGAATTCGCAGCACAATTTGCGCCGGATCGGTCGGTTTACCGCATGGCTGCGGCGGCGCGCTCGCCGAGGTTCCGCAGCCATGCCAGGATCGTGGCGACAGCGCGAGGCTGCTTCGGCCACGCCCGGATCGAGAAGATCGGCCCCGTCTCGGTCGCGACCATGTTGCGCAATATCATAGCGGTTGCTGCACAGTCGCGTGCAGCGCTGCTTGGATTTGGGCAAGTGGCGCACAAGAGTCGACGCGCGGCGGGTTCAGTGCGCGCCAGTCTCCTGCATCATCAGATAGAACGAGATCGCCTCGAGATCGACGAACAGGCCCGAGAACAAGCTGACAGCATAGAGTGCGGCGGCG
This sequence comes from Geminicoccaceae bacterium, assembly GCA_011390475.1. Lineage (GTDB taxonomy): Bacteria > Pseudomonadota > Alphaproteobacteria > Geminicoccales > Geminicoccaceae > SLRI01. Next base: position 5,012 of record JAABSG010000175.1, on the reverse strand, counting down.
ATGTCCCAGCGTGACAAGTGTGGGGCGAACGGATTGTCGCGGGCGAAGAGCGCGATCGTCGCGATGATGCCGGCACCCAAGGCCGTGAACGAACTGATGGTCGCGGCGAAAAACAACTCGGGTACAGTCAGCGACAAGGCGAGGCCACAGCCGAAAATCCAGGCAAAGCGCGTGAATGCCCGCTGATTGGCTGCAAGCCTCGCCATCTCGTCGCTGTCGTCGGTGAACGGCATTCGATCATCCCCTGCTGCTGCAAGCGAGCCCTGCTGCTGCAAGGGAGGATGACCAAGTGAGCTTAACGGCCGGTTACCATCCGGCGCTTTTTCGTCATTGGGCGGTCTCGACCGACCGCGCCTCGGGTCGATCAGTGCCGCGTCTTCGCCGCTTCGGCTGGCGGTCGGCGCAGCGAGAGATGGCGGGGGCGATCCACGAGATGGAGCTCGGTAGTCCGCGGTGGGGTGCGGGCGATGATGGCGCCGTGGCGGACGACGACGAGTCGGGTCGCCTTGAGGCGGATCGCCTCGATCGGATCTTGCGCATCGAGCAGCACCAGATGGGCGTGGCTGCCCGGGGTGAGCCCGTAGCCCTCGAGGCCGAGAATGGCGGCCGGCACCGTCGTGACCGCCTGGAAGGCCCGACGCATCGCAGCCTGGGAGGTCAACTGCGCCGCGTGGATCGCCATGTGGGCGACCTCCAGCATGTCGCCGGAGCCCATGGAGTACCAGGGGTCCATGACGCAGTCGTGGCCGAACGCCACCGGCACGCCGGCTTCCTCGAGCTCCTTGATCCGGGTCAGGCCGCGGCGCTTGGGGTAGGTGTCGTGGCGGCCCTGGATGGTGAGGTTGATCAGGGGGTTGGCGATGGCGGCGACGCCGGCCTCGGCGATCAGCGGAATCAGCTTGGCGGCGTAGTAGTTGTCCATGCTGTGCATCGACGTGAGGTGCGAGCCCGCGACCCGACCGGCCATGCCGAGCCTCTGCGTCTCGGCCGCGAGTGTTTCGATGTGCCGGGAGTGCGGGTCGTCGGTCTCGTCGCAATGCATGTCGACCAAGAGGCCGCGCTCGGCCGCGATCGCCATGAGCTCGACCACGGAGCGCCTGCCGTCTTCCATGGTGCGCTCGAAATGCGGGATGCCGCCGACGACGTCGCAGCCGAGGTCGAGGGCGCGCTCGAGGTTCTCGAGCGCCTTGGCCGAGCGGTAGAGGCCGTCTTGCGGGAAGGCAACGAGCTGCAGGTCGAGATAGGGAGCGACGCGCTCCTTGACCTCGAGCAGCGCCTCGACGCCCAGGAGCCGGTCGTCGCAGACGTCGACGTGGGAGCGGATGGCGCCGATGCCTTGGGCCACGGCCATGTCGCAATAGTCGAGTGCTCGCTCGATCACCGCTTCATGGGTCAAGAGCGGCTTGAGCTCGCCCCAAAGGGCGATGCCTTCCAGGAGTGTGCCGGACTGGTTGAGGCGCGGCAGACCCAAAGAGAGGGTCGCGTCCATGTGAAAGTGGCAATCGACGAAGGGCGGGGTCACCAGTCGCCCGCCGGCATCGATCACCTCCCTGGCCTCGGCGTCGATGCCCGGGCCCACCGCCTGAATGATGCCGTCGGCGATGACGATGTCGAGCCCGCTTCGGCCATCCGGCAGGGTGGCGTCCTGGATGATCAGATCGGCCTGCACCGGTGCTGGTCCTTATCGTTGGCCCGATCGTCGGGCGGTTAGCGTTGGCCCTTGATGTAGGGGCGCATGAGGGCTTGCGGATAGGCCGCACGGCGCGCCATCACCACGAGTGCGAGGATGCTGAGAAGGTAGGGCATCATCAAGAACAATTGATAGGGCACGGCCCCGCCCGTCGCCTGCTGCAGCCGCACCTGGAACGCATCGAAGGCACCGAACAGCAGGGCACCGAGCAGCGCCTTCCAGGGGATCCAGGAGGCGAAGACGACAAGGGCGATGCAGATCCAGCCGCGCCCGGCGACCATCTCGAAAAAGAAGGCGTTGAAGGCCGAAAGCGTCAAGAACGCACCGCCCACCGCCATCAAGGCACTACCGACCATCAGCGCGCCGATGCGCAAGGCGTAGACGTCGAGGCCCTGCGCCTCGGCCGCGGCCGGGTTTTCGCCACAGGTGCGCACCGCGAGGCCCAGCGGCGTGCGGTAGAGGACCCAGGTGATCGCCGGGACCAGGAGCAGGGCCAACCAGGTCAGCGCCGTCTGCTGGGCCAGGATCGGGCCGAAAAAGGGGATGGCCAGGAGCGAGAAGCTGTTGATGCCGCGAACGGTCTGCAGCATCACGGCCTCGGGCGGCAAGCCGATATAGAGGACGGTGGCGAGCGAGGCCAGGCCCAGGGCATAGGCCACGGGCACGTTGATCAGGATGAGCAGGAAGAGGCCGCCGATCAGCAGCACCGGGGCGAAGGGGCCGCCCATCAGTAGTCGGTCTCGATGCCGGCCCGGGGGCCGTAGAGCACACGTTCGACGACGAAGAGCAAGGTGACCACGCCGGAGAGGGGCAGGCCCATATAGACGATACCGACGCGAATTTGCTGCAACTCCGGGTAGACCTGAAGCCAGGTGGTATTCACCAGCTTGACGCCGTACCAGGTCATCGCGAAGGCCATGATGCCGACCAGAATGTCGACCAGGCGATCAGCCAGCCAGCGTGGCCGGCCCTCGGGCAGTGGCCGGACGAAGACGTCGATGCTGATGTGGCCGTTCGCGCGATAGCAGGCGGCAGCGCCGAAGAAGGTCATCTGGATGACCAGCATGATGGACACCGGCTCGGCCCAGAACGAGCCCTGGTTGAGGATGTAGCGGGTGTAGACGCCCCAGGCGACGAACAGCGAGATGAGCACCATGATGGTGCCGGCGAACACCAGGCAGGCCTGGTAGAGCCGATCCATGGCGCGGATATAGAGCGGCAGGTCGGGTTCTCGGGACTCGGCCATTAGTCGCTAGGCCCAATGCCTATGGGGATGATCGAAAAGACGGCGACGGGGCGGCCGCGGCCGCCCCGTCCCTTGCTCGGCGATGGTCGGACGTCCCTCTAGTCGACCGCCTCGATCCGCTCCAAGAGCTCGGCATATTGCGCGCCGAACTTCTCACGCACGGGTGCGGTGGCCTCGATGAAGGCGTCCTTGTCGACGTCGTCGTTGATCTGGACGCCGAGTTCCTGGAGTTCCGCCATGGCCTTGGCTTCCATGGCCTCCCAGAGCTCGCGCTCTTTTTCGGTGGCCAGGACCGAGGCTTCACGGATCAGGTTCTGGTGCTCCTCGCTGAGCGTATCCCAGACGCGCTTGGAGAAGACGAAGATCTCGGGCACGATCAGGTGCTCGGTCAAGGAGTAGTAGCCGGCGACCTCGTAGTGCTTTTGCGTCGAGTAGGAGGGCGGGTTGTTCTCGGCCCCGTCGACGACGCCGGTCTGCATCGCGGTATAGAGCTCGTTGAAGGCGATCGGCATGCCGGAGCCGCCCATCTCGCTCATCATGTCGATGAAGATCGGGTTCTGCATGACCCGGATCTTGAGGCCCTGGAGGTCCTCGGGGGTGCGGATCGGCTTCTCCTTGTTGTAGAAGCTCCTGGCACCCGCATCCATGAAGCCGAGGCCGATCAACTCGCCGGCCTCGAGCCTGGCCAACAGCTCCTGGCCGATCTCGCCGTCGACGACGTTGCGCATGTGGTCGATCGAGCGGAAGACGTAAGGCAGGTTGAAGGCGTTGAAGTCGTCGACGATGGGCCCGACGACGCCGACCGAGACGCGGGTCATTTCGAGCGCACCGAGCTGCACCTGCTCCAGGGCTTCCTTCTCGCCGCCGAGCTGCATCGAGTGGTAGATCGAGATCGAAAGCTCGCCGTCGGTCTGCTCTTCCAGCCACTCGCCCATGAACTGGATGGCATCCGTGGTCGGATAGCCCATGGCATGGACGTCGGACGACTTGATCTCGAGCGCCTCGGCGCTGCCGATCGCCGCCAACGCCATCGCCACGACGGCACCACTCACCGCCAGTTGTCGTGCTTTTGCGAATGCTTGCTGCATCTGAGAGCCCCCTGTTGCTCGTTGTTCCGCTTGTCGGGTGGTCAGACCACCCAGCGTTGAGCGCATTTGGCCCAGGCGGCCGGGCGTTGGCAAGAGGCGATTGTGCCAGCGCCGCTACCCGAGAGCGCCACGGCTACCCTGACCGGCGGCCTCGTGCAGGAGAAATCCCGCGTTCGCGACGACCACGCAAGAACGGTCGTCGCGCATCGTATTCTACCGCGCGCTGGCTTCCCCGCGCCCAGGTCGAGCCGCACGACAAATCACCTGATCCTTGGTAGGCCTTGAATGGCATGCGGATGCCGTGGACCCATATCGATGGAACCGATCAACGCGATTGCCCTCGGCCTTGCGCTCGGCGCCGGGGCAGTGGCCGGCAAGGAAATCGTGAGCGCGTTGGTCGAGGACGCGTCGGCCGGCCCGAAAGCCCTGATCGCCACTCGATACCCCGAGGTCTCGCTCGAGCAGCTCGACGCCGCGCCGCAGTCCAAAGCCCGCCGGGCGGTGATCGAAGAAGAGTTGGCCGCGTCTGGTGCCGCCAGGGACCTCGACCTAGTGGCAGCGGCCCACTAGCTGATCGAACGCGTCGAGCGCGACGCCCCCGCGGCGGCAATCGCGATCGGCGTCGAGCTCGAGGACGTCGAGGCGTGCGGGCGGGTGTAGCGGCTGGCGATTCCGAAAAGGACGCGTGAGCGCGATGGCGAACCTCACGGGTGTCGCGCTGCGAGAGGTTTGCGCCCAGACGATCACGATCAGCGGCATCGAGGTTCGCAGCGCTACCGCAGACGAACTGGTCGAGGCGTTGGCGGCGAAGGGCCTCGTACGAGGCGCCGAAGTGGCGGGCCTGCAACGACGCGCGGTCGTGACTCTCGCGCGACGCCTGAAGCCGGAAATGGTCAACGACTTCAGCCAAGCAGTCGACGAGGTGGAACGTGCCGTCGAGATCGCCCTCGATGTGATCGGCAAGGGCGAGCGAGGCGCGGACGAGGAC
>JAABSG010000174.1 GCA_011390475.1 Geminicoccaceae bacterium | reverse complement strand
TTCTTCGCCATGTGGTACTGGCTGACGAACAGCGGCTGGCGATCGAGCACGCCGACCCGCCAGTCGAAGGTGGTCGGCATGAAGGCCTGGGCGAGGATCAGGTCCGACTCCTCCAGCATCTCGGCCGCGAGGCGTTCGAGCGACGCCAGGTCGTCGGCCTTCTTCACCCCGCGCGAGAACGAGCCGTCGGGGATCTTGAGGACCAGTGGGTAGCCCAGGGCGCGGGCCGCCGCCTCGACGTCGCGCCTGCCGGCGATGATCCGGGTCGGCGGCTGCGGCAGGCCGTGCGCGGTCAAGAGCTCGGCCAGATAGACCTTGTTGGTGCAGCGCATGATCGAGCGCGGATCGTCGATCACCGGCATGCCTTCCTGCTCGGCGCGCTGGGCGAACCGGTAAGTGTGGTGGTCGATATTGGTGGTCTCGCGGATCCAAAGGGCGTCGTAGGCCGCGAGCCGGGCGAGATCGCCCCGGCCGATCAGATCGACGCCGAGCCCCATGCCCTCGGCGATCCGGGCGAAGCGCCCGAGCGTCGCCAGATCCGAGGGCGGCATCGGGTCCTTGGGATCGAACAGCACCGCGAGGGTGAAGCGCGGCTCGGTCCGGGTCTTGGGCTCGAGCCACCGCCGGCCGAAATACTTGGCGATCGCGGCATCGAGCGCCGGGCGGTCCTCGACCAGCAGATCGCCCAGGGACAAGAGCCCGAGCCGCTTGATCCGCCACCATTCGCCGGGCTGGATGACCACCTCCAGGAGTGGTGCCCGAAACCAGTCGAAAACCAGCATCGCCAGGCGCTCGAATCGCGGGTCGCTCGGCCGGCCGAGGAAGATGCGCAAGCGGAACGTCGTGGTCGGCGGCTCGGCGAGGCGCCGCGCCGTCTTGTTCAAGGCCTCCTCGAGGTCCGGCAAGGCCAGCGCGTAACCCGAGCGCCGACGCAGCGCCAGGATGGTCTCGACCGACGGCAGCACCTTCTCGCCCCGCGCCTCGGCCAGGAGCGAGACGTAATAGCCCCTGGCCTGATAGCTGGTGTCGCGGGCGAGGTTGAGGACCTTGCCGGGCCGCCGCTTGCCGTTGGAGCTTTTGGGCGCGGGGGCGCCCTTGCGCGCCGTGGCGGGCTCGGGTTTGGCGGCCGCACGGTTGGCGAGATAGTCGCGCGTCGCCAGTGTCAGCGCATTGGCCGGCACCGCCGGGAAGTCGTCCTTGCGGTCGGCGACGATCGTCCAGGCGGCCATGCGCGCATCCGTGAAAAGCTCGGCGTCTGTGAAAAACCCGGTCAGTCGACCAAGGCGAGCGCCATGCGCAGCGCCCGGGCACCGTCCTCGTAATAGCCGTCGAGCGTCGCGAAAAGGGTAAATCCGAGGTCACGATAAAGTCGAATGGCGCGTGCGTTGTCGGCCCGGACTTCGAGCCTCAGCCCCGCGGCCCCGGCTTCCCGGGCGGCATCGATTCCGGCCAGGAGCAAGCGCCTGCCGGTGCCCGCGGGGGCTCGTTCGGCACGGACCAGGGAATAGAGCCGCCACCACCGGCTGTCCGCACGGCGGAGCAGGAGAGCATAGCCGAGCAGGCCATCGTCGGATGCGGCGACCGACACCAGCGCGCGCGGACTCGAGAGGTGGTGGCGAAAGGCCCGCCGCGACAACCGATCGCCCGCGAATTGCGCTTCCAGCAGCAACAGCTCGTCCAGATCGGCGGCCGTCGCACGCCTGATCATTGCCCCAGCTGCCGATGCCGGCACCCTATGAGGTTGCCGCCTCGGCGGTGCGGCACGACACCGCTCTGAACCGCTTGCCACGGCCGTTGACACCGCTACCTATCCAGTGGACCATCATCTTCCGCCTTTCTCGCCCTACGCGAGCGTCTCGGCTGTGGCAAAGCCGCGAGTGCCTGCCGGGGATTCCCGTGGAGAGCCGCATTGGCCGTCAACCATTTCGTCACTCTCGTCGCTGCAATCTGCCTCGTCGGCGGCTGCCAAGGCAATGATTGGCAACACCAGCACGGCGCCGACCATCCACTCGTCGGCCGCATCGTCGACGTGGGTGCGCAAGCAGTGGTCGAGGAGGCCGATCTCCTGGCGGCCCTCGCCGCTGCCGACATCGTTTTGATCGGCGAGACCCACGGCAACCGCGACCATCACCGCGTCCAGGCCATGCTCGTTCACGGCATGGGCGAGACGGTGAGCGGTGTGGTCTTCGAGATGATCGGCACCGACCAGCAGGAGGTCGTCGTGCTGCACTTCAAGGCCCAGCCGGGGGATACGGCGGGCCTCGGCCCGGCGCTCGGCTGGGAGACCAGCGGCTGGCCGGACTGGCCGCTCTACGAGCCCATCGCGGCAGCGGCACTGGCGGTCGATGCCGAGATCGTCGGTGGCAACCTGCCGCGCCGGTCGGTCGACGAACTGATGGCCAAGGGTGTCGACGCCCTCGATCCGGGCCTCGTCGCGCGGACCGGCCTCCGGGAGCCGCTGGAGCCCGATTTGGAGGGGCGGCTGGTCGAGACCATCGACGAGGCGCATTGCGGCTTCGCCCCCGACGACCTGCTTCCGGCCATGCTCGACGTGCAGCGCGGCCGCGACGCGCAAATGGCCGACCGGCTGGTGGCCATCAAGGGCCGTGGCCAGAGCGTGCTGATCGCCGGCAGCGAGCATGTCAGGCGCGACTGGGGCGTCCCCTACTACCTCAACCGCGTCGCTCCGGATGCCCGGGTCGTCAGCATCGCCCTGCGCGAGGTCGACGAGCGGCTGACCGAACTGCCGGTCGCGCTGCCTTTCGATTTCGTCTGGTTCACGCCACGCCGCCAGCCCCTGGGTTTCGATCCGTGCGATGCCTACCGCCAGCAACTGCAGCGGCTGGACGCCGGCCTGCCGCCGCTGGCCTCGACCGGCCTGTCGAAAGGCTGAGTAAAAGCGCTTTTCAACCGCCGGCCGACCGGCCATTGTCCCGCGCGAGCATCGAGAGCAAGAGCGGAGAGCATGTTGATGACGTCGACGTCGAGGCGGATTTTCAATTTCACGGCGATCGGCTGCACCGCCGCGTCTTTCTTGGCACTCGCCAGCGGCGCTGCCATGGCGGAGCCCTTGAAGGTGGCGGCCATCTATACCGTGCCGGTCGAGCAGCAATGGGTCAGCCGCATCCACAAGGCCTTGAATGCCGCGGTCGAACGCGGTGACATCACTTACAGCTTTTCCGAGAACGTGGCGAACACCGACTACGAGCGGGTGATGCGCGAGTATGCCGAGCAGGGCATGGAGCTCGTCTTCGGCGAGGTCTTCGGCGTCGAGCGGGCGGCGCGCGAGGTGGCGGCCGACTATCCCGAGGTCGCCTGGGTCATGGGCTCCAGCTTCGGACCGGAGGAGCCCAATTTCTCGGTCTTCGACAACTACATCCAAGAATGCTCCTATCTTACCGGCCTGGTTGCCGGAGCCAAGACCGAGAGCAAGCTGATCGGGCTGGTCGGCGGCTACCCCATCCCCGAGGTCAACCGGCTGATGCACGCGTTCATGGCGGGCGCCACCGAGGTCGACCCGGAGATCGAGTTCCTCGTCACCTTCATCGGCTCCTGGTACGACCCGCCCAAGGCCAAGGAAGCGGCCTTCGCGATGATCGATGCGGGCGCCGACGTCATGTACGCCGAGCGCTACGGCGTCGCCGACGCCGCGGTCGAGCGCGACGTCTTCGCCATCGGCAACGTGATCGACACGGCCGACGAGTATCCGGGCACCATCCTGGCCTCGGCCATCTGGCACATGGAGCCGTCCGTCGATCATGCCATCGAGCAGGTGGTGGCCGGCACCTATACGGCCGAGAACTACGGCCCCTTGAGCCATATGCCGGTCGGCGGCTGCAGCATTGCCCCCATGGACGACGCCATCGTCTCGGCCGAGGTCCAGGCCATGGTGGCCGAGCGGCAAGCCGAGATCATGGCAGGGTCCTTCGCGGTCGAGATCAACGACGACGAGCCCGTGTCGACCCGGTGAGCGAGGCCCCTGCAGCGGGGCCGTTCGTCGCGCCGCCGCTGCTCCGGCTGCGTGGCATCACCAAGCGGTTCGGTGACCTCGTCGCCAATGACGGCATCGACCTCGACCTCGCCCGTGGCGAGATCCTGGCACTCTTGGGCGAGAACGGCGCCGGCAAGACGACCTTGATGAGCATCCTCTTCGGGCACTACGTGGCCGATGCCGGGGCCATCGAGGTCGCGGGTGACGACGGCCTGCTCCGCCCCCTGCCGCCAGCCTCGTCCAGGGCGGCGCTCGATGCCGGGATCGGCATGGTCCACCAGCACTTCACCCTGGCGCAGAACCACTCGGTGCTCGACAACGTCACGCTCGGCACCGAGCGCTTGTGGGCCTGGCGCCAGGACCGGGCAGCGGCCCGCGCCAAGCTCCGCCGCCTGATCGAGACGACCGGCCTCGACGTGCCGCTGGAGACGTCTTGCGGCGAGCTTTCGATCGGCGAGCAGCAGCGGGTCGAGCTCTTGAAGGCTCTCTACCGCGATGCCCGCGTCCTGATCCTCGACGAGCCGACGGCCGTCCTCACCCCACAACAGGCCGAGCGCCTCTTCGTCACCCTCCGCGGGCTCGCCGAGAACGGCCTCGGCATCATCTTCATCAGCCACAAGCTCGACGAGGTCATGGCCCTTTGCCGTCGGATCGCGGTGCTGCGCCACGGGCGAAAAGTGCTCGAGGTGGAGGCAGCCGACACCGACGAGGCGCGGCTCGCGCATGCCATGGTCGACCGCCCGGTCGAGCTGCCCAAAGCCCAGCCCCGCCCCCGGGGCGAGCCCGTGCTCGACCTCGATGCCGTGCACGTCGCAGCCGGCCACGGCATCGAAGGTCTCGACGATTTGAACCTCACCGTCCATGCCGGCGAGATCCTCGGCATCGCCGGCGTTTCGGGCAATGGCCAGCGCAGTCTAGCCGGTCTCGTCGCGGGCACCCTCCAGCCCGCGGCCGGGACCATGCGGCTGCTCGGAGAGCCTTGGCCGGCAGGCGGCCCCAAGGTGCTGGTGCAGGCCGGGGTCGGCCGCATCCCCGAGGATCGTCACCGCCAGGGTGTCGTCGGCGACATGACGGTTTGGGAAAACCTCATGCTGGAGGGCTACGACGCACCGATCTGCCGGCGCTTCGGCCTCTTGAAGCTCGAGCACTTCCGCCGCAAGGCAGCGGCGCTGGCCGAGCAGTTCGACATTCGCTGCGGCGATATCGGCGCCCCGACCCGCCTGCTCTCCGGCGGCAACATGCAAAAGCTGATCCTGGCGCGCGTGCTGGAGCGTAACCCGCGCCTGATTCTGGCCGCGCAGCCGACCCGCGGCCTCGACATCGGGGCGGTGGCGGCCGTTCACCAGCACCTCCTCGACGCCCGGCAGCGCGGCGCCGCTATTCTCTTGATCAGCGAAGACCTGGACGAGCTCTTGGCGCTCGGCGACCGGGTCCGCGTGCTCTATCGGGGCCGTCTCGGCCCGTCGCATCGGCGCGCCGAGATCGAGCTCGCCCGCCTCGGCCTCGAGATGGCCGGCCAGAATCCGGACCTGCCGACCAGCGCCCATGCGGCTTGAGCCCCGCCAGCACGTCTCGCCGATGCTCGGCATCGGCGCCCCCATCGGTGCGGCCATCTTGGCGCTGGCGATCTGCGCCATCCCCTTGGCCCTGGCCGGCGCCGATGTCGGCCGCGCCTACCAGTTGATGCTCACCGGCAGCATGGGCTCGCGCTTCGCCGTCACCGAGACGCTGAGCCGCGCCGCCCCCTTGATCCTCACCGGCCTCGCCGCCGCGATCGCCTTTCGCGCCCGGCTCTGGAACATCGGTGCCGAGGGCCAGCTCTACATGGGCGCCCTGGCGGCCGTGGCGGTCGGCACCGGCGCCGTCCCGGTCCCGAGTTTTCTCCTCCTGCCGCTGGTCCTCGTCGCCGGTGCCCTGGCCGGCGGTCTCTGGATGCTCGGGCCTACCTGGCTTCGGGTGAAACTCGGGGTCGACGAGGTGGTGACCACGCTGCTCTTGAACTTCGTGGTGCTCCTGTTCGTCGGCATGATGTTGGAGGGCCCGCTGCAGGACCCGATGAGCCTCGGCTGGCCGCAGAGTGCGCCGATGCTGGCCGATGCGACGCTGCCCAAGCTGGTCGAGCGTACGCGGCTGCATTTCGGCCTGGTGATCGCCCTTGCGGCCGCCGTCGTCACCTGGCTCGTCATTCAGCGCACGGCCTTCGGCTTCGAGCTCAGGGCCACCGGCGCCAACCCCGAGGCAGCAGCGTTCGCCGGCATGCCGGAGACCCGGGTGATGCTCAAGGTCGGGCTCTTTTCGGGCGCCATGGCCGGCCTCGCCGGGGTCGGCGAAGTGGCGGGCTTGAAGGGTTACCTGACGCAGGACCTCTCGCCCGGCTACGGCTATGCCGGCATCGTGGTGGCGACCCTGGCGCAACTCGGGCCCTTGGCGGTCATCGCCGCCGCCGTCTTCGTCGCCGGCGTCTTCGTCGGCGCCGACAGCATGAGCCGGGCCATCGGCGTCTCGAGCTATATCGCCAACCTGATCGTCGCGACCGCGCTCTTGACCATGCTGCTGGCCGGGCTGGTCACCCGCTACAGGATCAGCCGGTGATGGCTCTCCCGACCGTCTCGGCCGCCGACAATCTGCGCGCCGCCGGGTTGATCGCGCTGACCATGTCGCTCTTTGCGATCAGCGACACCCTGGTCAAGACGCTCTTCGACCGGCTGCCGGTGGGCGAAGTGATCGCCCTGCGTGGCCTGCTGATTGCCATCCTCCTCCTCGCCTTCCTCCACTTCCGCCGGCGCCGAGTGGTCCTCGGCCAACTGCTCGACCGGATCGCGGTGATGCGTGGGCTGATCGAGGTCGCCGTCGCCTTCGCCTTCTTCAAGAGCCTGGCGCTCATGCCACTCGCCGACGCCACCGTGCTGTTGTTCGCCGCCCCGATCATCATGACCGTGGCCGCCAGCCTGCTACTCGGCGAGCAGGTCGGACCACGCCGCTGGACCGCGGTTCTGGTCGGTTTCAGCGGCGTCGTCCTGGTCGCCGGGCCCGGCAACGCCTCGATCGGCTGGGCAGCGCTGCTGCCGCTGACCGCGGCCTTCCTGGTCGCCGCCCGCGACCTGATCACCCGCTGGGTGCCGACCACCCACGATTCGACCACCGTGGCCCTGACCACGGCGCTCGCGGTGACCATCGGCGGCTGGCTCAGCCTGCCCCTGGGCACCGCCGGTCTCGCCAGCGCCTGGGTCTGGCCGACGATGGCCGAGTGGCTGGTGATCGGCTCGAGCTCGCTCTTGATCGGCACCGCCTACAACACCGTGGTGATCGGCTATCGCCTGGGCGAAGCCTCCTTTCTGGCCCCCTTTCGCTACACCTCGGTGCCCTTGGCGATCCTCCTCTCCTGGACCGTTTTCGGCGACGTCCCGAGCCTGCTCATGCTCACCGGCGCGCTGATCGTCACCGGCTCCGGCATCTTCATCTTCGCCCGCGAGCGCCAGCTGGCGAAGCGGGCGCAATTGGCAGATGGGGCGTGAACTGGTAGATGACGGCTTAATCAGCAGGAGCGAACCACCGATGAATCCGGACGACGTGGTCAAGGCGAAGGTCGACAGCCAGGGGCGCGTGCTGATCCCGGCGGCCATTCGCGACGCCATCAAGATGAAACCCGGCGGCCACGTCGCCATGTATCTCGACGAGGACGGCCTCCATCTGGTGACGAGAGAACTCGCCAGAGAGCAAATGCGCCGTGAACTCGCCGCTCACGTGCCGGAAGGCGTGTCGCTCGCCGACGAACTGATCGCCGACCGTCGTGCCGAGGCGGCGCGCGAAGAGCAGGAGTGAGTCACGTCCTCGATGCCTCGGCCGTGTTGGCCTGGGCGCAAGAGGAGCCGGGAGGGCTGCGCGTCGAGGACGTCCTGCACGCTGCCAACCTGAGCACCGTCAACCTCTGCGAGTCCGTGGCCAAGCTGGTCGAGCGCGGGATCTCCTGCCGCCCCCTGCAGCTCGAACTCTCTACTTCCGGCCTGACGCTCGTCGGCTTCGAGCCGGGCGATGCCTATGCTGCCGGAGCGCTCCGAGCCGCCACCCGCCGCTTCGGCCTCTCCTTCGCCGATCGCGCCTGCGTCGCCCTCGCCCTGTGTCTGGGGCTTCCAGTCCTCACCACCGACCGCGCCTGGGCGAAGCTCGACCTCGGCGTCACCATCGAGCTGATCCGCTGAATGGACGTCCTCGACATCCTCCTCCAGGCGAGCTTCTGGGCGGCCACGCTCAGGATCGCCACGCCCTTGATCTTCGGCGTGCTGGGCGAGTTGATCTGCGAGCGCGCCGGCGTGCTCAATCTCGGCATCGAGGGCATCATGACCATCGGTGCGATGTCCGGCTGGCTGTTCGTCTATCTGGGCTTCGACCTCTGGACAGGGGTCAT
>JAABSG010000173.1 GCA_011390475.1 Geminicoccaceae bacterium | reverse complement strand
GAAATCGATGACGGAGGCACCGGTATCGGCGGTGCCGACGGCGCTGCGGAAGGCGGTGAAGAGCTCGCGCCCACAGCCCTGGTGGTAGGACGAAAGATCGGCTGTGGCGACTTCCCGGGCGTGCCACTCGGCCTCGTCGACCAGCGCCTCCACCCGGCCCGTCTCGGCATCGATGCGGATCATGTCGCCGTCTTTGACCTTGGCGATCGGGCCGCCGTGGGTGGCTTCGGGCGTCAGGTGGATGGCGGCCGGGACCTTGCCCGAGGCGCCCGACATCCGGCCGTCGGTCAAGAGTGCCACCTTGAAGCCCTTGTCCTGGAGAATGCCGAGCGCCGGGGTCAATTTGTGCAGTTCGGGCATGCCGTTGGCGGTCGGGCCCTGAAAGCGGATGACGGCCACGAAGTCCTTCTCGAGCTCGCCGGCCTTGAAGGCGGTGAGCATGTCGTTCTGCTCGTGAAAGACCACGGCCGGGGCCTCGACGACGCGGCGTTCGGGCTTGACCGCCGAGACCTTGATGACGGCCCGGCCGAGATTGCCCTCGAGCAGCTTGAGCCCGCCATTCGGGCTGAAGGGCCGGGCGGCGGGGGCGAGGATCGTGGCGTCGCCCGTGGCCCTGGGGCCATCGCGCCACACGAGACGGCCGTCGTCGAGCACGGGCTCGCTCGCATAGGTGGCGAGCCCGCCCTCGCCCGCCACGGTGCGCACGTCCTCGTGCAGCAGACCCGCGGCCAGGAGCTCGCGGATCAGATAGGCCATGCCGCCGGCGGCGTGGAAGTGGTTCACGTCGGCCAGGCCATTGGGATAGATGCGGCACAAGAGCGGCACGACCTCGGAGAGATCGGCCATGTCGGCCCAGGTGAGGTCGAGCCCGGCGGCCTGCGCCATGGCGACCAGATGCAGCGTGTGGTTGGTCGAGCCGCCCGTCGCATGGAGGCCGACGACGCCGTTCACGAAGGCCTTTTCGTCGAGCATCTCGCCCACGGGGGTGTAGTCGTTGCCGAGCGCAGTGATCTCGGTGACCCGCTTGGCGGCATGGCCGGTCAGGGCATCGCGCAAGGGGGTGTTCGGGTTGACGAAAGAGGCGCCGGGGAGGTGGAGGCCCATGATCTCCATGAGCATCTGATTGGTGTTGGCGGTGCCGTAGAAGGTGCAGGTGCCGGGCGAATGGTAGGAGGCGGATTCGGCCTCCAGGAGCTCGGCACGGCCGACCTTGCCCTCGGCGAAGAGCTGGCGGATCCTGGCCTTTTCGTCGTTGGGCAGGCCTGACGGCATCGGGCCGCCGGGGACGAAGACGGTGGGCAGATGGCCGAAGGCCAGGGCGCCGATGACCAGGCCGGGCACGATCTTGTCGCAGATGCCGAGATAGAGGGCGCCGTCGAACATGTCGTGGCTGAGCGCGATGCCGGTCGCCATGGCGACGACGTCGCGGCTGAAGAGCGAAAGCTCCATGCCGGGCTGGCCTTGGGTGACACCGTCGCACATGGCGGGGACACCGCCCGCGAACTGGGCCACCGCACCGGATTCGCGCACCGCCTGCTTGATGATCGCGGGAAAGCGCTCGAGCGGTTGATGCGCCGAGAGCATGTCGTTGTAGGCCGAGACGATGGCGATATTGGCCTTGGCCTCGCCCATCAGGTCCGTCTTGTCGTCGCTGCCACACGCGGCGAAGCCGTGGGCGAGGTTGCCGCAGGAGAGGTGGCCGCGCCTCGGGCCCCGGCTGGCGGCTTTGTGGATCTTCTCCAGGTAGCGCTGGCGGCGGTCGTGGGAGCGGCGGGCGAGCCGTTCGGTGACCTCGCCGAGCCGGGCGTGGATATCGGTCATGGCGTCGTTCCCTTGCGGTTGGCGCCTATTCGGCGTCCTCGTGCCAGTTGCGGTTGTCGCGTTCGATCAGGGCTATGGCTGCAGATGGGCCCCAGCTGCCCGCCGTGTAGGGCTTGGGTGCCTCGTTCCTGGCCTCCCAGGATGCCAGGATGGGCTCGATCCACATCCAGGCGGCCTCGACCTCGTCCTTGCGCATGAAGAGCGTGGCGTTGCCGCGCACCACGTCCATCAAGAGCCGCTCGTAGGCGTCGGGGTAGCGGACGTTGAAGGCATCGGCGAAGGCGAGGTTCAAGGGCACGTTCCTCAGCCGCATGCCGCCCGGGCCCGGATCCTTGGTCATCAAGAAGAAGCGGACGGCCTCGTCGGGCTGCAGGCGCACGACCAGCCGATTGGCGACGAGTTTGCCCGAGGCCTCGCCGAAGATCGAGTGCGGCACCGCCTTGAAGTGGATGATGATCTCCGATTGGCGCTCCATCATCCGCTTACCGGTGCGCAAATAAAAGGGCACGCCGGCCCAGCGCCAGTTCTGCACCTCGGCCTTGAGGACGACGAAGGTCTCGGTCGGCGAGAAGGGCCGCTCGAGCTCGGTGAGGTAGCCCGGAACCGGCTGGCCGCCCACGGCACCGGCCTGGTACTGGCCACGGACGGTGTGGGTCGCCGCCTCGGCCGGACCGATGGGCTTCAGTGCCTTGAGGATCTTCAGCTTCTCGTCGCGCACGGCATCGGCATCGAAGGTGAAGGGCGGCTCCATGGCGACGAGACAGAGGAGCTGGAGCATGTGGTTCTGCACCATGTCCCTGAGCGCGCCCGAGGTGTCGTAGTAACCGGCCCTGCCCTCGACACCGAGCGATTCGGCGACGGTGATCTGCACGTGGTCGATGTGCGCCGAGTTCCACAACGGCTCGAAGAGCGCGTTGGCGAAGCGGAGTGCCAGGAGGTTCTGCACCGTCTCCTTGCCGAGATAGTGGTCGATTCGGAAGATCTGCTCCTCCTCGAAGACCGCACCCACCGCGTCGTTGATCGCGCGCGCCGAAGCCAGGTCCCGTCCGATCGGCTTTTCCAGCACCACGCGGCTTTCTGGGGTGATCAGCTCGTGCGAGGCCAGGCTCTGGGCGATCGGGCCGAAGAGCGAGGGCATGGTGGCGAGGTAGAAGACGCGGACCTTGTTGGTCTTGCCGTTGCGGTGCAAGAGGCTGGCGAGCCGCTTCCAGCCGGCGGTACCGGTGGCATCGAGGGCCACGTGGTCGAGCCGGCGGAGAAAGCGGTCGAGGACCGGGGCCTGGATCTGGTCTTCGGGGGTGTAGCGGCGGACGGCGGCCTCGACCTCGTCGATATAGGCCTTGCGGCCGATTTCGCTGCGCGAGACCGCGATGATCCGGCTTTCCGGCGCCAATTGTTCGTCGCAATCGCGGTGGTAGAGGCCGGGCAGCAGCTTGCGCATGGCGAGATCGCCGGTGCCGCCGAAGACGACGAGATCGAACGGATCGACTGGAATGAGACGTGCGCTCATGAGCGGAACTCCGAGGGGCGGGCAGCGCCCGTCCTCCTCAATCGGGTTTGGCCCTCAGCTGGGCCTGGAGAGGAGCGCCTCGACCTGATCGCGGCGCGGCAAGGCCGGTATGGCGCCACGCTCGGTTGTCGTCAGAGCGCCGACCGCGTTGGCGAAACGGCCGGCGGCAAAGAGGAAATCGCGGTCGCCCAGGCGATCGAGATCGTGCATCAGGCCGGCCAGGAGCCCGGCGACGAAACCGTCGCCGGCGCCCGTCGTGTCGACCGCCTGGACGCTGAAGGTGGGCACCTCCAGCTCGCCGTCACGCGTGACCAGGATCGAGCCCGCCTTGCCGACCGAAAGCACCATCAGCTTCAGGCCGTCGTGCCAGAGCTTGCCTCGCATGGCGTCGACAGTACGACTGCCGGTCATGAAGTCGAGTTCGTCGTCGCTGAACTTGGCGATGGTCGCGCGGGCAAGGCCCTGTCGAATGCCGTCCCGGGCTTCGTCGGCCGAGGCCCAGAGCGGCAGGCGGAGATTGGCGTCGAAGCTGACGAGCTTGCCAGCCGCCGCGGCCTTGTCTGCGGCGAAGAGCACCGTCTTGCGGGGGCCTTCGGCTGCCATGCTGATCGAATCGAAGTGAAAGACCGGGGCCGTGGCGATCGCCTGCAAGTCGACCTCCTCGGGGGTGAACAGCATGTCGGCCGAGGGGTGGCGGTAGAAGAGAAAATCGCGCTCGCCGTCGGCCTTGAGGCTGACGAAGGCCAGGGCCGTGCGGGCGCGATCGTCGAAGCGGAGGGGGCCCGTGTCGACACCCTCGTCCTTGAGCGTGTCGGCCAGGACATGGCCGAAGACGTCGTCGCCGACCTTGCCCATGAAGGCGCTCTTCGCACCGAGCCTGGCGAGGCCCACGGCGACGTTGGCGGCAGCCCCGCCGGGAGCCCGGCGGAAGGTCTCGACCTCGGCCAAGGGCAGGCCGCTGGTGGTCGGCACGAAGTCGATGAGCAGATCGCCGAAGCAGACGACGTCGATCATGGTGCGTTCTCCTTCGCCCGGCCGACAGGAGCGTAGCAGGCTGGCTGGTCCGCTGCGATAGGGGGGCTGGTCGGCATGGTCAGAGGAGGTCCTTGAACAGCACGTCGCGATCGGCGGCGAAGCTGGCGAGCAGCGGCAGGCAGGCGCCACCCATCGCTCGGGCGAAGGTGCCGAGTTGGCCTTCGACGACGGCGAAGGGACTGAGGCCCTGCCGCTCGAGCCGATCGAGGGCCGCCCGGGTCGCCTCGACCAGCCGGGCTCGCTCGACCGAGGGTAGGGCGCCGTCGATCACCACGGCCTCGAAATCGATCACCGCACAGGCCGAGACCGCGGCCAGCGCCAGGGCGTCGGCGGTGGCCAGGAGCCAGTCGTCGATGATGGGGCGCGGCCCCGTCCAGCACTCGGTCGAGCGCCAGAGCCCCTCGGGCTCGGCCCCGGCGGCGCCGAGCTCGCCTTCGAGCCGATAGATCGAGGCGCGGCGGATGAGCTGGGTGGCGCCGCCCTGCCCGTCCGGCACGAGCAGCGAGCCCAGGGCCCCGGCATTGCCGGTGCGGCCGGGAAAGAGGCTGCCGCCGAGCACGATGCCGCCGCCGACGAAGGTGCCGACATAGAGGTAGAGGAAGTCCTGAAAGCGACCGCCGTCGCCGAAGACGAGTTCCGCACCACAGGCCGCGGTGATGTCGTTGCAGCTCAAGACCGGCAGGTCGAAACGGCGAGCGAGCGGGGTGGTGAAATCCACCTCGCGCCAGCGATCGAGGTCTCGAGGCGGCGCACCCGTCTCCTCGGCCCAGCTCCAGATCTCATGCGGAATGGCGACACCGATGCCGGCGACCCGGCGGCGCGCGGCGGGTGCGAGCCCAGCCAGGAGCACGTCGATGCTGGTCTCGGCGAAGCGCATGAGGTCGTCGGGCAGCGGGTAGCGATAGCTGCGGCGGCGACTGGCCAGCACATCGCCGGTGAGGCCCACCAGCACCACCTCGGCACTCCGCCTGCCGATCTTGAAGCCGATGCCATAGGCGCCGAGCGGCTCGAGGGCGAAGGGCACGGAGGGCTGGCCGACGCGGCCCCGCTGCTTGGCCAGACGCCGCAAGAGCCCGTCGGCCTCGAGCTCCTTGACGATAACCGAAACGGTCTGTGCGGACAGCCCGGTGAGCCGCGCGAT
Organism: Geminicoccaceae bacterium; assembly: GCA_011390475.1. Classification (GTDB taxonomy): domain Bacteria; phylum Pseudomonadota; class Alphaproteobacteria; order Geminicoccales; family Geminicoccaceae; genus SLRI01. The sequence goes on along the minus strand of JAABSG010000173.1, from coordinate 2,932 downwards.
CTCGGCCTTGGCGATCTGGCCGTGCCGGCGGATGATGGACAGCACCAACCGTTCGTTGTAGGCGCGCACGCCGAGCTGATTGGTGCCGCGGCTCTGTTGGTCGGTGCGGCCCTGTTGATCGGTGCGGATGGGCGGTTGCGGGGCCAGCGTTTCGTTCATAACCTCTCCTTCGCCGAGGCTGGAGCGATGGCCGGAGATTGCCAGCTCCACGGCTGCGCGTCAATTTTTAAATCCGCATGATTTAATTATTGACGCCTTGCCATCGGCCGGGCTATCGAAAGGTCAATGCGGGACGAACCCCGCAGCTCACTCAATCAGGGAGTTAACGGAATGCTTCGACGCATCCTCTTGTCGGCCACGGCCGTTGCAACACTCGGCTTTGCGGGCCAGGTTTCGGCCCAGGACATGATCGTCGGCCTGATCACCAAGACCGACACCAACCCCTTCTTCGTCAAGATGAAGGAAGGCGCCGAGGCGCAGGCCGAGGAGCTCGGCATGGAGCTGCGCTCCTATGCCGGACGCTACGACGGCGACAACGAGACCCAGGTCGAGGCGATCGAGAGCCTGATCGCCGCCGGTGCCAAGGGCATCCTGCTCACGCCTTCGGACTCCGCCGCCATCGTGCCGACGGTGCAGAAGGCGCGTGACGCCGGCCTGTTGGTGATTGCGCTCGACACCCAGCTCGAGCCGTCCGATGCGGCCGATGCGACCTTCGCCACCGACAATTTCCGCGCCGGCGAACTGATCGGCCAGTGGGCCGCCGCCACCCTCGGCGACGAGGCGGAAAATGCCAAGATCGCGCTCCTCGACCTCAGCGAGGCCGGGATCAGCGTCGATGTCCAGCGCAACCAGGGCTTCCTCACCGGCTTCGGCATCGACGTGGCCGATCCGACCCGGATGCGCGACGAGAACGATCCCCGGATCGTCGGCAACGACATCACCCAGGGTGCCGAAGAAGGCGGCCGGACGGCGATGGAGAACCTCTTGCAGCGCGACCAGGGGATCAACGTCGTCTACACCATCAACGAGCCGGCGGCGGCCGGCGCTTACGAGGCCTTGAACGCCTTCGGCTTTGCCGACCAGGCGCTGATCGTCTCGATCGACGGCGGCTGCCCGGGTGTCATGAACGTCAAGGAAGGCATCATCGGCGCCACCTCGATGCAGTTCCCGCTGCTCATGGCATCCATGGGCATCGAGGCGATCAAGACCTATGCCGAGACCGGCGAGAAGCCGGCGAACACCGAGGGTCTCGACTTCTTCAATACCGGGGTGGAACTGGTCACCGACGCGCCGGTCGACGGCGTGCCCTCGATCACCTCGGACGAGGCGCTGGAGAAGTGCTGGGGCTGAGCCCGTCCTGAACGGGAAGCAGCGCTCGACACGATAGCAGCGACGACAGCGGGGCATGAACGGCCGATGGCCGGCCCCGTTGTCGTCAACTGGCCAGGGAGGGCCCGATGGCGGAAGCGACCGGCGCGCCGGGTAGGCGTGCGATGCAGGATTTCGAAAAGGGGCTCGGCGACAGCACCGAGGTCGCCCAGTTCGACGAGCCGAAGCGCAGCCTCTTGCAGCACATCCAGCATTTTCTCCATTCGCACCCGACGGCCGTGCCGATCATCGTGCTCCTGGTGAGCGTGCTGATCTTCGGTAGCATCGCGAACAACTTCTTCACGCCGTTCAACATGACGCTGATCGTCCAGCAGGTGACGATCATCGGCATTCTCGGCATCGCCATGACGCTGATCATCCTGACCGCCGGCATCGATCTCTCGGTCGCCGCTATCATGGTGCTCTCCACCGTGGTCATGGGCGGGCTCGGGGTCAATCTCGGCATCCCCTCGGCCATCGCCGTGCCGATCGGCCTCGTCTGCGGCATCCTCTGCGGGGCGGTCAATGGCGGGCTGGTGACGTTCTTCCGCCTGCCACCCTTCATCGTCACACTCGGCACCTGGAAGATTTTCTTCGCCCTCGTGCTCTGGCTTTCGGGCGGGCAGAGCATCCGCAGCCAGGACATCGACGCGGCGGCACCTCTGCTCAAGGTGTTCGGCGGCACCTTCACCCTCTTCGGCGCGCAGTTCACCACGGGCTCGGTGATGATGCTGATCCTCTTCATCACCTTCTGGTACGTCCTCAACTGGACCGCCTGGGGCCGCCATGTCTACGCGATCGGCGACGATCGGGAGGCCGCCGCCCTTTCCGGCATCAACACCGACCGGGTGCTGCTCTCGGTCTATGCCGTCGCCGGCGGTTTGTGCGCCTTTGCCGGCTGGGTCGCCATCGGCCGGGTGGGCTCGGTCAGCCCGCAGAGCTTCTTCGAGGGCAATCTCGATGCGATCACCGCGGTGGTGATCGGCGGCACCTCGCTCTTCGGCGGCCGGGGGTCGATCATCGGCACGCTGGTGGGGGCGCTCATCGTCGGCGTCTTCCGCTCCGGCCTCAACCTCTCCGGCGTCGACGTCCTCTGGCAGCAGTTCGCGGTGGGGGCGCTGATCATCATCGCCGTCGCCATCGACCAGTGGCTGAGAAAGGTTTCCGCGTGATGTCCGAAGCAATCACTCCGGTCCTCAAGGGCCGCGGCCTGACCAAGCGCTACGGCAAGGTGGTCGCCATGAACCACGCCGATTTCGACCTGATGCCCGGCGAGATCCTGGCCGTTATCGGCGACAATGGTGCGGGCAAGTCGACCATGGTGAAATCGATCTGCGGGGCGGTCGTGCCCGACGAGGGCACCATCGAACTGGACGGGCAAGCGGTCCACTTCACCAGCCCGATCGATGCCCAGGCGAAAGGCATCGAGATCGTCTACCAGAACCTGGCCCTCTCCCCTGCCCTCTCGATCGCCGACAATCTCTTTCTCGGCCGCGAGATCCAGCGCGAGGGTTGGCTCGGCAAGTACTTCAAGATGCTCGACAAGAAGAAGATGCACGCCATC
>JAABSG010000172.1 GCA_011390475.1 Geminicoccaceae bacterium | reverse complement strand
CCGGGCCGATCCGCTCGGCCGCCCGGCCGGGCACCGGCCGGAGCGCCGCTTCGATCGATGCCACGACGAGAAAGAGCGCCGCGAGCAGCAGGAGATCGCTCGCGGCCCCCACCGTCGGCAGGATCAGCATCGGCAAGAAGAGCACGAGCCGCTCACTGGTTCGGTCGGCCAGACGCTCGATCACCCGAGGCAGTGCCGCCGAGGTCAGCATCACCCGAGGCAGTGCCGCCGAGGTCAGCACGGCAAACGATCGCGCCGCCGCGATCGAGGGGTGGACCCGGGGCGAATGGAAGACCGGGCGACGGGTGGTGGTGGGCGAGTGCATCGAGTGGGTCCAGGCTGTTCCAGGCGGCTCCCATCGGTCATAAGGCCGCGAGGTTAAGCGTCGGTTAACGCCGCCGACGCCGGGGTCGGTTGTGAAAAACCCGGCCGCGCGCCTTGACAGGCCGCCCAGAAACGGCACATTGCGGAATACGGACCGGAATGGTCCTAGTTCTTGGCGGAGGTCGGCCGCGCCGCCGCGCCGGTGATTGGGGACAGCGTTGATCAAGCTCAGCAAGCTCGCCGATTACGGCATCGTCATCATGACCCACTTGGCCCGGCCAGGGGGACTGCAGGCGAGTGCGCAGGAGATCGCGCAGGCAACGCGGATCCCACCGCCGATGGCGCAGAAGATCCTCAAGGCCCTGGCCAAGGACGGGCTTTTGCGCTCGCAGCGCGGGGTCAAAGGCGGTTATGAGCTGGCGCGGGCGGCGCGCTCGATCACCGTGGCACAGATCATCGAAGCGCTGGATGGCCCGATCGCGGTCACCGACTGCGTCGATGGCGCACCCGGCGACTGCGTGATCGAATCCATGTGCCCGGCGCGTACCAACTGGGAACGCATCAACACCGCGATCCGCGACGCGCTCGAAGAGGTGACGCTGGCCGAAATGGCGGAAGCCATACCGGTGGCGTTTCGGCGCGTCGACGACGCGCCGGCGGCAGCAAGTCGCCTCTGAACCAGCTACCGCCACCGCGGCGGATCGATACGACGATTGAACGGAGCACGCAGCGTAATGGCAACGGCACTCGAAACGGTCCAGGATTACACGGCGAAGGCCTACAAATACGGCTTTTCGACCGCGATCGAATCGGACATGGCGCCCAAGGGGCTGAACGAGGACATCGTTCGGCTGATCTCGGCGAAGAAGAACGAGCCCGAGTGGATGACCGAGTGGCGGCTCGAGGCCTATCGTCGTTGGCTCACCATGGAAGAGCCCAATTGGCAGAAGGTCGGCTACCCGCCGATCGACTTTCAGGAAATCTATTTTTACGCCGCACCCAAGACCAAGGAGCGGCCGAAGAGCCTGGACGATATCGATCCCGACATTCGCGAGACCTACAACAAGCTCGGCATCCCGATCAAGGAGCAGGAGATCCTCTCCGGCGTCGCCGTCGACTATGTCTGGGACAGCGTTTCCGTCGCCACCACGTTCCGCGCCAAGCTCCAGGAACTGGGGATCATCTTCGGCTCGTTCTCGGACGCGCTGCAGAGCCACCCCGAACTGGTGAAGAAGTACCTGGGCACGGTGGTTCCTCAGGGCGACAATTACTTCGCGGCGCTGAATTCGGCGGTCTTCACCGACGGCAGCTTCGTCTACATCCCCAAGGGTGTCCGCTGCCCGATGGAACTCTCGACCTATTTCCGCATCAACGAGATGAACACCGGCCAGTTCGAGCGGACACTGATCATCGCCGAAGAAGGCTCCTACGTCTCCTACCTGGAGGGCTGCACGGCGCCCCAGCGTGACGAGAACCAGCTGCACGCGGCGGTGGTCGAGCTGATCACCATGGACGATGCCGAAATCAAGTATTCGACGGTGCAGAACTGGTATCCCGGCGACGCCGAGGGCAAGGGCGGCATCTACAACTTCGTGACCAAGCGCGGCGCCTGTCGCGGCAAGCGCTCGAAGATCTCCTGGACGCAGGTGGAGACCGGCTCGGCCATTACCTGGAAGTACCCGTCCTGCATCTTGCAGGGCGACGACTCGGTCGGCGAGTTCTACTCGGTCGCGGTCACCAACAACGCCCAGCAGGCCGATACCGGCACCAAGATGATCCATATCGGCAAGCGCACGCGCTCACGGATCGTCAGCAAGGGCATCTCGGCCGGCAAGGCGGACCAGACCTATCGCGGGCTGGTGCGCGTGCTCAAGGGTGCGGAAGGCGCGCGGAACCACACGCAGTGCGACTCCATGCTGATCGGCGACAAATGCGGGGCGCATACCGTGCCCTACATCGAGATCAAGAACCGCACGGCCAAGGCCGAGCACGAGGCCACGACCAGCAAGATCAGCGACGATCAGCTCTTCTATTGCCGCGCCCGGGGCATCTCGGAGGAAGATGCGGTGGCGCTCGTCGTCAACGGCTTCTGCCGCGAGGTGATGAACGAGTTGCCGATGGAGTTCGCGGTCGAGGCCAGAAAGCTGCTCGGCATCTCGCTCGAGGGCAGCGTCGGCTGACGACCGGCTTTCGACAAACAACAACAAGTGTAGTCGAGGATTTTCGGATGTTGACGATCAAGGACCTGGACGTGTCCATCGCGGGCGAGGACAAGCCGGTCATCAAGGGCTTTTCGCTGGAGGTGAAACCCGGCGAAGTTCATGCCGTCATGGGTCCCAACGGCTCCGGCAAGAGCACGCTCTCCTACGTGCTCGCCGGCCGTGACGGCTACGAGGTCACCGGCGGCACGGTGACCTTCATGGGCCAGGATCTCTTGGAAATGGAACCCGAGGAGCGGGCCGCGGCCGGCATTTTTCTCGCCATGCAGTATCCGGTCGAGATACCCGGCGTGGCCAACAGCTACTTTCTTCGGCAGGCGGTGAACGCGCTGAAGAAAGCGCGCGGTGAGCCCGCGATGAGTGCCGCGGATTTCATGAAGAAATTGAAAGCCAAGGCCGAGGAAATCGGCATTCGCCCGGAATTCCTCAAGCGCGACGTCAATGCCGGGTTCTCGGGCGGCGAGAAGAAGCGCAACGAAATCCTGCAGCTCGCCATGCTCGAGCCCAGGCTCTGCATCCTGGACGAGACCGACAGCGGCCTCGACATCGATGCGCTGCGCACCGTCTCGGACGGCGTGAACGCGCTTCGCACCCCCGACCGGGCAATGATCGTCATCACCCACTATCAGCGGCTTCTCGATTACATCGTGCCGGACCACGTCCACGTCATGGCCGACGGGAAGATCCGCAAGTCCGGCGGCAAGGAGCTGGCCCTCGAGCTCGAAGAGCAGGGCTACGAAGGCCTCCTGGGCCGAGCGGCCTGAGCCGGAGAGGAGCGCCATGACTGCCATCGCCCGCAGGCCCGTTTCCCGCCACACCGCACCGGTGCCGGCTTTTGCCGAGCTGTTCGAGCACGAGCAGCAGCATCTGCCCGGCAGCGAGGCCGCCGCACTCGACGCGTGGCGCCGGACCCGCTTCGCGCGGTTCGAGACCACGGGCCTGCCGACCCAGCGGGTCGAGCACTGGAAATACACCAACATCGCCAAAGTGGCGAACGTCGCCATGGGCCTGGCATCCCGGCCCGAGGTCAAGCTCGACGACGTTCAGCGCTATTTTGCCGGCGGCCCGCTCGCCCGACGCCTGATCTTCGTCAACGGTCATCTCGCGACCGAGCTCAGCCATGTGGGCGGCCTGCCCGAGGGCGTCGTCATCAAGGGCCTCGACGTGATGCTCCGAGACGACCCCGATCGGGTGTTGGCGGCCTTGGCGGAAGACCGGGCACTCGATGCCTCGGGCCCACACAGCTTCGCCGATCTCAATGCCGCCTTCCTGCAATCCGGAGCCTGGATCGAGGTCGCCGACGACATCGTGCTGGAGCGGCCGATCCAGCTGCTCTTCCTCACCGTGGGCGAGGCGAGCGCGGTCATGACTCACCCGCACATCATCGTGAAGCTGGGTGCCCGGGCGAAGGCGCACCTGATCGAGAGCCATGTGGGCGTCAAGGACGGCCATTGCCTGACCAATCTCGTGGCCGACTACGAGGTCGGGGCCGGCGCGCGCCTCGATCACGACCGCCTGCAGCTGGGTGCGGCCGGCACCACTTTCATCGGCCTCAACCGCATCCGCATCGGCGAAAAGGGCGAGCTGAAGCAGACCGTGGCGACCTTGGGTGGCACCTTGGTGCGCAACGAGACCGACATGCACCTCCAGGGCAGCTTCATCGAGGCGCAGCTCAACGGCGTCTACATGCCCATCGAGTCCGAGCACGTCGACAACGTCATCCGCGTGCATCACGAACAGCCGGACGGCCACTCGGACCAGTTCTACAAAGGCCTGGCGCTCGACAAGGCCAAGGCCGCCTTCGCCGGCAAGATCTTCGTCTACAAGGACGCCCAGCGGACCAACGCCTTTCAGACCAACAACAATCTCCTCCTGTCCGACGATGCCGAGATCGACAGCAAGCCCGAGCTCGAAATCTACGCCGACGACGTAAAGTGCAGCCACGGCGCCACCTGCGGCGAGCTCGATCCCGTGGCCCTCTTTTATCTGCGCAGCCGCGGCCTCGACCGCGACGAGGCGGAGAGTCTGTTGACCTACGCCTTCGCCGCCGAAGTCCTCGAGCGCTTCACCGATCCGGCCGTCATGAAGCTGGCACAAGAGCGCCTCATCGCCCGGACCCCGGGTGGCGCCAACCTGACGGACATGCTGTGAGCGACACCGCCACCATAGAGCCCAGGACCAAGGCCCCTGCCTTCGACGTGGGGGCGATCCGGGCCGAATTCCCGATCCTCGCGACCGAGATGCAGGGGCGTCCGCTGGTCTATCTCGACAGCGCGGCCTCGACGCAAAAGCCCAAGGCCGTGATCGATGCGCTGGCCCACGTCTACGCGGCCGACTACGCCAACATCCATCGTGGCATCTACGATCTGAGCCAACGCGCCTCTGCCCTGCACGACGAGGCCCGCCACAAGGTGCAGCGCTTCATCAAGGCCCAGGATTGGCGCGAGATCGTCTTCACCCGCAATGCCACCGAAGCGATCAACCTCGTGGCCCAGTGCTTCACCGCTCCTGACCTTCGGGCGGGCGACGAGATCCTGGTCACCGAGATGGAGCACCACGCCAACATCGTGCCCTGGCAGATGATCGCCGAGGCCAAGGGGGCGAAGGTCGTTCCGGCGCCAGTGACCGAGGTCGGCGAGCTCGACCTCGAGGCCTTCGAGCGGCTGATCGGCCCGAAGACGCGGATGATCGCGGTCGTCTGGGTCTCGAACGTGCTGGGCACGGTCAATCCGGTGGCCGAGATCGTGGCTCTGGCCAAGGCCCGGGGCGTCCCCGTCCTGATCGACGCGGCGCAAGCCGTCCAGCATCTCCCGGTCGACGTCCAGGCCCTCGATGCCGACTTCATCGTCTTTTCCGCCCACAAGCTCTACGGCCCCTCGGGTGTGGGCGTGCTCTGGGGCAAGGCCGCACATCTCGATGCCATGCCGCCCTACCAGGGTGGTGGTGACATGATCGAGCGCGTCAGCTTCTCGGGCACCACCTGGAACGAGATACCCTTCAAGTTCGAGGCCGGCACGCCGGATATCGCCGGCATCATCGCCCTGGGTGCGGCCATCGATTTCGTCGAGAGCATCGGCATCGAGGCCATAGCAAGGCACGAGGCCGAGCTCCTGGCCTATGGCACGCGGGCGATCCAGCAGGTGCCCGGGCTTCGGCTCATCGGTACGGCCCACGAGAAGGCCAGCGTCTTGACCTTCACGCTCGAGGGCGCACATCCACAAGACATCGGTATGCTGCTCGACCTCGACGGCATCGCCATTCGCACCGGCCACCACTGCGCGATGCCGCTGCATGAGCGCTTCGGCTTGAACGCCAGTGCCCGGGCCTCCTTCGGGATCTACAACACGACGGACGACATCGACGCACTGACCCGAAGCCTGCATCGGGCGGCCGGGATGTTTCAATGAGGGTGGGGGAAATGGCCGACGAAAACGGACTCGATCGCGCCGAGGCATTTTTGGCAGCCGACGATCGGCCGAACCAGAACAGCAACGCCGAGGCGAACACCAATGGCGGCGGCGAAGAGACCGCGACCAACGAGGCCGTCTCGCCCGAGCGCATGACCGAGGTGGGGCAATTGGGCGATGCCATCGTCGCCCAGCTCAGCTCGATCTACGACCCGGAGATCCCGGTCAACATCTACGAGCTCGGCCTGATCTACAAGATCGACGTCCACGACGACAACGCCGTCACCGTCGACATGACCCTCACCTCCCCCAACTGTCCGGTCGCCGAATCGCTGCCGATGGAAGTCCAGCACAAGGTCGAAGCCGTCGAGGGCGTGAAGGGCTGCGAGGTCAAGATCGTCTGGGAGCCCATGTGGCACCCCTCGATGATGACCGAAGAGGCCCAACTGGAACTCGGCCTCATCTACTGACGTCGCCGGCCGCGGGCGCGACTCATGCCGCCACCGACATCACCCGCGAAGGATCGACATCGGCATTGCGACAGCTGGGCGACGCCGGCAGCCGACTGCCGAGTTCCTCGGGTCGAGCCGACATCGCCCGTTGCCGGGTGTCTATTGGAAACCGATGCCGAGCGCCCGAAAGGTCAGGCCGACGCCCAACAGAGCATTGCCCGTGCTGGTATTGCCTTGTTGCCGCTGCTGCAAACCGGCGTTGCGCAGCTGGGTGCCGGCGCCGAAGAATGCTGTGCCGATATTGTTGGTGATCGAGGGCACTCCCGATGGAATCAGATCGGCAGGCAGCTCGATGCCAGCCGTCACCTGATCGAGCTCCGCCTCGCTCAGCACCGTCTGCGCCGATCCGGCGGAGGCTGCACTCACCGAGAAGACAACCGCCGCTAGACCTGTTTGCCACGCACGCATGTTCGTACTCCCCAAGAAGTTGTTGCAACTGTCGATAAATGAACGCCGGCGTACCAACGTTTACCGAATTTTAACTTAACTTGCGGAACGCTGCGTTGGCAAGAGGGCCGGCGGCGGTCCGGCCATACACGGGTGTCGCCTTGCTGCCGCACTTGCCAGCGCCGCGATCGGCTGGCACCGATGGCGCATGACATCGCTCCTCTTCGACTGGCTGCTCAACGGAGCGCTCATCGCGGCTGTTCTGCTGCTGGCGTTCCTGGCGGTCCGCATCGTGCAGACGGGCGGCAATCCCTTACTCGAACCCTGGCATATCCATGTCCCGCTCGAGCCCGACGTCGAGGCGATCGAGCGGCTCGATTGGGCGGGCTACGTCGCGGCGGAGGCTGCACTCTTCGACGCCGTAGAAGTCGAGATCAGCGGCCACCTGCCGCCCGAAGACCAGGTGCCGCTCAATCGCTACTTCGAGGGCAGCCCGGTCCACCCCAGAAGCCTCGCCCATGACTGGAACCGGTCGTTCGTGCTGGAGCCCGATGGCACCGTCCGAGGGGCCGCCGTCCTCCTCCACGGGCTCACCGATTCCCCCTACAGCCTGAGGCACATCGCCGAAGCCTACCGAGGCCGCGGCTATCTCGCCCTCGGTATCCGCCTGCCGGGGCACGGCACGGTGCCGGCGAGCCTGACCAAGGTCGGCTGGCACCATTGGACCGCCGCCACCCGGCTCGCCATTCGCGAGGCCAGGCGGCGGGTCGGCCCGACCTTGCCGCTGCATCTCGTCGGCTACTCGAATGGCGCCACGCTCGCTCTCGATCAGGCGCTCTTGGCCCTCGACGACCCGGCGCTCACCCGGCCGGACCAGCTCGTCCTGATCTCGCCCATGGTCGGCATCACCGCCTATGCCCGCTTCGCCGGGATCGCCGGCTGGCCCGCCATCGTGCCGCGCTGGGCCCGGACCGCCTGGATCAAGCGCGTCCCGGAGTTCAACCCCTTCAAGTACAACTCGCTGCCGGTCAACGCCGCCCGCCAGTCCTATAAGGTAACGCAAGACCTGCAGCGGCGACTGACCCGCCTCGCCCGCACCGGTAGAATGGCGGGGCTGCCGCCCGTCTTGACCTTCCAGTCGGTGGTCGACGCGACGGTCCTGACCGACGCCGTGGTCCGGGCGCTGCACGCCCGATTGCCCGCAGGCTCCAGCGAGCTGGTGCTGTTCGATGTCAATCGGAGCACCCATTTCGGCCACCTGATCAGCCCCACGGCAGCGCGCGAGGCTCGCAGCCTCCTGCCACCGACGCCCCGCGGCTTCGCTGCCACCATCGTGACCAATCGGAGCATCACGTCGAGCGAGGTCGAAGCCCGCCACACCGAAGCCGGCAGCAGCGACACCACCACCCGCCCGCTCGGCCTATCTTTTCCGGCAGGCGTCTATTCGCTCTCCCATATCGCTCTGCCGTTCCCGCCCTCCGACAGCCTCTACGGCCTCGAACCCGACCCGCCGGACGCCTTCGGTGTCAGCCTCGGGGCGATGGCGACCCGGGGCGAGCGCAATGTCCTGGCAGTGCCCAGCGACGATCTCGCGCGGATGAGCTGCAA
>JAABSG010000171.1 GCA_011390475.1 Geminicoccaceae bacterium | reverse complement strand
CATCGCCCATCCGCAAGCGAGAGCCCACCGCTGGCAAGACGTGCCGCTCTGGCTGGGTGCTGTCGCGGTGCTGGCGTTTTTGCTCGGCTTGATGCTGGCGCTGCTGCTGGGTGGTGTGCCGGAAGACAGTGCTGCGGACGGCGCGGCCAAAGTCGACGCCTACAGTCTCGAGCTGGCTGCCGACGGCCGCTCGGTCGCGCTCAGGGGGCTGATCGATTTCGGCGTTACCCGGGCGCTCGAGGTGGTGTTGGCGGAGGCGCCCGGGGTTCGGGTGCTCCGGCTGGAGAGCGCTGGCGGGCGGGTGGCCGAGGCGCGGGGTGTGGCCCGGCTGGTGCATCGGCACGAGCTGGTCACCTCGGCGGCCGGTGAGTGCAGTTCGGCCTGCACGCTGGTGCTGTTGAGCGCCGCCGAGCGCTACCTGGAGCCCGGTGCCCGGCTCGGCTTTCACCGCTACGGACAGCGCTCGCCGCTGGTCGGGATTTTTCTCGATTCCGCTGGCGAGCAGGCGCGTGATCGAGACCTTTTTCGCGGCCGCGCGGTCACCGAGGCGTTTCTCGAGCGGGTCGAGGCCACGCCGCACGAGACGATGTGGTTTCCGACCACGGGCGAGCTCATCGCCGCCGGGGTGGTCGACGCGGTGAGCCGGCCCGATTGACGCGCGGCGCGTGCGTGCGGGCCGTTCAGCTGTCCGGGGCCGTGCCAGCGCCGCCTGTTTCGCCCGCCCGGGCCAGGGACTGGACGGTGAAGCGGAAGACCGGCTCGATCTGGTCCTTCACGATTCGATGTAGCGTGCGGCGCGGCCGGTCACCAGTCAAAACGGGACGCTGACGGTGAGCATGAAGTCTTCCTGGCTCGGGTTTTCGTTGTAGACATAGGCGTTGGAGAGGTGGCCCCAGCGCAGGCCGACGCGGATGCCGTCCGCGCGGACAAAAGCGATGTCGACCTCGGTGCGGACCGTGAAGGTGCCGCCCAGGTCCTTGGCACCATTTTTGAACCAGGCGCCGGCCCCGAGCAGCGGTGTGATCATCAGATAGCCCACCGAGAAATCGGCATAGAGCCCGGCAAAGGTGGCGACGCCGCCATCGGCGTTGAGCATGGCCCCGGCCGCGGGCCCGAGGCCGAAGAGCCTTCGGCCGTGGCGGAAATCGGCCTGGACGGCGCCGGTCCGCCCGGCTTCGGCGCGCGGGGTCGATTCCTGATAGGCATCGAAGACGCCAGCGCCCAGGACCATCCGGTTGGCTCCTTCGCGGACCAGGCCCTGGCCCGGGGTGCCGGGTTCGGGCTCCTCGATCATTGCACAGGCGCCGAGCAGCAGTGCCGCCAGCGAGGCGGTCGACCGTCGCAAGTGGCTAGTCTCGAGGATCGAGCGAAAAGCCCGCCGCCTCCTCGATGGCGCCCTGGAGCCGTGGTGTCGTGGCCAGCACCGGGCGGCGCTCGAGCAGGGTGGCACCTGCGGTGTAGCGGCTGGCCACGCCGCCCGCGGCCTCGACCAGAGCGAGGCCGGCCAGGACGTCCCAGCTCTGGCAGTCGCGGGTGATGCAGGCATCGAGCCTGCCGTCGGCGACGTGGGCGAGGTGGAGCGCGGTCGAGCCCGAGCGGCGGTTGTCGAAGCCCATCCGGTTCAGCCGGCCGAGCATTGCCGCATAGGCGTCGCCGTCCTGCTTGAAGTTGAAGCTGAGGCCGACGCAGGCTTCCTCGACCGGCCGCTCGCTGACCACGATCGGCTGGCCGTTCTTGGTCGCGGCCTCGCCCCGCCGGCAAGCGAAGAGCTCGTCGTGGACCGGGTCGTAGGTGAGGCCGATCTCGGTGACGCCGTTCACCGAATAGGCCATCACACAGCACCAGTAGGGCATGCCGCGCAGGAAGTTGCTGGTGCCGTCGATGGGATCGAGCACCCAGACGCCGGAAGCGGCCAGATAGTCGTCGCTGGCGCCGTCTTCCTCGCCGATGATCGCGTCCTTCGGGAAGGTGCGGGCGAGCTCGCCCCTGATCGCGCGTTCGACCGCCTGGTCGGCGATGCTGACGAGATCCTGCATGCCTTTTTTCTCGATCACCAGCTCGTGCCGGCGGTGGAAGTAGTCGAGGGCGAGCTTGCCCGCGGCATGGAGGATCTTCCAGCCGGCATCGAAGCGGTGGGCGAGGGCGGGATCGGTCATCCGGTCTTCCAATCATTGGCGAGGCGATGGCCCAGGAGCGAGAGGCGCCGGGGCTCGGGCGTGGCGACGGCACGCTCCAGGGCGCCGGTGGCGGCGAGCACGACAAGCAGGCGGCGGGCCCGGGTCATCGCCGTGTAGAGCAACTGGCGGCGCAGCATGCGGCCATGCTCGCGCATGAGCAAGAGGATGACGGCCGGATATTCCGAGCCCTGGCTCTTGTGCACGGTGACCGCATAGGCCAGCGCCAGCTGCTCCGCCTGCTCGAAGCCGTAGACCACACCCCGGTCCTCGAAGCGCACCTCCAAGAGCTTGGCGCTGGTGTCGATCGACTGGATGATCCCCAGATCGCCGTTGTAGACCTCGCGGGCATGGTCGTTCTCGGTCTGCATCACCTTGTCGCCGACGCCGAAACGCACGCCCCCGCGCTCGAAGCCGACGGCGGGCTCGGGGTTCAAGACCGCTTGCAGCGCCTGGTTCAGGGCTTGGGTCCCGACCGGGCCGCGATTGATCGGGGTGAGGACCTGGATCTCGGCCACGGGATCCAGCTTGAAGCGGTCGGGGATGCGCTCCTTGACCAGCTCGACCAGCTTGGTCGCGGCGTCGGCCTGATCCTTGACCCTGATGCCGAAGCAGTCGGCGGCCGGATTGTCACGGAAGGCCGGCATCTCGCCGTTGATGACCTGATGCGCGCCGCGGACGATGCCGCTTTCGGCCGCCTGGCGAAAGATCTCGGTCAGGGCCAGGACCGGCAGCCGGCCGCTCTCGATCAGATCGCCCAGCACCTCGCCCGGGCCCACCGGCGGCAGCTGGTCCTTGTCACCGACGAGCAGGAGGGCGGCGTTGTCGGGCAGCGCTTCCAGGACCGCCTCCATCAAGAGGAGGTCGATCATCGAGGCTTCGTCCAGGATCAAGAGGTCGAGCTCCAGCGGGCGTTCGGCATTTCTGGAGAAGCCGCGATTGGCGTCGGCCTCCAGCAGGCGGTGGATGGTCGAGGCCTCGTGGCCGGTGCTCTCCAGGAGCCGGCGGGCGGCGCGGCCGGTGGGAGCGGCGAGTGCTATCTTCAGCTCGAGCGGCTCGAGGCTGGCGAGCAAGGCTCGGACCAGCGAGGTCTTGCCGGTGCCGGGGCCGCCCGTCAGGATCGCGAGCTTGCTCTCGAGCATGGTGGCGAGGGCCGTTGCCTGGCTGGACGAGGGCTCGATCGCCAGCCGGGTCTTGACCCGAACGGGCCAGTCGCCGACGAGCACCGGATTCCAGGGCAGCGGCTCGGCGGCGAGCCGGGCCAGGCGCCTGGTGATCTGGCTTTCGGCGCGGTCGAGCTCGGGCAGCAGCAGGAAGGTCTCGTCTTGGCCGTTTCGGGTCACCGTTCGCGCCACGAGGCGGCGTTCGGCCACCACCTCGTCGAGCAGCTCGGCCAGGGCGGCTCGAGGCAAATTCAGCAGGCGAGCGGCATCATCGATCGCCCGGTCCACGGGCAAGGCCGAGTGGCCGTACTCGGTGGCCTGGCGGAGCACCTCGAAGAGCCCGGCTCTTCTTCGGATTGCGGCATCGCCGGTGATGCCGAGCCGTTCGGCCAAAAGGTCGGCCGTGGCGAAGCCGATGCCGCGGATGTCGCGGGCCAAGAGGAAGGGATCGGCCAGGAGGCGCTGGATGGCGCGGTCACCATAGGCGTCGAGGATCCGCCTGGCGCGCGCCGGGCGGATGCCCTGGCTTTCGAGAAAGAGCAGGATGTCGCGGCTCTGGCTTTCGCTGTTCCAGACCTCGGCGATGCGGTGCGCGGTCTTGGCCCCGATGCCCGGCACTTCGGCGAGGCGCTCGGGCGCCGCTTCGATCACCTGGCGGAGGTTCTTGCCGAAATGCTCGACCAGCTTTTCGGCCAGGGCTTCGCCCACTCCCTTGATGACGCCGGAGGCCAGATAGGCCTTGATCCCGTCGTCACTCGCCGGCGGCAGAAGTGTGATGCTGGTCGCCTGGAACTGGCGGCCCCAGCTCGGGTCGTCCTGCCAATAGCCCTCGGCCCGGACCACGAGGCCCGGGCGACTGTCGGGAGCCTTGCCGATCACGGTCGAAGGCTCGGCTCGACCCGGCACCTTTACCCGGAGCACGGCAAAGCCCGTGGCCGGCTGGTGGAAGACGACATGGTCGATGGTGCCCGAAAGGACCCGGCTCGTGGTCACGTCTCCACCCTGATTGCCATCGGCCCCCGGCGGGCGCTGGTGCGGTTAGACTAGCGGGCTCCGGCGTGGCCGGCTAGGTGATGGCAGCTCATGGATCATCGGTTGGACCCTATGGAGACCATCCACGCGCGTCTGTCGCCCATAATCGCGCATCGGGGAGCGTCGGCCCGGGCGCCCGAGAACACGCTGGCGGCGATCCGCCTGGCGGCGGCCGAGGGTGCCCGCTGGGTCGAGGTGGACGTCAAGCTGAGCCGTGACGGGGTCTGCATCCTGATGCACGACGACCTGCTCCGGCGCACGACCAACGGCCGTGGCGAGGTGGCGCAGTACGACATCGACGAACTCGCGCGGCTGGATGCCGGGAGCTGGTTCAATCGGCGCTTCGCCGGCGAGCGGATCCCGACCCTGGTCGAGACCCTGGAGCTCTGCCTCGCGCTCGATCTCGACATCAACCTGGAGATCAAGCCGTGCCCCGGCCGGCAGCACGAGACGGCCATCCGGATGGTCGAGACGCTGCAGCGACATTGGCCCGCTGGCCGCCCCTGGCCGCTGATCTCCAGCTTTGCCGTGGCGTCGCTCGAGGAGGTCAGACTGCACGCGCCCGAGATGCCGCGCGGCCTGTTGATCGGCCGGCCGACCAAGCGGGCCCGCGACATGCTCGACCGGCTGGACTGCGTCACGCTGCATTGCGATGCCAAGCGGGTGTCGCGGGAGTTGGTGAGCAAACTCGCCGCTACCGGCCGCCCGGTGCTCTGCTACACGGTGAACGACCCGCACCGGGCGCGGCGGCTGCTCGAGATGGGCGTGGCCTCGATCATCACCGACCGGCCGGCCGATCTCCAGTCGGCGCTCGGCGCCCGGCAGGAGTCCCGTCAGTAGCGCCGCAAGAGGCCGACGAGGCGGCCCTGCACCTGGACCTGGTGCGGACCGAAGATGCGGGTCTCGAAGGCGGGATTGGCGGGTTCCAGGGCGATCGAGGCCCCCTTGCGCCTGAGCCGCTTGAGGGTCACCTCGCGATCCTCGATCAGGGCCACGACGATGGTGCCGTTCTCGGCGGTGTCGCAGCGCTGGATGACCGCGTAGTCGCCGTCGACGATACCGGCCTCGAGCATCGAGTCACCCGAGACCTGGAGGACATAGTGCTCGCCGTCGCCGAGCAGGAGGCCCGGAACCTCGATGCTGTTGCTGTGGTCGGCCAAGGCCTCGATCGGCGCACCCGCGGCGATGCGGCCGATCAGCGGCACCGCGCGATTGCCGGTGCTGCCACCATCGGCCGCCCGCGGGCCGGCGCGAAAATGGCCGCGGACGATGTTGCTGGTGGCGTCGCCCGCCAAGGACGGGGCGCCGCCCGGCGCCTCGGCGAGGCCCGTGGCGTGGGCCGATCCGGCCGGCAGCTCGAAGGCGGGTGATGGGTCGTCGTAAGGTGAGCGGACGATCTCCAGGGCGCGGGCCCGGTAGGCGAGGCGGCGAATATAACCGCGCTCCTCGAGGCCGGAGATCAGCCGGTGGACGCCGGATTTGGACTTGAGTTGGAGGGCGCTGCGCATCTCGTCGAAGGAGGGCGGCACGCGATGCTCGCGGACATAAGTGTGGATGTAGGTGAGCAGCTGCAGTTGCCGTTGTGTCAGCAAGACGCTTTCCCCCTTTATCCCGCCCGTTTGCTCCGGCCACCTACCGGCGCGGCTGGCAGATCGGGCCGCCCGTGTTCCGATTACCACCATTCGTTCTAGTTAAGTTCTCGCTTACGTCAAGCCGGAACGTTTTCCAATTTTCACTACCGGCCGTCGCCCTCAGCCGGCCAGTACGGCCGCCAGATCGATCACGCTGACCTCGGCACCGGCCTCGAGCGCCGGGGCCCGGGGTGGGCGGACGACCAGGACGTCGGCCTTGGCCAGCGTCGCCAGCATCGAGCTGTCTTGGCGAGAGGCGGTCTCGATCAGGCCGTCACCGATCCTGCGGGCGCGCTGGTAGTCCTGCCGCTCGATACCTTCGGGCAGCGGCTGGGCGAGCCGGCCCGTGCGCATCGGCAGTGCGGGGTCGAGGCCGAGCAGGCGCCGTATGGCACCTCGGAGGAAGACGATGCCGCAGACCGCGGCCGAGACGGGGTTGCCCGGCAAGCCCAGGAGCGGCACGAGGCCGAGCCGGCCGAAGATCAAGGGCTTGCCCGGGCGCATCCGGATTTTCCAGAAATCCAGTGTCAGGCCGGCGTCGCCACCGACTCGCCTGACCAGGTCGTGGTCGCCGACGGAGGCGCCGCCCGAGGTCACCAGGAGATCGAGGCCCCCGGCGGCCGCGAGCTTGGCCGCGAGATCGGTCGGGTTGTCCTTGGCGATGCCGAGATCGACCGGTAGCGCGCCCCAGGCCTCCAGCATGGCGGCCAGCATGAAGCTGTTCGAGCTGGTGATCTCGTGCGTGCCGAGGCCGGCGCCCGGCAGGCGCAACTCGTCGCCCGTGGCGATCAGGCCGACCCGCGGCCGGCGGCGGACGCTCAGCCAAGCGGTGCCGAGGGAAGCGGCGAGGCCGATCTCGAGCGGCGTCAACACCGTGCCGGCGTCGAGCCCGACCCAGCCCTGGCGGTAGTCGAGGCCCTGCGGCCGCACGAAGAGGCCCGGGCGAATCGTCTCCTTCGCCTGGATGCGGCTGCCCTCGACCGCGGCGTCCTCCTGGATCAGGATTGCGTCCGAGCCCTCGGGCACCAGACCACCGGTGAAGACACGGGCGGCCTCGCCGGCGCCGACCCGGACGGCCGAGGGACTGCCGGCGGCGATTTCGCCCACGACCTCCAGCCAGTTGCCGGGCCGGGCGTCCACGGCCCTGACGGCATAGCCGTCCATGGCGGAGACGGCGGCGGGTGGCTGGTCACGGCTGGCTGCGACCGGCTCGGCCAAGACCCGGCCACGGGCCTGCTGCAATGGCACGAGTTCGGCCGGTAGCGGCTCGAAAGCCTGGAAGATCCGCGCTTGGGCCGTCTCGACGTCGAGCATCAGGGCCGCTCAAGCCGCATGGTAGTCGCCGGAGCGGCCGCCGGCCTTGTGGACCAGGCGGACGCCCTCGATCACCATGCTGCGGTCGATCGCCTTGACCATGTCGTAGATCGTGAGGGCGGCGACGCTGACCGCGGTCAACGCTTCCATCTCGACGCCGGTTCGGCCTTCGAGCTTGCAGGTGGCGGTGATTCGGATGGCCGGGAGGCCAGAGTCGGGCTCGGGCTCGGGCTCGAGCAGCACCTTGACCGAGGTGAGGGACAAGGGGTGGCAGAGCGGGATCAGATCGGCTGTGCGCTTGGCCCCCATGATCCCGGCGAGCTGGGCGATCGTCAGGACGTCGCCCTTCTTCACCGAGCCCTCGGCGATCCGCCTCAGCGTTTCGGCCTGCATTCTGATCCGACCCTCGGCCGTGGCCGTGCGCGCCGTCTCGGCCTTCTCGCCGACATCGACCATGACGGCGTTGCCCTCGGCGTCGATATGGGTGAGGTCGCTCAAGCCCCGGCCTCCGGCGATAGAGCCTCCAGCCCCAGGAGCCGGCGGGTGGCGGCGGTGACATCGGCCTCGCGCATCAGGCTCTCGCCGACGAGAAAGGCCCTGGCGCCCACCTTCGCCATGCGCGCGAGATCGGCGTGGCCGTAGAGGCCACTTTCGGCGACCAGAAGCCGGTCGGGCGGGACGCGCGGGGCCAAGGCTTCGGTCGTGGCGATGTCGACGGCGAGTGTCTTGAGGTTGCGGTTGTTGATGCCGACGAGATCGGCCTCGATGCTCAGCGCCCGGTCCAATTCCGCACCGTCGTGGACCTCGACCAGGACGTCCATGGCCAGCTGGTGGGCGAGGCGGGCGAGATCGCCGGCCTCCCGGTCGGTCAACGCCGCCATGATCAGGAGCACGCAATCGGCGCCCAAGGCGCGGCTTTCGACGATCTGGTAGGGCTCGAGCATGAAGTCCTTGCGCAAGGCGGGCAGGTCGACGGCGTCGCGGGCCTGGCCCAGATAGGCGTCCCGGCCCTGGAAGTAGGGCTCGTCGGTGAGGACCGAGAGACAACTGGCCCCGCCCAGGGCATAGGCGCGGGCCAAGACCGCTGGGTCGAAATCGGCGCGGATCAGGCCCTTGCTGGGGGACGCCTTCTTGATCTCGGCGATGAGCGCCAGCCCGCCTTCTGCGATCC
>JAABSG010000170.1 GCA_011390475.1 Geminicoccaceae bacterium | reverse complement strand
GGCAGTGGCGGGCTGGTGAACTGCTTGCCGCTCGCGCGGTCGACCAGGGCGCCGTCGGCTGCTCGATCGACCTCGATCATGTTCACCTCGCCGATGAACTGTGAGACGAAGCGGTTGACCGGGCGGCCGTAGATGTCGTCGGGCGTGCCGATCTGGACGAACTTGCCCTTTTGCAGGATGCCGATGCGGTCCGACATCACCATCGCCTCCTCGAGGCTGTGGGTGATGTAGACGAATGTCTTGCCCGAGGCGCGATGGATGTCCTTGAGCTCTTTCTCCAAGAGCTTCCTGAGCCGGAAATCGAGGGCGGAGAGCGGCTCGTCGAAGAAGAGGATTTCGGGATCGAAGGCCAGCGCCCGGGCCAAGGCGACGCGCTGGCGCTCGCCGCCCGAGCATTCCTGCACCCGCTTGCCGTAGTAGTCGGCCGGCAGATGCACCTGGGCCAGGAGTTCGAGCGCCCGGGCCCTGCGCTCAGGCGCGCCGATGCCCTTGATCTTGAGCGAGAACTCGATGTTCTGGCCGACCGACTTGTGCGGAAACAGCGCCAACGACTGAAAGACCATGCAGGTCGGGCGCTGGTTGGCCGGCAGATCGTTGATCACCCGGCCGCGCAGGCGAATTTCGCCGCCCGAGGGTTTCTCCATGCCGGTGAGCATGCGGATCAGCGTGGTCTTGCCGCTGCCCGAGGGGCCGACGATGGTGAAGAACTCGCCCTCCCGGATCGCGAGGTCGATGCCGTCGATGGCGACGAAATCGTCGAAGAACTTGTCGACGCGGGCGAGCTCCAGGATCGGTTCAGGGCGCATGGACGGCTATCCCAATGAGCGGGAGAAATGGCGCCCGGCCGGCCGGGGGCGTACCGGCCGGGTCGCCTGTTCAGGCACCGCGCGCACGCACGGCGGCCGAGAACATCGCATGCAGCTTGTCGTAGTCGGGGATCTCGTCGAACTCCGCACAGCGGGCGATGTCCTCGTCCATCGTGTCCCACTGGATCGCCTCGAGCTCGGTCGCATCGAAGAGCTCCATGACCTTGGGATCGCCCATCTGCACCACCGGGTTGTAGGTGCCCTCGGCGAAGGCCACGGCCTTGCAGACCTCGGGTCGCTGCAAGTATTCCAGGAAATCCGCACCGCGGGGCGAAAGTTGCGGGTTGTTGACCAGCGAGGTGAGCTCGATCCAGACCACGCCGTTCTTGCCCTCGAGCTCGGCCGGGCCGTTGAGCGGCACGACGCAGCGGATGTTCGTGGCGCCGTCGAAACGGGCGGTCGAGGCCGTATAGACGCTGCCCGGGAAACTGCCGATGATGCTGCCGTTGATCAGCGCCAGATTGATCGAATTCAGGTCGTCCGAGAGAAAGGCCGCGTTGCCGATGACCTTGGTGATCACCTCGTCGAAGGTGGCGAGCTCGGCCTCGCTGTGCGCGCGGAACGGGCTGAAGCCGGCCGCCAGGCAGGCGTGCATGATCACCCAGTCGTCATACATGAGGATCGCATAGCGGCCGGCCATGCCGTCCTCGAGGAACATCCCGTAGCCTTCGTTCTCGAAGGTCTCCTTGGCGATCTCGTCGGTGTTGATCAGACAGCCCGAGGGGCCGAAGCGCTGGATGATGCCCAAGAGCTCGGTGCCGTCGTCCGACATCGCCCAGTGATAGGGCCATTCGAAGGCCGGCAGCGCCATGTCCCAATAGGGCCTGAAGCGCTCCTGCTCGAGCGGCACGATGAGGTTTTCGGGGTAGAGCTGCTTTCTGGCCCAGCTGTTGTTGAGGTTGATCACGTCCCAGACCGAGGTCTCGCCGGCGCGCAGGCGATTGACCGCGTCGGGATCGGAGATCAGGCCCTCGGCATTGACCCGCGTGTTGAATTCGCGACGGAAGGGGTCGAGAACCTCGTCCGAGTTGTAGCCCTCCCAGGTGAAGAGGTTCATCTCGGCCTCGCGCGCACTCTGGGCGAAGCCGCCCCGCGGCAAAGCGGCGGCGGCGCTGGCGCCCAGGCCAAGCTGCAGGAGCCGGCGGCGCTGGAACTGGGTGACGCTTAGCGGATTCGGCAGGCGCATGGCGGTGTCTCCTTGGACGAAATCAGACGCAGCAGCTGGCCTTGTTGCGGCCGGGCTCGAGGTCGATGATCGGGTTCTGGTCGAAGAAGCCCGTGGGCAGCAGCTTGAAGCCGCAGGTGACGCAGTTCTGCACCGGGAAGTCCTCGGGCCGGACCGGGTGGTGCAGGCCGAAGACGTGCCAGAGCACGATGTCGGTGTTCTCGATCGCTCGGTCAGCCGCGGTCCAGGCCGGCAGGCCCAGCCCCGGCGCCGAGTGGTTGACGAACTCGCCGGCCGGATAACGCTCGTCCTCGGCAAAGGGCGTCACCCAGAGGTGGTTGTAGATGAAGCCCGCCCGGCTGCCCGAGGGGCCTTCCGGGTCGGTGAAGGGGGTGACGGTGTGGGTGGGCTCGAGCTTGTAGCCGGTGGGCTTGCCGACGGCATTGGTCACCGACGGGTTGACCACCTTCCAGTAGCGCATGGTCGAGGGATCGAAGCGCCGCTTGGCGGCACTCTCGGTCGCCAGCACCGTCTGCTCCTCGAAGAAGACGTTGCCCATCGGGTTCTCGGGGCCGATCGGCGGCGCCTTGGCGTTGCACTCGACGACGGTGTTGGCCGGCCCGTCGACCACCATGTCCAGCCGGGCGCAAAAGAGATGCTGGTGGATCTGCCCGACCACGCCCGGCGCCACCTCCACACCGTGCTTGCCGGGCTCGCCGGGTTTGCAAGCCACCGTGTTGACGATGCCCGTGGCCTTCATCTCGAACTCGATCATGCCGGTCTGGTAGAGGTACCAGTAGGAGGCGTACTCGTAATTGCCGACGGTCGAGATGGAAGAGACGACGAGGCGGCGCTGGCGGCGGATTTCGGTGCGCTCGGTGCGGAAGTCCCAATGCTTCCAGCCGATGCCGAAATCCTCCTCGTGGATGCAGATCGCGTTTTCGATCCGCACCGGCGTGCCGTCGATGCCGTTGACCCAGGCATCCATGTAGTGAATGGCGCCCAGACAATCGCAGCCGAGCTTCAAGGAGTTGGCGAGCTTGCCGAGGCCGTACTCGCCGATGTCGAAGACGTTCTTCCTGTGATGCGCGTGCTGGGGGCTGCCGTAGGGCACCACCATCTCGGTCAATGACGCGCGCCAGCAGATCGGCCGTCGGCGACCGTTCTCGGTATAGCCGATATCGTGGAGGATCAGCCCCTCGCGGCTGTTGAAGCCGACCCGGACGTCCCACCCCAGCCAGCCGAGCCTGGTGCCGTCGACGGTGAAGCTGGCCCCCTCGGGCTGGACGATGTCGAGCGGCTTGCCGGCGGGCTTGAAGTCCTTGAAGAACTGCGCCTCGTAATTGCTCTCGGCCCGCGGGATCGGCAGCGGTTCCTTGCCCTCGTAATAGTCGTCGAGGCGCAGCATCTCGAGCGTGTCGACATCGACGACGGCGTTCAGCCCCTCGATCGGATGGGCGTAGAAATTGTCGAACTCGCCGTTCCTGACCCAGGCGAAGGTGTGCGAGAGCCTGCGGCCTTCCTCGCCCGGCACGCCGAAATTGCCTGCCGACCAGGGATCGACACAAACGAGCTCCATGTCCTCGATGCCGCGCCGCTTACAGGCGGCGATGAAGGCCGGGTCGGACTTCACCACCTGCTCGATCTCGAGGAATTCCTCCAGCATGATCATCGGCCGGGCCTCGGGCAACTCGGTTGCCTCGATGATCTTGCCCTGGTCGAGCGAGAGCACGCCCTGGATGACGCCGATCCGGCCCGGCCGGAAGACCACGAAGCGCACCTCGCGATCGAGGGCCACGCCGGGGCGCCAACGCGCCACCACGTCCTTGGCCGGCTCCTTGATCTCCAGCCGCTCGAAGCGGAGCGGCTCGCTCGCGGCATAGATTCTGGTCAGAATGGCGGCGGCCGCCGCGATCTCGGCCCCGTCCAGGGGCTCGAGCGGGTGCTTGGCCCGCTTTTCCGTGACCGTCGCCGCAGGGGCGTCGTCGATGTCCATCACCGCACCGGTTGCGCCGTCGTCTTGTGCCGCAGCCATGCGCTGCTCCTCCATGATGCATTCCCCTGGAAGCTGGCTAGCAAACGTCGTGCCAACAGCGGCGCGAGGGCAGCGGGAGGCGGTTGGTGCCGTCGCGGCGGGCCCGAGCTGAACACCGCGCGGGCAAGCTGCTCGAGGATCGCTCGAGGAGTGCTGGACTCAGAGGCCGATGCGCTCGCGGGCCTCGTGCCAGGCCGTCACCGCACTGACGGCGGGCTTGCGCAAGATGTGGAAGGGGATGGGCTCGAGGCCGGTGACCGGAAAGTCGAGATCGGATGCACTGGCCCCGGCGGCGTGCTCGGCCAGCTGCTGGCCCATCGCCGTCGCCATGGCGACGCCGCGGCCGTTATAGCCCAAGGCCGTCACGATGTCGGGCTCGAGCTCGTGCAGATGCGGCAGGTGGTCGGTGGTCAGCGCCACGAAGCCGCCCCAATGATGCTCCCATTCGATGCCGCCGAGTTGCGGGAAGAGCCGTTCTGCCGCCAGGCGGAGATCGGCCTGACGGGCCAGCACGCCCCGCTCGGCGAAGGCGCCACGTCCGCCGATGAGAAAGCGGCCCTGGGCGTCGAGGCGGAAATAGAGCAGCAGGCGGCGGGTGTCGGAGACGACCTGGCCTTCGGGCAGAATGGACTTGCGCAGATTGTCGGAGAGCGGGCGGGTCGCGACCTGGACCGAGCGGACGGCGACGATCGAGCGACGGAGTGGATCGTGCAGCCCGTCGGCATGGCCGTTGGTGGCGATGACGATGCGCGCGGCACGGAGCACGCCCTTTTCGGTGTGGACGCGAAAGCCCTCCTGGCGGCGTTCGAGCCGGGTCACCCGGCTCTGGCCGAAGACCCGCGCCCCGGCGCGAATCGCGGCCGCGGCCAGGCCCAGGGCATAGTTCAAGGGATGCAACCCTCCGCCCCGGCGGTCGATCAAGCCGCCCCGATAGCGATCGGTGCCCAGGAGTCCGGCCACCGCCGCCCGGTCCAGCGCCTCGACCGGAGCACCCCGCCCGGCCCAATCCGCGGCTCGGCGATGGACGGCGGCGAGGCTGGCCGCATCATGGGCGCCTTGGATCCAGCCGCTGCGCCGGGCGTCGCAGTCGATGCCGTGCTTCTCGATCAGGTCGAAGACGAGATCGGCGGCGCCGCCGGCCATGGCGGTGATGCGCCGGCCCCGCTCCCGGCCGAACAGCGTCTCGATCTCACCCGGGTCGAATTTCAGACCCGGAATCACCTGCCCGCCATTGCGCCCCGAAGCCCCCCAGCCCGGCGTCTCGGCCTCCAGCAGGGCGACCGAAACACCCCGCTCGGCCAAATGCAGCGCCGTCGAGAGGCCGGTATAGCCACCACCGATGACCGCGACATCGGTCACGGCCTCACCGACGAGCGGCGGCGTCGGCGGCGCCGGACGGGCAGTCGCGGTCCAGAGCGAGCGGGCCGCTGCCGGCATCTCGTTGGCGATAATGGCGTCGCGGGCGTGGCTGGCCAGAGCGGTGTCATCCTTGCGAAGGGCAGCGGCACCACCTCTCTCGCAGAGCCATCCCGCCTTGTCCACGAGCGGCCGACGCAACTTAACCGTTCCCTTCTCCCCGTCGATCCGCTTGGATACGGGCGGTTCACGCGGAGAGTGCCCGATGTCCGGACGAGCCCGCGCCAAGCGCATCTGCCAAGCTGCCGTGGGTGTTTTCTTCAACCCGACAGCGACCCTTGTCGGTCTGGCGCGCGACGAGGTGGGTGCGGCCTTCGATCTCTATTTTCCAGACCCGATGAGCCCGGCCCAGCGCCTGCTCGCAGCCTTGCTCCAAGACTTCCAGTCGCCGGACCTCGACGACGACGCTGGCGAGCACCTCACCAGCGTTGCCACAGACCTTTTCGCAGGGCACGGCCTCTCTTCGGCCGAGCTGGCCGCCATCGCCAAGCCGGAACTGAAAGCTTGGGCCACAGACGCCCGAGACCGCGTCTGCCGTCGCGGCCTCACCACCCGGCTGCCGGGCCTCGCCGAAGCGCCCGCGAGCTGGAACGGCAAGCCGCCCGTCGTGGTGGACGCTGCGCTCGAGGGCCGGGTGCGCGCGCTGGTCGAAGCGTTCTATGCGAAATTCATTTCGCTCACCCTGGGCTCTGAGCTGCGCGGCGCCATCGACGGCTACCAGACATCATTGCTGCAAGAGATCGCAGCCCGCCTCGACCACCTCACCCGTGCGCCCGAAACACCGCCACCGTTCTCCATCCCTCGACCCGTCCCGGACTTCCAGGGCTACGAGGCCGAGCGCGCCGTCGTCCGTGCGGCACTCGCCGGCGATGGTGCGGTGGCGATTGCCGCCCTGCACGGCATCGGCGGTTCCGGCAAATCGGAGCTGGCGCGCAAGGTGGCCGCCGAGATGGTGGCGGATTTTCCGGACGGGCAGATCCTCGTCGACATGCTGGGTACCACTCAGCCACGCACCGCCGCCGACGCCATGACCGATGTGCTGATGGCCCTGGGCGCCGAGGAGATTGACCCCCGCACCCGCGAGGCGGAGTACCGAAACCGGCTCAGAGGCAAGAGCCTCTTGATCTTGCTCGACAACGTGGCGAACAGCCGAGGCCTGAACGACCTTAGACCAGCGCCGCCGACAGCGCTCCTCTTGACCTCGCGAACCCGTCTGGTCCTGCCCGGCGTGCAGCCGATCGAGCTCCAGCATCTCACCCGCCCTGCCGCCAAGGCCCTCCTCGCCGGCATCCTTCCCGACGTCGCCGATGCCACCCTCGACACCCTGGCCGAGCGCTGCAACGACCTGCCCTTGGCGCTGCGCGTCGCCGGTGCCTATCTCCAGGCGACAGGGGCCGCGCCCGACGACTATATCGAGACCCTGCAGCAGCGCCGCCTCGCCCATCTCGCCCGGAGTGCCGGCGACATCGAGCGTCCCGACCTCGACCCACTCCTCATTCTCGGCCTGAGCTACGATCGTCTCGCCGATAGCGAACCGGATCTCGCCCGCAGCTTCACGCTGCTTGCCGCCTTTCCCGCTGACTTCGATGCTGCGGGTGCGGCCGCGGTTCTCGATCTCGACCAGGTCGAGACCGCACGCTGCCTCGGCCTGCTCTACCGCCGCAACCTCCTCCAGCGCCCGAGCAATGATCGCTATCGCCTGCACGACCTGCTGCGCGAATTGGCCCGTGACCGAGCTGCAAACGCCGCCGCCACGACAGCGGCAACCCGCCATCGGACGCACTATCTGGCGCTGCTGGAGAGCTTGACGGCGCAACTCCACGACCGCCGTGAGGTTCGCCGCGCCCTCGAGAGCTTCGAGTCCGAGCAACCGAACATCGCCGAGGCCGTGCGTCGATCGACAGCCGACGGCGATTGGCAAGCCGCCGCTTCGGGCCTTTTGCAGGTCGGCTTGCTCGCCAATGCTCTCGGCCGACGCGAGGCCGCCCTCGATGCCACCGAACAGGCGGTCGAGATGTACCGTCCGCTCGCCGAGGAGCAGCCCGACGCCTTCCTCCCCAACCTCGCCGCCAGCCTCAACAATCTGGGCGTTTGGCTCAGCTACCTCGATCGGCACGAGGAAGCCCTCGCCGCCACCGAGAATGCGGTCACGGCCTATGGGCGCCTCGCGGTGGACCAGCCCGACGCCTTCCTTCCCGACAAAGCCATGAGCCTCGACAATCTCGGCACGCGGTTCAGCGACCTCGGCCGGCACGAGGAAGCCCTCGTCGCCACCGACGAAGCGGTCGACATCCGCCAACGCCTCGCCGACGAGCGACCCGATCTCTTCCTCCCCGACCTCGCCGCCAGCCTCAACAATCTCGGCAACGGGCTCGGGGCCCTCCAGCGGCACGAGGAAGCCCTCGCCGCCACAAGCAAGGCCGTCGAGATCTATCGCCGCCTCGCCGACGAGCGCCCCGAGGGTTTCCGGCCCGACCTTGCCACCAGCCTCTCCAATCTCGCCGACCGGCACGACGAAATGCAGCAGACAGCGGCGGCGATTCCCTTCGATGCCGAAGCCATCCGCGTCATCCGTGACCTGTTCCTGGCGTTGCCGGCGGCCCATGAGCGCGTGGCGGCAACGATCGTCAGACGCTACCGCGCCCGCTGCGCCAAGCTCGGCATCGAGCCAGACGTCGAGCTTCTCGCCTCGATCGAGGCGGTGCTGGTGACGCTCGACGAGCAGAAGGGCGCCTAACGCGCCAGCGACTGCCGGTACTTCTCCGCGTCCCAGCCCAAGAGCGCCGCTTCCTGGTCGGGTGTCAAGCGGACGAGGTCGGCGCGTTCGGGTAGGCGCGCCAAGACCAGCGCCAGGCAGAGCGCCAGTTCGTCGGCGGCGGGTGGGGCGTCTTCGGGGACGTAGGCGCCGGCGGCTTGCTCGAGGATCAGGTTCTGGCCAGGCTTGCGGCTCTCCGGCGTGGCGGCGGCGGGGCCGAGGAAGATGACGTGGTCGGGATAGTAGGAGGCGGT
>JAABSG010000169.1 GCA_011390475.1 Geminicoccaceae bacterium | reverse complement strand
GGTCGGCTAGCGCAACTTCCCGGGGTTCTGTATCGAGCGGGGCGACCGCTTCGTAGAGGTCGAGATGCAGGGCATGCCGATCGGCATCGTCGACAGCGCCTTCGGGCCTGGTCCAGCCGACGTTTCTGCCAGCGACCTCGAGCACGATAGCGCCCGGCAGTTCAGGGGTCGCGAAGACCGCCTGCTCCAGCCGGTCCCACCAGGGCTCCCGGTCGCCGCCGACGAAGCCGGTCATGATGAAGACCGTAACCGGCAGGCCATGGCGTTCGAGCAGCGGCAGCGCCTCGAGGAGGTTGTCGGCATAGCCGTCGTCGAAGGTCAGGGCCGTGGCGTTCTTCGGCAGGTTACCCGCGGCCCGGCGGGCGAGGAACTCGGGCAGAGGCAGACAGGTGGTTCGCTCGGCCAGGACGGCGAGGTGGTCCGCGAACATCACCGGTGGAACGGCCAGTGCCCAGGGGTCGTTGGCGAGTTCGGTGACCCGGTGGTAGAGTAATATTCCGCCACGGCCGACGAACGGCAGCTTCCAGGATCGGGCCAGAAGCCGGAGTCGGTTTCGCTGTCCCGGCGGCAGGGTGTACATGAAGTCACGCAGGCGCTGGCGAAAGCCCGACATGGTCAGGGCTGCAATTGCCCGCCGACGGCACGCTTCGCCGTGGCGCCGAGGACGAACGCGCAGGCTCCGCCTCCCGCCAACAGCCGCTCCTCCTCCAGCTCCTCGGCAACGAGGCCGTGGAGAAAGCCCACCGCGGCATAGCGGTTGCCGAGTGCCTCCACCTCGATACCGCCAGCGGGAAAAGCCACACGGAGCAGGCTCTCCGCCTGGCCGCGGCTCCAGCCCCAGTGCCAACTGGGACCCCAGTCGTCGTCGCTGATCTGGCTGAGCCCCGGGAAGGTGGCGATCAGTGACCCGCCCGGCACGAGCAAGCGGTGGAGGGTGGCCAATGCCGCTCGGGTATCGTAGATCATCTGCAGTGTTTGCGTGAGAACGATGCTGTCGAACAGCGCATCGGGGATGTGCCCGCAGTCACTGAGATCACCGATGAAGGTAGCCTTCGGGTTTTTTTCGTCGATATGCAGGATGTCGCTTTGCGTCACCTTGGCACCACCATAAGTGAGCGTGTACTCGTTGTCGCCGATCTCGAGCACCCGGCCCCGGATCAGGTCGCTCTTGGCGGCGAGATAGCGCTCGACGAAGAAACGGTCGACCGGCTTGCCGCGGTCGAAACCGAAGGCGCGGGTAACGGGTACGGTCGAGCGCAGCTGGCCCAACGGATTGTCACCTTGTGGGCCGGTGGTGCGGCGGCGGCGATAGGCCAGGTAGTCGGAGAAGGCGCGGCCGAGGGTGTGGATCGGTTGCATGGGTCACGTCCAGCGGGCAACGACGCGCCAATAGGCGCTGATGCTGGAATCGAATAAGTCGATCGCGCGCCGGAGCCAAGTGCCTTCGACAACGCCGGCCGCCAGCGGCAAGGGCCGGGAACCCAGAAGTTCGCGGTCCGGGCGCACGCGCCGCGCCTGGAGAGCGCGTCGTTCGCGGCCGATTGCCGCCCGATTCGCAACGATCCAGCGCCAGCCGGCCCACCATTCCCGCAGAAACCCGCGGCTGAGCGCAAAGGCGAGCGTGGCGACCTCATAGGCCAGAAGAACGGGGGACAGCAGCACCAGGGTACGGCCGCTGTAGCAGAGCGCGATGGTCAGGATGCGGTTGCGCATGCCGAGATAGGCGCGCTTGGGTGGATAGCTGCCCTTGCCGCGAAACGAGAGGCCGGCATGGCCCTGGCCGCGCTCGTGCTCGACGATGGCGGCAGGGGCGCGGACCACCTCGTGGCCCAGCAGGCGCATGCGGAGCGAAAACTCGAGGTCCTCGAAATAGAAGAAATAGAGCTCGTTGAAGCCGCCGGCCTCGAGCACCGCCACGCGGTCGATCAGCATCGCCGCGCCGATCAGCCCACCCACGGGACCCGCTTCGACTGGCGGCAAAGTGCGATCGGCA
The DNA here is from genome assembly GCA_011390475.1 of Geminicoccaceae bacterium. Classification (GTDB taxonomy): domain Bacteria; phylum Pseudomonadota; class Alphaproteobacteria; order Geminicoccales; family Geminicoccaceae; genus SLRI01. Next base: position 6,552 of record JAABSG010000169.1, on the reverse strand, counting down.
TCGGGGTTCAAGAGCGCCAGCGTGCCGACGAAATGCGGCTCGGCGCCGTCGCATTGCACGATGCTGCCATCGGGCACCAGGACGATTCGCGGACAGACGACGGCTGCCCGGTAGTGCCTTGCCGCATCGAGCAGGGCCCTGACGCAGCCGGGGGTTACGTAGATGTCGGCGTCGAGCAGAAGGACGTATTTGCCGGTGGCGTGGCGGAGCCCCGCATTGCGGGCGTTGGGCAGGCCGAGATTGGCACCGAGCTCGAGAACCTCGACGGCGGGGAAGCGCTCGCGGATCGTCGCCACGCTGGTGTCCGTCGAGCCGTTGTCGGCGACGATGACGTGGCTGACCTCGGCGGCATGGGCAACCAGCGCCTCGATCACCCGGACGACCTTGGCGCCGCCATTGTAGTTGATGACGACAGCGCTCACCGCTGCCGGCGCGGATTCGGCCGGATGCCCCGGAGTCATTGTCGGTCTGCCTGCTGGTTGTCGGTCGGCCGTTCGGCGCTACTCGCCGCCGGTGACCCGCAGCGGTGCCGAGGTCGACGTCTTGACCGGTGACGTGCGGCCGGCCTCGGCCTTGATCAAGCCGGCATAGACCGATTCCAGCCGCACGGCCACCCGCGACCAAGTCAGTTCCTCGACCACGCGGCGGCGCGCCGCAGCCCCGAGCCGGCCGGCGAGGTCGGGCTGCGCGAGAACGGTATCGAGACCCTGGGCCAGGGCCTCGGCCGTCGGCTCACCGACGAGCCACGCGTCGCTGCCGTGGGTGAGGTCACGGGCCGAAGCGCGGAACGACACGATGGCCCGACCGGCGGCCATGTAGTTCAAGAGCTTGAGCGGGTAGCCCGGGCACTCTGCCCGGGGGTTGACCAGGATATCGGCGGTGCCGAGCCTGGTCCCGAGTTCGTGCGGTGGTGGTGGTGTCTCGAGGTCGATGCGCTCCATGATCCCGAGCCGCTGGGCCAGTGCGGCATGGGGCTCGAAGGCGGATTCGGTGACGAGTTGGAGGCGGGCCGCGGGCCGCTCGCCGGCGATCCGCGCGAAGGCCTCCAGCAAGGTCTCGATCCCCTGATAGCCCGCGAGATTGCCGGCATAGACGATCCGCTCGCCCGTCCCTTCCCGCCGCTGCGGGGCGCTCGGCGCGACCGACGTCGCGGCGACGAATGCATCCTCGATGCCGTTGCCGATCACCGTGATCCGGCCCTCGGCCATGCCATCGGACAACAGCTCGGCGGCGATGTACTGGCTGGTCGCGATGGTGTGGTCGGCGAGGTTCGGCAGCCGCCGATCGAGCGCCCGGCCGACCCTCGCGGTCAGGCCGCGCGGCACGCCGTGGCGATAGTAGGGGAGTTCGCCCGCGAGCGTGGTGTGGGCGTCGTAGATCACCGGCACGCCGGAGAGCCGCTTGGCCGGCCAGGCGGCGAGCAGCCCCTCGTAATGGTGGGCGTGGATGACGTGGATATCGTGCTGCCGCGTGACCCGCGCCACGGTGGCCGCGAGCATCGGCAGCAGGCCCACGAGCCGCAGGGGGTCGGCGCCCGGCGCGGTCCGCCGGTAATAGGGCAGGCCCCGGCTTCGATGCACTCGAAACGGCAAGCGACGGTCGACCTCGCCCAAGGGATAGGCGATGACGTGCACGTCGTGGCCAGCATCGTGGAGCGCCTGGGCCATGCCGAGGATGCGCGCCGGTGTGCCGCGCGCCCACGGGAAGGGGCAGCCCGCTACCAGCGCAATCCGCACTCGTCTCAATCTACGCATCGCGCCTCGTCATCAACATCGACGTTTGTCCGTCGTTGGCCGGTCCACGCCCGGCAGATTCGCCGCACCTTGCGAATGCGCCAAGAGCACGCCCGCCTCGATCCGCGCTCGATTGCATCCCCAGCTGCAGAACACAAACAATCGTTCGTCATCACAACGTTTAAGTGCCGAGAGAGCTTCGGTGTTACTTGGCAAGATGAGCAAGTCGTACCACCAACTACAGCGTACATCGAAGGCAATGCAGCGCTGTACAGGCGCCGACTTAAGTCGGTCATCATTGGACAGGTAGCGCAGCGAACTTCTGTCGTGCAATAATACTTCTTTTCAGATGCCGCAACCCCAAAAGCTATCTATTCGGCACCTTGCTCAACCAGGAAAGTCACAGCGCCGCCCGAGATTTCTCGATCGGCGATATCGACCCTACCTCGGCAAGGCAGCGGCGGAAGAGTTCGGCGGCCGGATTGAGGCGGCTCGAGCGTTGCTGCAGTAGGTGCACCGGGCGTTCGGCCGGCGGATCCATCGGGCGGAAAAAGAGAAGATCGGCCGCCCCGCTGTCGACGCTCCGCTCCGGCAGGATGGTGGCACCCAGGCCGAGGCGGACGAAGGCGAGCAGCGTCGTGGTATTGCGGGCCACGAGGTGGCTCGCCTCGGCCTGCGCCCGCACGCCCGGGTGATCGACGAGCGCGGCCAGCGGATTGGCGAGGAAGGGCCCGCGCTCGAGGTCGCCCCAGCCGATCGGACCCTTCAAGAGCGCCACCGGATGGTCCGAACGACAGACGATGCCGAGGGGATCGGTAAGGAGGATTTCGCTCTCGAGCCCGGCGCCGATGGGGCCGCTGGCCAGGCCCAGATCCGCCTCGTCGGCCTCGATCCGCCGGATTACCGCCGCACTGTCGACGTCGCTGATTTCCAGCCGGACATCAGGCCGTTGATTGCGGAAGCGAGCGATCGCCTGCGGCAAGAGGGTGACCGAGACGGAGGGCACGGCGGCGATCCGCACGGTGCCGGCGGTCGAGCGCGCGTAGCGACCGATCGCGGCGACGCTACCGTCGAAGGCGGCGATGGCGCGCTCTGCCTCGGCCAGGGTCATCCGACCGAACGGGGTGAGCCGGCTCTTGCGCTCGCCCTCGAAGAGTGGCGCACCGAGGCGCGCCTCGAACCCTGCCAGCATCATCGAGACGGCCGATGGTGTTCGGCCGAGCACCTCGGCGGCGGCTGCCAGGCTACCGGTCGACGCCACGGCCGCAAAGCAGCGCAGCATTTCGAGCTTGATCGCCACCGTTTCAGCATTCCTGAAATTGAGTTCAGATTTTCAAGATTGCCTCAAATCGACACAGCGGTCTAGTGTCGCGCTGGAGAATGATGCCGGGAGGGGTGATGGCTGAGGTGGTCGGCAATTTCGTCGCGGGCGAGTGGCGCCAGTCGAAAGCGGTCGTCGAGAACCGCAACCCATCCGACACGGCTGATCTGATCGGGCGCTATGCCCAGGCCGAGCCCGCGGACCTCGAAGCTGCACTGAGTGCCGCGAAAGCGGCGCAAGTCCAGTGGGCCGAAAGCGGTCCGCAGGCCCGCCACGATGTTCTGATGGCGATCGGCAATGCCTTGATGGACCGTTCGGCCGAGCTCGGCCGGCTGTTGTCGCGCGAGGAGGGCAAGCCCTTGGCCGAAGGCAAGGGCGAGATCTTCAGAGCCGGGCAGTTCTTCGCCTATTTCGCGGCCGAGGCGCTCAGGCAGGTGGGTGACTGGGTCGAGAGTGTCAGACCCGGGATCGAGATCGACGTCCGCCGCGAGCCCGTCGGCACCGTCGCCATCGTCAGCCCCTGGAACTTCCCGGTCGCGACCCCGGCCTGGAAGATCGCCCCGGCGCTCGCCTTCGGCAATGCAGTGATCTGGAAGCCCGCCAACCTGACCCCGGCCTCGGCGGTGGCCTTGACCGAGATCATCGCCGACCAGCAGCTGCCGAAGGGCCTCTTCAACCTGGTCATGGGGGCCGGCTCGAGCATCGGGCAGAAGCTGGTCGAGAGCCCGCTGGTCGACGCGATCAGCTTCACCGGCTCGGTCGAGGTGGGTCGCGGCGTAGCGGCGGCGGCCGTCGCCAACATGACCAAGGTACAGCTCGAGATGGGCTCGAAGAACCCGCTGATCGTGATGGATGACGCGGATCTCGATCTCGCTGTTTCGGTTGCCGTGAACGCGGCCTTCGGCGGCACGGGGCAGAAATGCACGGCAGCCAGCCGGCTGATCGTCCACGAGGCCGTGCACGACGCCTTCGTCGAAAAGTTGGTGGCGGCGACCGAGGCCCTGGTCGTTGGCCATGCACTCGAGGACGGGACGCAGATCGGGCCGGTGGTGAGCGAGGCGCAGCTCGAGGCCGATCTCGACTATGTCGCGGCCGGCAAGGCCGAGGGCGCCGATCTCCTCTGCGGCGGTGAGCGGCTGGAGCGGTCGACCCCGGGCTGGTTCATGGCGCCTGCGGTGTTTGTGGGAACGACGCCCGCGATGCGGATCAATCGCGAGGAAATGTTCGCGCCAATCACCTGCGTGCAGAAGGTCGAGAGCTACGAGGAGGCGCTCGAGGTCGCCAATGGCACGCCATTCGGGCTGACGGCCGGGATCATGACCCGGTCCCTCGCCCGCGCCTCGCACTTCAAGCGGCACTCGCGGTCGGGCTGTGTGATGGTCAACCTGCCGACGGCGGGCACCGATTATCACGTGCCGTTCGGCGGGCGCGGGGCGTCCTCGTTCGGGCCGCGCGAGCAGGGGCAGTACGCTGTCGAGTTCTATACGGCGGTCAAGACGAGCTACGTCGCCGCGGGTCGACCCTGATGCTGGCGGCACCCCGGATCGATGGTCTGCAATACGCCAACTGGTCGGAGCCGATCTTCCGGCAGATGCGCGAGGGCGGGCTCGATGCGGTGCATGTTACCATCACCTATCACGAGACGTTTCGCGAGACCGTCCTGGTCATCGAGCGCTGGAACCGCTGGTTCGAGCGCTATCCCGAGCTGATCTTTCAGGGACGCACGGCGGCCGACGTGGTCCTGGCGCGCGAGACCGGGCGGACGGCGATCTTCTTCGGCAGCCAGAATCCGTCCTGCATCGAGGACGATATCGGGCTGGTCGAGGTGCTGCACACGCTGGGCCTCCGCTTCATGCAGCTCACCTACAACAACCAGTCGCTGCTGGCTGCGGGCTGCTACGAGGCCGAGGACAGCGGCCTGACGCGGATGGGCCGGGCGGTGGTCCGGGAGATGAACCGGGTCGGACTCGTGGTCGACATGAGCCATTCGGCGGAGCGCTCGACCCTGGACGCGATCGAGCACTCGACGCGGCCGATCACCATCAGCCACGCCAATCCGGCGTCCTGGCACGCCGCGCGGCGCAACAAGTCCGACACGGTGTTGAAGGCCTTGGCCGAGAGCGGCGGGATGCTCGGCTTTTCGGTCTACCCGCATCACCTGAAGGACGGCTCGGCCTGCACCCTCGAGAGCTTTTGCGAGATGATCGCACGGACGGCGGATCTCATGGGCCCGGAGCGGCTCGGCATCGGCACCGACCTCTGCCAGGACCAGCCCGACAGCATCGTCGAATGGATGCGCTCGGGCCGCTGGACCAAGGATGTCGATTTCGGCGAGGGCTCGGCGGCGGCACCCGGCTTTCCGCCGATGCCGGACTGGTTTTCTGACAACCGCGATTTCGACCGGATCGAGGAAGGCCTCGCCCGGACGGGCCTGGCCAAAAGCGAGGTCGAGGGCATCATGGGTGGCAACTGGCTGCGGTTCTTCGGCCAGAGCTTCGGCCCGAGGGCTTAATCGCCGGATCGGCAGCGACCGGCATTCATGGAGGAAACCGCATCATGGCAGCCCAGGAAACGCGGGTGGGTGGCGCCGATCTCGGCCATCTCAACATGCCGCTCTTTGCCATCACGGGCGGGTTCATCCTGCTCTTTTGTGGCGTAGCTCTCTGGGATCTCGAGCTGCTCGGCACCATCGTGAACACGAGCTTCGCCTTCTCGGCCACCTATTTCGGTCTCTACTGGCAGCTGCTCCTGCTTGCGACCTTCCTGATCGGCCTCGCTCTCCTCTTTTTTCCCGGAGCGGGCGAGCGAATGGGCGAGCTGGACGAGCCGGAGTTCAGCACGTTCCAGTGGGGCTCGATGATCATGTGCACGCTGCTCGCGGGCGGTGGGGTGTTCTGGGCCGCTGGCGAGCCGATTGCGCACTTTCTCTCGACCCCGCCGCTCTTCGGTGATCTATCCTCTGACCCGCAAGCGGCTGCCAACGCGGCTTTGGCGCAGTCCTACCTGCACTGGGGCTTTCTCGCTTGGGCCATCCTCGGTGCGCTCACCACCATCATGCTGATGCACTACCACTACGAGAAGGGCCTGCCGCTGTCGCCGCGCACCCTGCTCTACCCGGTCTTCAAGGAGCGGGCCTTGCACGGGCCCATCGGCCTCTTCGCCGATGCCGCCTGCATCATCGCCGTGGTGGCCGGCACGGTGGGGCCGATCGGCTTTCTCGGGCTGCAGGTCTCCTATGGGCTGAATGCGCTCTTCGCCGTCCCCGACACCTTCACGACGCAGCTCGTGATCATCGTGGCCTTGGCCACGCTCTACACCGTCTCGGCGATGACCGGGATCAGCCGGGGCATTCAGCTGTTGAGCAAGATCAACGTCGTCATGGCGTTCCTGCTCGTCCTCTTCATGCTGATCGCGGGCCCGACATCGTTCATCTTCGAGGGCTTCATCGGCGGCATGACCACCTATCTCGGCGGCTTCTTCGATCTCGCGATGTACCGC
>JAABSG010000168.1 GCA_011390475.1 Geminicoccaceae bacterium | reverse complement strand
ACCCCTACGGGAATCGAACCCGTGTTTTCAGCGTGAGAGGCTGACGTCCTGACCGCTAGACGAAGGGGTCGCGGTGGAATGACCCGTACGTAGAGGCTGAAACGCTGGTGATCAAGTGGCAACACGCACGAAGCCCGCGGCAAGCTCGATCTCGGGCGCGAAGAGGAACTGATCGACGGCCTCGAGGGCGGTGAGCCGGTAGCCGCCGGCGACCAGGACGGCCGCGTCACGGGCGAAAGTCGCTGGCTCGCAGGCGGCGTAGACCAAGCGCGGGACGGCGCTCGACGCCAGCGCCTCGACTTGCGCCAGGGCGCCGGCGCGCGGCGGGTCGAGGACGACGGCGTCCGTTGCCCGCAGTTCGTCGGGCTGCAGGGGATTGGCGAAGAGGTCGCGACGGGAGGCCTCGAGGTGCGGGTGGCGACAAGCGGCGAGCAATGCCGGCGAGGCATCGAAGGCGCGGACCGTGGCCCCGTGATCGACCAAGGCGAGGCCGAGCGTGCCGAGGCCGCTGAAGAGGTCGACGACCTTGCGGGCACCTGCCAGATGGCACGCCGTGAAGGCTTGCAGCGCCGCCTCCCCTTCCCGCGTCGCCTGCAGGAACGCCGCGGGCGGCAGGCTCACCCGGTGCCCGGCGATGGTGAGAATTGCAGCCTCGCGCGCGGCCACGGGCTCTGGCGTCGCCTCGCCGACGCTGATCGCCAAGCGGACCAGGTGGCGTGCTTCGGCGAAGGCGGCGAGCGCTTCGCGATCGGCGCGTTCGGGGTCGATCGGGAGGTGCACCACGACCTCGGGCCCGGCATCCAGCGCGGTGAGCGTCACCTCGCCGCCTCGGCGCGCGGCGGCCAGCCGGCGGAGGGTCCGGCGGAGCGGCTCGATCAGCGCCACGAGGTCCGGCCTCGCGATCGGGCAGCTGGTGATTTCGACGATCTCGCGGCCCGCTCGGCGGCGAAAGCCCAGCCGGCCGTCGCCGCCGAAGCCGAGCCGCAGCCGTCGGCGGCTGCCGAGTCGGCTCTTGCGCAAGGTGATCGGGGCCGGTGCGGTCAAGCCGTGGGCGGCGAGGGCGCCCTCGATGCGGCGGATTTTCAGGGCGTCGTAAATGGACTCGGGCAGATGCTGCAGGGCACAGCCGCCGCATGTTCCGAAATGCGGGCAGACGGGCTCTCGCCGGTCGGGACTGGCCTGGAGACAGGCTACCGGCTCGACGGTATTCGCATGACCCCAGCGGCGTACACGCCAGGTTTCGCCGGGCATGGCCAATGGCACGATCAGCCGCCGGCCCTGGTGGTCGGCCGTACCATCGCCGAGAAAGCCCAACTCCCGGACCTCGACCTCGAAGGTTTCGGGCTTGCCGCCGGCCTTGCGCCGCTGCCGTCTCAAGGCGCTTCTCTCAAGGCCCGTCTCTCAAGGCCTGGCGGTCTCGATGACGAAGCTGGCCGTGGCGGCCGGATCGCGTGGGTCGAGGCGCAGGAGGAGGACATCGCCGTCCGCGTTGCTCACCAGCAGAAAGAGAAATTCGCCCGTTGCCGCCATTTCCTTTATGGTGAAACCAGCGGGCAAAGCGATGGCGCCGTCTTCGATCGCGGTCCGGCTGTCCGGCGCCCGGCTCTGGCTGGTCCCGCGCGAGCGGTCGATCATGAGCCAGGCGAGCGCGATGATGCCCAGAACGATGAGCACCCCTGCCACGATGTTGAAGATCTTGATGATGCCGAGATACCGTTCCATCCGCCGCCTGCCGCTAGTGGCCATCGCCACGCCTGCCCTGCCCCATGGCTGAGGCCCGGACAATGGCCGGAACCGACACCACGCGACCCGCCGAAGCCACGCTGGTCGAGATCCAGGAGGGCGAGGCCGGGCGGCGGCTCGATACGGTGCTCGCCGAGCGGCTCGCCGACCTCTCCCGGTCGCGGCTTCAGGCATTGTTGCGCGAGGGCCATCTCAGGCTCGACGCCGAGGTCGTAACCGAGGGCAAGCGGCGGGTCAAACCGGGCGAGCGCTACAGTCTCACCGTACCGCCGGCCGCGCCGTCGGCGTTGGTGGCCGAGGACGTGCCGCTCGACATCGTCTACGAGGACGAGGATCTGCTCGTGCTCGACAAGCCGGCCGGACTGGTCGTCCATCCGGCGGCCGGCCATGCCGAGGGGACGCTGGTGCATGCACTGCTGGCGCATTGCGGCACGAGTCTGTCAGGCATCGGCGGGGTGGCGCGGCCGGGGATCGTGCACCGGATCGACAAGGATGTGAGCGGGCTCCTGGTCGTCGCCAAGCACGACCGGGTGCATCACGGCCTCGCCGGGCAGTTCACCGTGCACAGCGTCGAGCGGCTCTACGAGGCAGTGGTCTACGGCCTGCCGAGCCCGGCCGAAGGCGTGATCGACCAGCCGCTCGGCCGCCATCCGACGGACAGGAAGCGCATGGCGATCGTCGAGGCCGGCAAGCGGGCGGTCACCCGCTACCGGCTGCTGGAGGCGGCGGGCACCACGGTGGCACGTCTGGAACTCGCCCTCGAGACCGGCCGGACGCACCAGATCCGCGTGCACCTCGCCAGCCTCGGCCACTCGTTGCTGGGTGATCGGATCTACAAGCCGCGCAGGAAGCCGGCATTGCCCACGGCCCTGGCCGAAGCGATAAACGCGCTCGACCGGGTCGCTCTGCATGCCAAGGTTCTGGGCTTCACCCACCCCGGGACAGGCGAAAGACTGCGCTTCGAGTCCGCGCCACCGGCGATATTCAGTCGACTTCTCGAACTCGCCCGTGTAGGCTGATCGCCGACCTTGCTTGCCCTTACCGAATTTTCACTGCACAAGCCCCGCCGCGAGATGCTAAGCCCTCGTGTGAATGTGTTTTCGGGAACTATTCGTCTCGTGAGCGCGTTCATTTAGGAACAGTCGAGCAAACGGACGTCGCCCATGGCCAGTCTTCCCACCGTACCGCTCGAGGGCAGCGGCCTCTCCCGCTATCTCGAAGAGATCCGCCGGTTCCCGATGCTGGAGCCGCAGCAGGAGTACATGCTCGCCAAGCGCTGGCGCGAGGACGACGACGTCGCGGCCGCGCACACCCTGGTGACCAGCCACCTGCGCCTCGTGGCCAAGATCGCCATGGGCTATCGCGGCTACGGCCTGCCGATGAACGAGATCATCTCGGAGGGCAATGTCGGGCTGATGCAGGCGGTCAAGCGGTTCGAGCCGGAGCGCGGCTTCCGGCTGGCCACTTATGCCATGTGGTGGATCAGAGCGGCGATACAGGAGTACATTCTCCATTCCTGGTCACTGGTGAAGCTGGGCACGACAGCCGCGCAAAAGAAGCTCTTCTTCAATCTTCGCCGGCTCAAGAGCCAGATGCAGGCGATCGAGGAGGGTGACCTCAGCCCCGAGGCGGTCAAGAAGATCGCCGAGACCCTGGCGGTCACCGAGGACGACGTGATCAGCATGAACCGGCGCCTCGATGGCCCGGATCATTCGTTGAATGCGACACTCCGCGCCGAGAGCGACATGGAGTGGCAGGACTGGTTGGTCGACGATCGCGCCACCCAGGATACGCTGATCGCCGAGGACGACGAGCTCGACCATCGCCGCGAGTTGCTCTCGAGCGCCATGCATGTCCTCAACGATCGCGAGAAGCACATCTTGAACGAGCGACGGCTCAAGGAGAGTCCGACGACGCTCGAGGAGCTGAGCACCCAGTACGGCATCAGCCGCGAGCGCGTGCGACAGATCGAAGTGCGCGCCTTCGAGAAGCTGCAAAAGGCGATTCGCGGCATGGAGGCCACCGGTGCCGCCGAATCGGCGGCGGCGCAGATTCCGCAGCACTGATCGCGTGCTCGTCACCCACTGCGCCTTCAGCTAGTGGGTCGGACCGTCGGCCGTTCGGTTGCGTCGGGCTGGCTATCTAGCGGAGTGAGCCTCGCCCGCAGACATGCCCGGGTTCCGACGTCGGTGCCGTCGACCGACCTGTCGTTGAAAAGCTCCGAGTGGTCGATGTCGGCTCGGGGCCAGGATCCGTCCGAGCAAGGCCCTGCTGCGGCCCGCGCCGTGGCATGAAGCCGGCGTCGGCCGGACGGCACCGGGCGGACGACGGAATGCGCTGCGAACGTCCTGCAGCTGAACCGATCGGCGCGCCCATCGTCGCAATCTCGAAGGCCTCGGGCTCCGTCGCACGCCAATCGAATCGAACGCCGAAAAATGGAACCGCTCAGCATCATTCGCGACCAGTTGGCAGGTCTCTACGTCGCGGCGGTGGCGTTGATCCCCAACCTCGTCGCCGGCATCGTCGTCCTGCTGGCGACGTGGCTGGTGGCGAGCGCCTTCGGGCGTCTGTTCGCCAACATGCTCAGCCGATCGCGGCTGCGCCGGTCGCTCCTCGCCGCGCTGGCGACACTGTCGCGCAGCGTGATCTGGGTGGTCGGCGTATTGATCACGGCGACGATCGTTTTTCCCAATCTGACCCCAGCGAGCCTCTTGACCGGCCTCGGCATCGGCTCGCTCGCCGTCGGGCTGGCGTTTCGGGACATTTTCGAGAATTTCCTGGCCGGCATCCTGATCCTGGTCCGCGAGCCCATGCAGATCGGCGACGACATCCAGTGCGAGGGCATCAGCGGGCGGGTCGAGCAGATCACCATCCGCGACACCTATATCCGCAAGCGCTCCGGCGAACTCGTCCTCTTGCCGAACTCGTTCCTTTTCAAGAACCCGATCGAGGTACTCACCGACCGGCCGAAGCGGCGGATCGAGCTGATCGTCGGTGTTGCCTATGGCGAGGATGTCGACGCGGCGCGCCGCGTGATTCGCGATGCCTTTGCCGATCTCGAGACGGTGGACGCGGCGCAGCGAATCGATGTCTTCGCCCGCGAGTTCAATTCGTCGTCGATGGATTTTGTCGTGCGTTGGTGGACCGGCTCCACCCCCATCGAGGAGCATCGCTCACGCGACGAGGTGGTGGCTGCGATCAAGGCAGCACTCGACCGGGCCGGCATCGAGATTCCGTTCCCCTATCGCACGCTCACCTTCAAGGAACCGCTGCGCATCGATCAGGACGGTGGCGATGGGCCCGACAGAGGGTCTGGCGATGGGCCCAGCGAGAGGGAATGACGATTGCCGCAGGGTAGCATCGGGCCAACGGCAATCGCCCAGGCTGGCTCGAGGGCGCCGCGGACGATTTAGTCGCGTGGACGTCTGGGACTGAACCTCGCCGTTACCGGCGCTGTCTCAAGCGTGTCCGGCGGTCGAGGAGAGCAACGACGGGTCGACGCCGATCTTCTTGAGTGCGCCTGCCCACTTCTCGGCATCGTCGAGGTCGAAGACGACGCCCGCGTCCGGTGGGGCGATCAGCCAGCCGTTCTTTTGGATCTCGGCGTCGAGCTGGCCCGGGGCCCAGCCGGCGTAGCCCAGCGCGAAGACCTTTTGCTTCGGGCCTTCCCCACCGGCGATGGCGCGTAGCACGTCGACGGTCGCGGTGAGCGCGAAACTCTCGTCGATCATCAGGGTGTTCTCGTGAACGTAGTCGGCGGAGTGCAGGACGAAGCCCCGACTGCTCTCGACCGGACCGCCGACATGCACCTTGATCTCGGCGGCTTCGGCCGAGGGCTCGATCCCGAGCTGCTCGATGATCGATTCGAAGGCGACATTGGGGGCGAGCTGGTTGACGATGATGCCCATGGCACCCTCGCTCGAATGCGCGCAAAGGAAAATGACCGACCGGTCGAACCGTGGATCGGGCATCCCGGGCATCGCGACCAGCAGCATGCCGGCCAGATGGTTATCGTTGGCGTCGTCGTTCTGCATGGCTAAGAGATAACCGGTCGGGACCGGCGCAACAAGAGAGCGGCCGTCTTCGACGCCGCCCAATGCGCGAAATTCCAGATCACGAGGAAAGCTTCATGACGATCAAGGTTGGTGACCGGTTGCCCGATGCGACCTTCAAGGTCAATCGGGACGGTGATATGGTCGATGTCGGCGTGGCCGAGCTGACGAAGGGCAAGAAGGTCGTGCTCTTTGCCGTCCCCGGCGCCTTCACCCCCACCTGCCACGCCAAGCACGTGCCGAGCTACCTGCAGAACTACGATGCGCTGAAGGCCAAGGGCGTCGACACCGTCGCCTGCGTCGCGGTCAACGACCCGTTCGTGCTCGCCGAGTGGGCCAAGACCACCGGTTGTGGCGACAAGATCATGCTGCTCTCGGACGGCAATGCCGAATTCACCAAGGCCATCGGCCTCGATTTCGACGGCTCGGGCTTCAAGCTCGGCACCCGCTCCAAGCGCTACGCCATGGTCGTCGAGGACGGCGTGGTGAAGGCCCTCGCCGTCGAGGAGGCACCGCCGATGATGGAAGTCTCGGGTGCCGAGCAGATCCTGAAGGCGCTCTGATCAGCGGATCCCCGGGGCTCTCGTCCAGTTGGGCACCATGCGCCCCGGGGATCGCAGCTCGGGCTAAGGCACTCGACCCTGGCCGTCGGCCAGCGCGTGGCCGTTCAGCTGGGCGACGCCGTCCTTGATCGCCTGGCTGGCCAGCTCGTCGGCGCGCTCGTTCAAGGGATCGCCGGCGTGGCCCTTGGTCCAGGCCCAGTCGATGGTGTGGCCGGCGGCGGCGGCCTCCAGGCGTTGCCAGAGATCGACGTTCTTGACCGGCTTCTTGTCCGCCGTCTTCCAGCCCCTGGCCCGCCAGGCCTTCAGCCACTCGGTGATGCCCTTGCGCAAATAGGTGCTGTCGGTCACCAGCCGTACCCTGAGCGGCCGCTTCAGGCTCTCGAGGGCGGCGATCGCCGCCATCAGCTCCATGCGGTTGTTGGTGGTCGCGGGCTCGAAACCGGAAAGCTCTCGCTGGTGGCCACGCCAGCGCAGCACCGCCGCCCAGCCGCCAGGCCCCGGATTGCCACTGCAGCCGCCGTCGGTGTGGATCTCGACGGTATCGGTCAGCGGTACCGAGCCGCTCTTTTCGGGCTCAGTCGAGGCCATAGGCGGCGGGTCCCGGTGCAGCTTTGTGAAAGGCCAGCTTCTTGGCGTATTCCATGGGATCCTTGGTCTTGACCAGCGCGCCTTCGACCTGGTTGAGCCAGTCGTAGAGGCGGGTGAGGAGAAAGCGCATAGCGGCGCCAGTGGCGAGCATCGGCAGCGCTTCGATCTCGGCCGGCGCGAGCGGCCGGACAGTTCGGTAGCCGTCGAGGAAGGCGCGGCCCTTGGTCAGGTTGTAGTCACCCAAGGGCTCGAAACACCAGGCATTGAGGCAGATCGCGACATCGTAGGCGAAGCGATCGTTGCAGGCGAAGTAGAAGTCGATCACGCCGGTGACCGCGTCGTCCGCGAAGAAGACGTTGTCGGGGAAGAGGTCGGCGTGGATGACGCCCGCCGGCAGCTCCTCGGGCCAGTTGGCCTCCAGGCTGTCGAGCGTCGGCGCCACCAACTGGGCGAGGCCGTCCGGCAGGGGCGTCGGGCTCGCCCGGCAAGCCGCGAACAGCGGGCGCCAATCGGCCACCGAAAGCGCGTTCCGGCGGTGGCCGTCGAAGTCGCGGACGGCCAGATGGAGATCGGCCAGCGTGCCGCCCAGAGCCCGGCAGCGGGCAGCGTCGATCCGTTTGGGCGAACGGCCTTCGAGGAAACTGACGATGGCTGCGGGCTTGCCGCAGAGGGTCTGCAGGCTCTGCCCGTCGCGATCGTGAATGGGCACCGGGCAGGCGATGGCCTTGGCCGCCAGATGGTCCATCAGGTCCAAGAAAAACGGCAGATCGGCCGGGTCCACCCGCTTCTCGTAGATGGTGAGGATGTAGCGGCCGCTCGTCGTCTCCAGCCGAAAGTTCGAGTTCTCGACCCCTTCGGCGATGGGGTGGAGGGCCAGCGGCCGGCCGATCTCGTAGCGTGCCAGAAGTGCCTCGAGGGCGTCGTCGGGAACCGAAGTATAGACCGCCATCCATCACCAATGCTGGCACGTGAGATGGCCAGCCTTATGCAGGCTCGTCGCGGACTTGTCACGGTGAAGCTGGGACGGTTTCGCCCGTCCGCTCAGGAGGCCGGCGCCAGGCGTCGCGCCGGGATCGGCGGGACGCGGAAGGTGACGTTCTCGTCGGTGTGGTGGACGATCTCCAAGGTGACGTCGAAGCGGGCCTTGCAGGCGTCGATCACCTGTTCGACCAGGATTTCCGGGGCCGAGGCGCCGGCGGTCAGGCCGACCGTGGCGATGCCGTCCAAGGCCTGCCAGTCGATGTCGGCGGCGGTCTGGATCAAGGATGCCCGAGCCGCACCGTTGTCGAGGGCGACCTCGACCAGGCGGAGCGAGTTGGAGGAATTGGGCGCGCCCACGACCAGCACCAGGTCGCACTGCGGCGCCATGACGGCCACGGCCTCCTGCCGGTTGGTTGTGGCGTAGCAGATATCCTCGCTGCGCGGCCCCTCGATCGCGGGAAAGCGGTCCTGGAGTGCTGCGACGATGGCGGCGGTGTCGGTGACCGAGAGCGTGGTCTGGGTGGCGAAGGCGACGTTTTCGGGGTCGGGCACCTGGACGGTGCGGGCATCCGCCAAGGTCTCGACCAAACGCACCGAGCCCTCTGGCACCTGGCCCATGGTGCCCTCGACCTCGGGGTGGCCGGC
>JAABSG010000167.1 GCA_011390475.1 Geminicoccaceae bacterium | reverse complement strand
CGAACCTCGTCGCTGCGCGAGTAGGGGCTCGCCATCGCCCAACGGAGTGGCTTCAAGAAGGCCAAAGTGGCCGTCGCCCGAAAGCTCGCCGTGCGGCTGCACCGACTCTGGCGCGACGCCACGGAGTTCCGCTGCAATGCCGCGCCCGTTGCCGCCTGAACGGTTCAGGCACGGTCTCTAGCGGATCGTCCCCGCCGGAACGACGGCGTCGAACGAGCGCGATCCCTGGAATGAAGGCGGCCCAACGCCGACCTCGCACACCACTTCGCGATGC
>JAABSG010000166.1 GCA_011390475.1 Geminicoccaceae bacterium | reverse complement strand
TCGCGATGCTCACGCACGCGAACGCCAACCTGGGACGGCCACTTGCGTCGATACCGGAGAGACCCCTTCACCCGGCGATGACGAACACAAAGAAATTGCCCTCGACAGGTGGGATCAGAGAACGCCATGGGACATGACCGAGAAGGCGACGGCATGGACACGGCTGTCCTCACTGGCAGCTGCCAGGAACCACCGGGGGCAGTCGAACGTTCCCAACTCACAAGGCCGTCGCCGCTGAAGAAGGGGATAATTGCACCATGGAGCAACCGCTCGAGCTGACCTTCACCGACATGGAACCGTCCGAGTTCGTCGAAAACAACATTCGCGAACGGGTGGCGAAGCTGGAACAGCTCTACGACCGCATCACCAGCTGCCACGTCTCTGTCGTCGCGCCACACAAGCGGCACCAGAAGGGCAATCATTTCGACATTCGCATCGAGGTTCGGGTGCCGGGAACGGAACTCGTGGTCAACAATCGTCCTGGCGACGTCAACGCACACGAGGACGTCTATGTCGCCATCCGCGACGCCTTCAACGCGATGGAGCGACAGCTGAGGAAGCGCAAGGCAAAGCTCTCCGGCGACGTCAAGACATCGACCGCGACCGGCCAGCTGCATGGCCAGATCAAGGAGATCGATCACGAGCGTGATTTCGGGCAGATCATCGCGGCCGACGGCCGGCTGGTCTACTTCCACGCCAACAGCGTGATCGACGGCAATTTCCAGGCCCTCGCTGTCGGCGATCCGGTGCAACTGGTCGTCCAGTCGGACGAAAGCCCGATCGGCCCGCAGGCGAGCACCGTCAAGCCGATCTCCGAGGCGCGCTTCGGCGCTCCGGGATCGGCGTCGTCTGGGCATTGACGCTCGAGAGGCGAGATCGATCAGCGCCGGCCGCCGAACCGCTCGGCGCTGTGCCTGCCGTGCGGTACCGCGAGTAGCACCAACGCCAGACCGGCGGCGACAGCGAGGCTGCTGGCCGCCAGCGTGGCGCCGGGCGTCAGCCAGGGGCTGGCGATGAGCCAGAGACCGAGCGGTACATCGAGCCAGCGCAGCGCCCGGAACGGCTCCGCCATGGCGATCACCGAGACGGTGATCGCCAGCGCGCCGACCAGGTGGAGCGTGCCCGAGAGCGGCGAGGCGGCGCCGATCAGCAGTGGCGAGAGCATCGAAAGAGTCCCGACGACGACCGCCAGCAACAGCGTCGGCGGCACGCTGACGCCGCGCGCCATCTCGTGCAGCGCCCAGCCGATAACCGGCTCGTCACGCGGCCGCGGCCGGCCGACATCGCCGCCGTCGAGCGTTCCGCCCCGGAAGAAGAGAGCAATCAGCGACCGACCGCGACCGCGGCTGCGCCAGAGGAACTGGCCGGTAGCCAGCACCTCGTCGACGGCAAAGGGGATCATCACGAGCATCGCCGCTGCGGTGATCAGGCAGAACGTGCAGTAGGTGCCGATGACGATCGGCTGGATGATGATGAAGGAGATGCTGACCACGCCGAGCGGCACCACCACGGCGCCGAACATCGCCACCGACCAGGGCGACGTGCGCCAGCGCCGCCGCCCGCCCTGCAGGCCGAGCAGCACCTCGAAGAGATAGGCGATGACGCCGAGCCCGGCATCGGAGATCGGGATCGCCTTGGAGACATCCGAGCGGAGAATCGTCTCGGTACCGTTGAGCCCGTCCGCGCCGGCGAAAAAGGGATCGAACACCCCGCCGACATGGCCGAGCTGGTAGGCGGTCATCGGCAGGGCGAAGAGGACGCAGATCGTCGCCAGTACGATGATCGGCAGCCGCTGCAGATAGCTCGACGGCGTGTAGGTCCAACCCTGCGGTACGTCCGTGGGATCGTCGAGGGCGGCCCGGTCGGTGCCCGGTGGCCGCGTGACCACGACGGCAAAGGCGATGACCAGGGTGCCGGCGGCCGTGTCGTTCAGATAGCCGGCCAAGGTGGGTGCCCAGAAGACGAGCGGTGCCATCAGCAGCCAGACGCCGAGGCCGGCAATGACCCAGGGGCCCCAGACCAGGCGGCGCTGCCAGGTCAGGAGTGAAATGGCGACGATCGCGAGGCCGGCCGCGATGTCG
This sequence comes from Geminicoccaceae bacterium, assembly GCA_011390475.1. Lineage (GTDB taxonomy): Bacteria > Pseudomonadota > Alphaproteobacteria > Geminicoccales > Geminicoccaceae > SLRI01. The sequence continues at coordinate 6,270 of JAABSG010000166.1, read as the reverse complement.
TTGAGGCCGACCAGCATGCCGCGCGTCGCGGGCGCGGGGAGACCGCGCTCGGCGGTGACGTCACGCGCGAACCCTTCCGCCGTCGCGGCATCGAACAGGCCGAGGACGAACGGGCTCGCGATGAGCCAGAGTCCGATGGCAGCCGTGACGAGACAAGGCCACCCGGCGTTGGCGGCGCGCCCGGCCCGGCTGGCACGCTCGCTCGCATCGCGCGGCAGCGACCCCTCGGCCTTCATTGCCGGGCGCCGGCCGGCTTCGCCTCGGGCAGCTCGGCCAGCCGCTTCGGATCCAAGCCATTGGCCTCGTACCAGTGCACCGGATCGCGTTTCAGCGCCTCGATGATGGTCGGCAGAGTGTCGTGCAAGGTGTGCTGCGGCTGCCAGTCGAGCAGCTCCCGCGCGCGGCTGACGTCGAGCGTGTAGTCGTCGTCGGCGGCGTCGGCCATCCAGGGTTTGACGAAGGTATCTTCGCCCATCGTCTTGTCCTCGAGCCAGGCGCCGGTCTTGGCGAGCGCCTTGGGCACCTGCCAGGTCGACCAATCCTCGCCGTGCAGCAGCCGGCCGATCCGGTTCTGCAGCGCCGCGTAGCTCATCGCGTTCGGCTCACCGACCAGCAGCGTCAATGGCGTCGGCAGCGCCCGGCCCCGTTCGACGAGGCGGACCAGCGCATCGACCAGATCGTCGACATGGACGAAGGCCTGGGAGGTCTCGAGGTCGCCCGGGTAGACATGACTCTTCGGACTGCGCTCGAAGATGCGCGCGATCTGATGGGCGAGAAACGGCGAACTGCAGTTATCGTCGTAGACACCGGCCGGCCGGAACAGCACGACCGGAATGTCGCCGCACCGCTCGCGGATCAGCTCTTCCGTGTCGATCTTCGAATTGCGGTAGGGAAACCTGCGCTCGAGCGGCCGCTCTTCGTCGATCCGCTCACCGGCCCGTCCGGCGGCATGGACCAGCATGGTGCTGGAGAAGACGAACTGCTCGACCTCCAACGCCTGCAGGCCGCGCAAGAGACGGTCGGTGCCACCTATGGTCACCGCGTCATAGAGCGGGTTGGGCTCGCCGCTGAGGTCGAAATAGCCGGCGAGGTGAATGACCGAGGCGATGCGCCGGCCGTGCTGCTCAGACACTGCGGCGAGCGCCTGCTCTACCCCCTCTTCGGAGGTCAGGTCGATCTCGACGAACGAAGCGTTGGCCGGCATCTCACCGGGTGCCTGGATATCCAGGCCGACGACGGTGGCGCTGCTCGCCAGCCGCTCGACCACCCGGCTGCCGATGAAGCCACAGCTGCCGGTGACGAGGATGATGTCGTCTCGCGTGATCATGGGCGATCTCCCGCGATCTGGAGTGTTCGGGTTTCGGCCGGCTCAGCCGAGCAGGGTCATCGCCTCGACGTCGGCCAGCGTGTCCGCGATCCGGCGGGTGAACCGGGCGGCCGCTGCCCCGTCGACGACGCGGTGGTCGAAGGCGAGACAGAGCGGCAGCACGAGCCGTGGCACCACCCTGGCGTCGCCGTTCTGTCCCCCGGGCTCAAGCACCGCCTCGAGCACCGGTTGCCAGGCGGCACGGGCGAGGCCGAGAATCGCCACCTCGGGGTGGTTGATGATCGGCGCGAAGCCGGTGCCACCCAAGGCGCCGACATTGGTGATCGTGAAGCTGCCGCCCTGCATCGCCGCGCGGTCGAGCTTGCCGGCGCGGGCGCGCTCGGCGAGCTCGGTGAGTTCGATGGCGAGATCGACCAGGCTCTTTCTGTCGACCTCGCGGATCACCGGCACCAGGAGACCCTGGTCGGTATCCACGGCGACACCGAGATGGTAATAGTGCTTGACAATGATCTCGTCGGTCTCGGGGTCGAGGCTGGCGTTGAAACGGGGATGCTCCTTCAAGGCCGCCACGGTGGCCTTGAGGGCGAATGCGGTGAGGGTGAGCTTGCCGCCCTCGGCCTCGACCTCGGCCGCATGGCGCCGGCGAAAATCCTCGAGGGCGGTGATATCGGCCACATCCTGGTGCGTGACGTGCGGGATGGCGGTCCAGGAACGGGCCATCCGCCGGGCGGTGGCGCGGCGGATCGAGCGCAGCTCGCGCCGTTCGATCGGCCCCCACTGGGCAAAGTCCGGCAGCTCGAAGTCCACCGACCGCGCGGGCCGTTTCTCGGCCGTCCCGGCCCGCTCGCCGGCCGCCTTTTCGACATCGTCACGCAAGACGCGGCCATGCGGGCCCGTGGGCTCGACCTCTTCGAGATCGACGTCGTGCTGCTGGGCGACCCTGCGGGCGACCGGCGACGCCGGCACCCTGTCGCTCTCGGCCTCGCCTGCCGTCTCGTCGCTGGTGCGCTCGCCTTCTGGCTCATCCTCGGCCTCTTCGGCCTCTTCCTTTTTCTCCTCTGCGGCCGGCTCGCCCTCCGGCGCCGCCTCGCGGGCCTCGTCAGCGGGCTCCGCGGGCTCTTCCCGCGACGTTCCTGCCTCCCCCTCGCCCTCCTCGGCGTTCGCGTCTGCGCTAGCGTCGTCGTCGTCGTCGTCGTCGTCGAAGGTCATCAGGACGTCACCGACCGAGGCGGTGTCGCCTTGCGCCACGTCGATGCTGGCGATTTTGCCCGAATGGGGAGCCGGCACCTCGATCGCCGCCTTGTCGGATTCGACCACCAGCACCGGGTCGCCCTCGCTCACGGTGTCACCCCGGGCGACGAGCACCTCGCGGATCTCGACCTCGTGAATACCCTCGCCCGGATCCTGCAGCGTCAGTTTCTTGGCCATCGTCAGGCCCTCGCATCGAGTGTTTCGCGGGCGGCCTCGAATATCCGCTCGACATCCGGCAGATAGGCCTGCTCGCGGGCGAAATACGGCACGTGGATGTCGAAGCCGGTGACCCGCCGGATCGGCGCCTCGAGATGGTAGAAGACGTTCTCCACCAGTCGAGCGACGATCTCGCCACCCGGCCCGAAGCTTCGCGGCGCCTCGTGTACCACCACCGCGCGACCGGTCTTGAAGACGGACGAGGTGATCGTCGCATCGTCGAGCGGTGACAGGGTCAAGAGGTCGATCACCTCGGCTTCGGCACCGTCCTCGGCCAGCCGTTCCGCAGCCTCCAGCGTCCGCTTCAGCATCGCGCCATAGGCGATCAGCGTGATGTCGCCGCCCTCGCGCACGATCCGGGCCTCGCCCAACGGCAGCGTCTCGGCCTCGTCCGGCACCTCCTCGCGATGGCTGCGATAGAGCGCCTTGGGCTCGAAGAAGATCACGGGATCGGGGTCGCGGATGGCGGCCAGAAGCAAGGCCCGGGCGTTTCGCGGCCCAGACGGAATGACCATTTTCAAACCCGGGGTGTGGGCGAAATAGACCTCGCGGCTCTCGGAATGGTGCTCGAGCGCCCTGACCCCGGCGCCATAGGGCATGCGCACGACCATCGGCACGGTGTGCCGGCCCTGCGAACGCCAGCGCATTCGGGCGGCATGCGATTCCAGCTGGTGAAAGGCGAGATAGCTGAAGCCCGAGAATTGCATCTCGGCAACCGGCTTCAGCCCATAGACCGCAAGTCCGATCGACATGCCGACAATGCCTGATTCAGCGAGCGGCGTGTCGATCACCCGGCTCTCCCCGAAGGTCTCGATCAACCCCTCGGTCAGGCGAAAGATGCCGCCATCGACACCGACATCCTCGCCGAGGACGAGCACCGCGTCGTCCGCTTCCATTTCCTGGTGCAAGGTGAGGTTCAGGGCCTCGATCATCGTCTTTTCGGCCATCAGCGCTGCTCCCGTCGGCCGAGTGCCGCGCGCTGCTCCTCGAGATGGGCCGGCAGCTCGGCGAAGTGGTGATCGAACATCACGGTCGGATCGGTCAGCCCGGCCATCTGCTCTTGCGCTTCCTCCCAGGCGGCCTCGATCTCCTCTTCGATTTCCTGCTCGAGCGCCTCGCGCGCGTCGTCGTCGAAGAGGCCGCGCTTTTCCAGGAAGGTCTGGTAGCGACGCAGCGGGTCGCGTTTTTCCCACTTCTCGACCTCCGCCTCGTCGCGGTAGCGCGTCGGGTCGTCCGCGGTGGTGTGCACCTCGAGCCGGTAGGTGACGCATTCGATCAGCGTCGGACCGTCGCCCGCCCGGGCCCGCTCGACCGCCTCGCGGGTCGCGGCATGGACCGCGAGCACGTCGTTGCCGTCGACCTGGAGACCCGGCATGTCGTAAGCGAGCGCCTTCTGCGCTAGCGTCGCCGAGCGGGTCTGCCGCTCGCGCGGCACCGAGATGGCCCACTGATTGTTCTGGCAGAGGAAGATCACGGGCGTCCGAAAAACGCTGGCGAAATTCAAGGCCTCGTGGAAGTCGCCCTGCGAAGTGGCGCCGTCGCCGAAGCAGGTCATCACCACGGCGTCGTCGTCGCGATAGCCGATACCGTAGCCGAGGCCGATGGCATGCAGCGGCTGGGTCCCGACCGGCACGGCGACGGGCAGGTCGTTGCGATCGTCGGGGATGGCGCCGCCCTCGTTGTAGCCGGCGGTGAAGACGAAAATCCCGGCCATCGGCGTGCCACGCCAGAGCAGTGCCGCGGTCTCGCGATAGGAGGGAACCAGCCAGTCGCCCTGGCGCAGGGCAGCACTACTGCCGACCTGCGACGCCTCCTGGCCCTTGACCGGCGCGAAGGTGCCGAGCTTGCCCTGCCGCTGCAGGTTCAAGAGCCGCTCGTCGAAGCGCCGGGCCCGCAGCATGCCCCGATAGAGTGCGCGAAGTTCATCCTCGTCGAGCTCGGGGACCAGCGCCTCGTCGACCTCGCCCGCCTCGTCGAGGATAGCCAGGTAGTCGATCCGGGTGTTGGGCTTGATCGTCATTCGAGGCATCGATGCCCTCCTCGCCAGGAGTTCGTTGCTAGTGGAACGACGCCCAGCCAGAGAAGGTTCCGCCGAGGGCGACCCCGGCCGCACCGGTGACGAACCCCGCATCGGTAGAATTCGTGCGCCCCCGTTCGCCGCTGCAGCCCCCGCGCCGGTTCAGCCACCCCGCCGGTTCAGCCACCGTCGAGCGCGTCGCGCAGTGCCTCACGGGCACGCGACAGGCGTGAGCGTACGGTGCCTACGGGGATGTGGAGCGTGCCCGCGGCATCCTCGTACCGGCGTCCCTCGATCGCCACGAGGTAGAGAATCTCCTGATGATCCTCGCCCAGGCGGGCAAAGGCGGTCTCGACCTCGTCGAGAGCAACTCGATCCTCTTGCCCGCCGGAGATGCGCGGCACTTGATCATCGGGAATCTCGTCATCGACCAGCGGCCGCCGCTTGCTCCGACGATGCTGATCGTAGAGGCAATTGCGGAGGATGACGAAGAGCCAGGCGCGCAGGTTGGTCCCCGGCTGCCAGCTCTCGAGCTTGTCGAGCGCACGGACCACGCAGTCGTGAACGAGATCGTCGGCACGGTCGGCATCGCCGATCAGCCTGCGGGCGTAGCGGCGCAGCCGCGGCATCTCCTGGACAATACCGTCGACAGCATTGCGGTTAGGGTCATCCCGGCGATCGCGCGAGCGTTGGTCGGGATCGATGAGGTGTCGGGCAATCGATTCGGTCATTTCATGCACCTCCGAAATGGCGCGGTCGCGCCAGCGGCGGCAACCGCGTTCGACACCAAGCCGAGCGGTGCTGGCAAAGCTCCGCCATTGCCAGGGTCCGCCAATAAGAATGAAGCGATGGTCGTGGCCCGGGTCGGCAGCGGCGCTCACGGCCGACGACCGATCCGGTGGTCGGCGATCAGCCCGACAGTCGAGAGTCGTCTTCGCGGCGGTGATAGCGCAGGGCGCGCATCGCGATCTCGACCTTGTGCGCGTTCAAGGCGCTCGGTGTCCGCGCATAGACCGCCGCGGCGTCCTTGAAAGCGAGGCAGGCGTCGTCGGGGCCGGCTTGCTCGAGCGCGGCGATCGCCAAAGACGAGGGGTGCAAATCGGCTACAACGCCACGCGGCCGTTCGGCGAACGGCTCTTGGCTGTCCATGTTCGTCTCCCGAATTGATTTGGCAGCCAGAACGCTAGTCCGTAAACCGGGTGGGCGCATTAATTTAGGTTTTTTTCATGTTACAATCGAGAAAAGAATCGTCTGTCGCTGCTTTTCCCGCTCTCTCACAACTAACTGCTACGACAGCCGCAGGACAGGCTCCGGATCGAGATAATGGTCTGAGAATTCAACGAGCTGAAGCAATTTCTCGCGGTCGGTGATGCGAATATTGCGATGGGAGAGCGTGACCAGCTGACGTTCGCGCAACTCGCGAAAACTGCGATTGATGTGGACCGTGGTGAGGCCGAGC
>JAABSG010000165.1 GCA_011390475.1 Geminicoccaceae bacterium | reverse complement strand
GGTGCCGACGACTTCATGGGCTGGAACCTCGGCGCCATCGTCGGCTTCTCCGGCTTCCGCGTTGCCGGCAGCTACTGGCAGAACGACGACGGCCCGGCCGGTGATCAGATCGGCTACACAGCTGGCGCCGCGGCGACGCTCGGCCCGGCAGATCTGTCGGTCACTTGGGCGGACGTCGTCGACAACGACGCCGGTCCCGAGGGGCAGAACCTGGTGGTCAGCGCCAGCATGGGTGTTCTCCCGGGCTTGTCGCTGCACGGCGATGTCTCGTTCTTCGATCGTGACGTCGGCGGTGACGACGACGGTGTGACCGGCGTCGCTCGTCTTCGGGTGGCCTTCTGATCGATCGTTGATCGGTCGATTGTCGAGGAACGGCGGGCTTCGGCCCGCCGTTTCGCGTTTCGGTCCTGTTGCTTGGACGTCGTTTCGCTCTGGCAAGTGCGCAACATAGGCGTCCGATAAGGCGCACGAGGTGTCGGAGCCGTTGCGCCGGGGCGGCCCAACGTTCATATGTTTTTCACTAACCCGTTGGCGGCCTGCACATTTGGATAGCGCCATGCGTTGTCGTACCATCCTGACTTCGATAGCTGCCGGCGTGGCCGCGCTCGGCCTTGCCGGAGCGCCGGCAGCCGCGATGACCCTCGTGCCGGGTGGCTATGGCGTGGAGGTCGATTCGTCTCGCCCCGCCGCGCCCTTGGCGATGCAGCAGCGGCAATTCAGCTCGAGTGTGGGCAGCGCTGGTCTGACCCTCGATTTCACCCCGCGTGCGAGTGGCTCTTTGTTCAGCCAGCCATCGGCGATCGATGGCGATATGACGTCGCTTTCTCTTGGTTTGCAAGGTGGTTACGCCGATCAGTTGAGATTGGGCGCGATCGGCCTCGGCGGTCCTTCGGCCGACCCGACCGAGGGGCTGTCCATCGGTGGTGCGCTGAGCATCAGCGAGTGGGAGGTGTTCGGCAGTGTCGGTCGCGCCAATCTGCTCGGCAATGACGCAGACGTGTTCGCTGCCGGGCTCGGCTATGGTCGGGTCAACGCCAAGCTGGTCTATGGTCACGTGCCGGCGACGACGACCCGCCTCGGTGGCGATGTCTTGATGCTCAGCACCGATCTCGCCGCCTGGTCGTGGCTCACCCTGCAAGGTGATGTCGCGGTGACCGAGACGCTCGAGAACGAGCCCTTGACCGTCGGCCGGATCGGCGTGCGCCTCAACTTCTAGGCGGCCGGGCGTCGGTCCGCTGCAGGGCGTTGATCATTCACTTGCTGGCAAAGCTGTTCGGTCGTGCTAGAGAGTGTCGCGCGTGGCTCGCCGATCGGCGGGCGGCGCCTTGTGCACTTTTGGGGCGATGGAACGCGTGGCTCGAACCTCCAAGAACCTCCTCATCCTCGGCGGCGTGGCATTGCTGCTCGGTGCTTGCGCCGATGTACCCGTCGAGCCGGCACCGCAGCCGATGGGCGGCACGGCGCGCGACCAGGCACAGCGTGAGCGCTTCGGCACGGTCTGGGGTGGCGGTGGGGAGGGCCTCACCCTGTTCTCGACCAACCGGCGCGGTGATCAGCAGGATAGTGGCGTCGGTGGCGGGATCGGGGTCAATGCCTTCATCTGGCAGGCGACGCTCGACACCATCGACTTCATTCCGCTCGCTTCGGCCGATCCCTTCGGCGGGTTGATCATCACCGACTGGTATCAGTCGGCCGATGCGCCGGGCGAGCGCCTCAAGCTGCATGTGCAGATCCGTGATTCGGCGTTGCGGGCCGATGCCGTGCGCGTCTCCGTCTTTCGCCAGGTGCGCAGCGAGGAGGGCGACTGGCTCGACTCGCAGGTCGAGGCGACGACGGCCCGCTCGATCGAGGACCACATCCTGACCCGGGCGCGGGAATTGCGCGTCGCCTCGACCGCCGCGAGCTGAGCATCGCGGCGCGATCGACCTATTGCCCATCACCAGACCATCGCCTCCTGCAATCGGGCCGATGGCGTTCTCGCGAGGCTCTTGAATGTCGCGCTATCCGTTTCGTGCCACCGAGCAGAAGTGGCAAGGAATATGGGACGAGCGCCGCTCGTTCGAGGTGACCGTCGATCCGACGAAGCCGAAATACTATGTCCTGGAGATGTTCCCGTACCCGTCGGGGCGTATCCACATGGGGCATGTCCGCAACTACACCATGGGTGATGTGGTCGCGCGAACCAAGCGGGCGCAGGGCTTCAACGTGCTGCACCCCATGGGCTGGGACGCCTTCGGCCTGCCGGCCGAGAATGCCGCCATGCAGAAGGGCGTGCATCCCGGGGTCTGGACCTATGCCAACATCGCCGAGATGCGCAGCCAGTTCCAGCAGATGGGTCTGGCGCTCGACTGGTCCCGCGAATTCGCCACCTGCGATGTCGACTACTACCGCCACGAGCAGGCGATGTTCCTCGACATGCTGGAAAAGGGCCTCGTCTACCGCAAGGAGAGCTGGGTCAACTGGGACCCGGTCGACCAGACGGTGCTCGCCAACGAGCAGGTGATCGACGGCAAGGGCTGGCGGTCCGGTGCGGAGGTCGAGCGGCGCAAGCTGAACCAGTGGTTCTTCAAGATCACCGCCTTTGCCGACGAGCTGCTGGCCGCGATCGATGGCCTCGAGCGTTGGCCGGAGAAGGTCCGGCTGATGCAGACCAACTGGCTCGGCCGCTCGGAAGGGGCCTCGATCCGCTTCCCGCTCGCCGGACGCGACGACAGCCTCGAGGTCTTCACCACCCGCCCGGACACGCTCTGGGGCGCCTCGTTCATGGCGATCGCCCCGGACCATCCCCTGGCCCAGGAACTGGCGGCCCGGAACCCCGAGCTCGCGTCCTTCATCGAGGAGTGCCTGAAGCTCGGCACGTCGGAGGAGGCCTTGGAGCGGGCGGAGAAGAAGGGCTTCGACACCGGGCTCCGCTGTCGCCATCCCTTGGGCGCCACCCCGGACCTGCCCGTCTACGTCGCCAATTTCGTGCTCATGGGCTACGGCACCGGGGCGATCTTCGGCTGCCCCGCGCACGACCAGCGCGATCTCGACTTCGCCCGCAAGTACGATCTGCCAGTGGTCCCGGTGGTGCTGCCGCCGGATGCCGACCCCACCACGTTCAGCGTCGGCAGCGAGGCCTATGTCGGTGACGGCGCCATTTTCAACTCGGGCTTCCTCGACGGGCTCGACGTGCCGGCGGCGAAGGCGCGGATCATCGATCATCTGGAGGCCGAAGGCTTCGGCACCCGGCAGGTGACCTGGCGGCTCAGGGACTGGGGCGTCTCGCGCCAGCGCTACTGGGGCTGTCCCATTCCGATCATCTATGCCGAGGACGGCGAGATCGTGCCGGTGCCACACGACGAGCTGCCGGTCCGACTGCCGGACGACGTCGATTTCACCAGCCCAGGCAACCCTCTCGATCGGCATCCCAGCTGGAAGCACGTGACCCTGCCGGATGGGCGCAAGGGCGTGCGGGAGACCGACACCTTCGACACCTTCGTCGAAAGTTCCTGGTATTTCGCCCGGTTCTGCTCGGCCGACTACGACGAGGGGCCGTTCGATCGCCAAGCTGTCGACTACTGGCTGCCGGTCGATCAGTATATCGGTGGCGTCGAGCACGCCGTCCTGCACCTGCTTTATTCCCGCTTCTTCACCCGCGCCATGTCGGCCTGTGGCCATCTCGATCTCGACGAGCCCTTTGCCGGGCTCTTCACCCAGGGGATGGTGACGCATCAGACCTACCGGACGGCGGGCGGCGGGTGGCTGCAGCCGGACGAGGTCAAGAGGTCGGGCGACGGCTGGACCACCCTCGACGGCCGACCGGTCGAGCCCGGCCGGGTCGAAAAGATGAGCAAGTCCAAGCGCAACACGGTCGACCCCACGACCATCATCGAGGCCTATGGTGCGGATACCGCGCGCCTCTTCATGCTTTCCGACAGTCCGCCCGAGCGCGATCTCGAGTGGACCGACGAGGGCATCGTCGGGGCCTGGCGCTACCTCAACCGGCTCTGGCGGCTGGTCGAGGAGCGCCGGGCGAGTCTGCCCGCGGACAGCAGTGCTGTCGCCGATCCGACAGGCGAGGCGGCGGTCGCCCTCAAGCGCCTGGTGCATCGGAGCATCACTTCGGTGACCACCGAGATCGAGCGGCTGCACTTCAACAAGGCGGTGGCCCTGGTGCGCGAGCTTTCGAACGCCATCGAGGCGTTCGCGGCGGAGACGGCCGAGGACCGGGCGGTCTTGCGCGAGGCGATCTCGACCCTGGTCCAACTGGTCGCGCCGATGCTGCCGCATCTGGCCGAGGAGCTCTGGCAGCGGCTGGGTAACCAGACCATCCTGGCCGATACGCCCTGGCCCGTAGCCGATCCCGCCTGGCTCACGGCCGACAGCATCACCCTGGCCTTGCAGGTCAACGGCAAGCGGCGTGGCGAGATCCTGGTGCCGGCCGGCAGCGACGAGGCGCTGGTGCGCGAGCGGGCGCTGGCCGACGAGGCGGTGATCCGGGCGATGGCCGGCAAGGAGCCGCGCCGCGTCATCGTCGTGCCCGACCGGATCGTGAATGTGGTGGTCTAGTCGTCCAGCGCCTGGGGAGAGTGTGACAGCGCCGATGTCGCCGACACTGGGGCGACGCCGACTGCTGCTGGGCTTGCCGCTGAGCGCCGGCTTTCTCGGGCTCGGCGGTTGTGGCTTTCGGCCGCTCTATGGCGGACCTCGAGGCGAGGCGGTGGCCGAAGAGCTGGCCGCGGTCGAGGTCCGAGCACCCACGAGCCGGCTCGGCCGGACCCTGCAGAACCAGTTGATCGAGGATCTCAATCCGGCGGGGCTGAGCGTCGCCAAGCGCTATCGGCTCGATGTCAGGCTGCGGCAGAGCCGCCGCGCCTTGGCTATCCAGCTCGACGACAGCGTCACCCGCTATGATTTGACCCTGGCCGCGTTCTTCACGCTCGGCGCCATGGACGGCGGTGAGCCGGTCGCAGCAGGGCCGACGCACGAGGTGGATCGCCGGGACGACAGGCGTCTGGACCTCGGCGACGCCGCCGACCTCGAGGCGGACGATCCGCTGGCTGCCGCCGCTGCCCCTGTCGATGCCGACCTCGACGAGGCGGATTCGGATGCGGCCGACGACACGGCGCGTCCCGGCACGCTCTATCGCTCGGCGGTCCGCCGTGTCGCGAGCTACAACGTCATCCGCGAGCCGTTCGCCACCCTGATCGCCGAGCAGGATGCCGAGCGGCGGGCGGCGGTCGAGGTCAGTCGCGAAATCCGCACGCTCTTGACCATCTTCTTCGAGAACGATTCGGCATGAAGGTCACGCCGCAGCAGGCCCAGGCCTTCTGCAATCGACCGGACCCGGCGGTCGGCCTGGTTCTGCTCTATGGCCCGGATCAGGGGCTCGTGGCCGAGCGGCGGCGGCAGCTTATCCAGGCGGTGCTCGGCCAGCCGGACGACCCGTTCCGCCTGGCCGAGCTGCCCATGGACAAGCTCGGCCAGGCGCCCGGCCTGCTGCTCGAGGAGGCGCAGGCGATGTCGCTGATCGGCGGCCGCCGGGTCGTTCTCGTCCGCCAGGCGACGGACGGGCTCGCCAAGGCCTTGAATGCGCTCGTCGACATGGGGGGGCACGAAGCCCTGGTCATCGTCGAGGGCGGCGAGCTCGGGACATCCTCGCCGCTGCGCCGGTTGGCCGAGAAGGTCAAGAATGCCGCCGCCATCGCCTGCTACCGGGCCGACGGCCGCGGCCTCGATGCCGAGCTGCGCGAGCTCTTGCGGGCGCAGCGGCTCGGCATCGAGTCGGATGCCATGGCCTTCCTGACATCCCATGTCGGCGCCAATCGCGAGCTGACCCGCAACGAGGTGGCCAAGCTCGCCCTCTACAAGGGCGAGGAGGACGGGCGGATCACCATGGCCGACGTCGAGGCCGTGGTCGGCAACAGTTCGGCCCTGGGTGTCGATCGGCTGGTCTGGGCCGGGCTCGTCGGCCGGCCGGGCGATGCGGCCCGGGCCCTCGATCGGCTCCTGGGGGAAGGGCAAGCACCCATCCGCTTGATCCGCGCTTTTGCCGCCATGCTCATGCGCCTGCTGCCACTGCGTGCCCGCATCGAGGCCGGCGAGACTCCGATGGCGGTGGTCGACAGCATCAAGCCGCCCGTTCATTTCAGCCAGAAGCCCTCGATGCAGCGCGCCCTCGAGAGCTGGTCCACGAGCAGGCTCGAGGTCGGGCTCGGCCTGGCGCTGGCGGCCGAGCTCGCCGCCAAGCGAGCGCAGTCGCCGGACCGTCTTCTGCTGCGTCGGCTGCTCTTGGAACTACGCACGCGCGAGGGCGAGGAAGTGGCGGGCTCGACCACTTAGCGGGTGGTCGGATCGAGCGCGCGCGCTACACTCCGCACGAACGGCAATCAGGGCCACCCGGCAACCAAGCCATGGGCCCGCGCCCCGGGAAGGCATTTTGCTCCGCTACATCGTCCATCGCCTTTTCGTGATGATCCCGACGGTGATCGCCATCAGCGTGGTCACCTTCGTCATCATCAATCTGCCGCCGGGCGATTTCCTCTCCGCCCAGATCAGCGAACTGCAGGCGCAGGGCGAGGGTGTGCAGCTCGAGCGGATCGAGTATCTGCGCGAGCTCTACGGCCTCGATCGGCCGCTCTGGGAGCGCTATTTCCACTGGGTCTGGGGGATGCTGCACGGCGATCTCGGCTGGTCCTTCGAATACGACATGCCGGTGACTTCGGTGATCGGCGACAAGATCTTCCTCACCGTCGTCATTTCGCTCGCCACCGTCGTCTTCACCTGGATCGTCGCCTTCCCGATCGCGATCTACTCGGCCACCCACAAGTACAGCTGGGGTGACCACGGCCTGACGCTGCTCGGCTTTCTCGGCCTCGCCACGCCGAACTTCCTCCTCGCCCTGGTGATGCTCTATTTCGCCAATGTCTGGTTCGGCACGACGATCGGCGGGCTGATGGAGCCCCAATATCTCGACCAGCCGATGAGCTGGGCCAAGTTCGTCTCGGTGTTGCAGCATTTGTGGATTCCGGTGATCATCATCGGCACCAGTGGCACCGCGGCGATGATTCGCCGGCTGCGCGCCAATCTCCTGGATGAGCTGCAGAAACCCTACTACGTCACCGCCAAGGCCAAAGGCCTGCCGCCGGGCCGGGCGCTGGTGAAGTATCCCTTGCGGATGTCCTTGAACCCCTTCATCGCGGATATCGGCAACCTGCTCCCCGACCTGATCTCGGGCTCGGCCCTGGTCGCCGTGGTCCTCAGCCTGCCGACCACGGGGCCGGTGCTGGTCAGGGCCCTGCAGAGCCAGGACATGTACCTCGCCGGCAGCTTTCTCATGCTGGAATCCTTCCTGGTGGTGATCGGCGTCTTGATCTCCGATCTCTTGCTCGCCTGGCTGGATCCTCGCATCCGCTTCGGCGGCGGGCAGACCCGCTGATGGCCGATACGCCCGATATGCCCTCAGGCGGCCACCGCCCGCCCCGGACCACCACCGAACAGGCCTCGCCGCCCTATCGTTCGGTGCCGCCCCAGATGCCCGAGCGACCGGACGGGCCAGTGCCGCACTGGGTCGACCCCGAGCCCTTCGAGCCCTACCGCGAGAAACCGCTGACGCCGGAGCAGGAGCGCTTCTATACGGCCTCGCAGTGGCAGCTGATGTGGTGGCGGTTCAAGCGCCACAAAGTGGCCATGGTCTCCATGTGGTTCCTGGCGTTCTGCTATTTCGTCGTCGTCTTCGCCGAGATGGTCGCCCCCTACAACCCGCACTCCCGCGACCCGCAGCACATCTTCGCCCCGCCGCAGGGCCTCCACTTGTTCCACGAGGGCCGCTTCGTCGGCCCCTTCGTCTACGGCTACGCCATGGAACTCGACATGCGCACCATGCGCCGGGTCTACGTGGCGGATCCCGAGCAGGTGCAGCCGTTGCGCTTCTTCTGCCGCGGCGACAGTTACTGGTTCTGGGGGCAGGTCCAACTCGATGTCCACTTCGTCTGTCCGGCCGAGGACGGTACGTTCTTCGTCTGGGGCACCGACCGGCTCGGCCGCGACCTCTTCTCGCGCATCGTCTACGGCGCCCGCGTGTCGTTGACCGTGGGCCTCGTCGGCATCGCCATCAGCTTCGTCATGGGCCTCGTCCTGGGTGGCATCTCCGGCTATTACGGCGGCTGGGTCGACAGCGTCGTGCAGCGGCTGATCGAGGTGATCCGCAGCTTTCCGATGATCCCCTTGTGGCTGGCGCTCTCCGCCGCCTTGCCGCCGACCTGGCCACCCATCTGGGTCTATTTCGGCATCACCCTGATCCTCGGCCTCGTCGACTGGACCGGCCTCGCCCGCGCCGTCCGCTCCAAGGTCCTGGCGCTGAGGGAGGAAGAATTCGCCCAGGCCGCCCGCCTCATGGGCGCCAAGCCGCAACGCATCATCGGCCGCCACCTGATCCCGTCCTTCATGAGCCACCTGATCGCCTCGGCCACCCTCTCGATCCCCGGCATGATCCTCGGCGAAACGGCACTCTCCTTCCTCGGCCTCGGCGTCCGCGCCCCCATGGTGAGCTGGGGCGTGCTGCTCAACGACGCCCAGAACGTCAACGTCGTCGCCCTCTACCCCTGGCTGATGCTGCCGGTCGTCCCGGTCATCCTGGTCGTGCTCGCCTTCAACTTCCTCGGCGACGGGCTCAGGGACGCAGCCGATCCCTATAGTTGACGAGCAGCTATAGGGCAGAATCACGGGGAGGCAGCGCCTCCCCGTGGGCCCCTCCGGTCTTACTGGCCGGGGCCGCTTCGGG
>JAABSG010000018.1 GCA_011390475.1 Geminicoccaceae bacterium | reverse complement strand
ACCCCTACCGCCGCAAGACCATCAGCTTCGCCAATGCGCTCGACCGCGCGACCGGCGCCGAGCTCGTTCAGGTCCGCCGCTACGGCGAGGACAGGAGCCCTTTCGAGATGCGCTTCGAGCCCTCGCACCCTGCCGCCAACGAGGCTGGCTACGTCAAATACCCGAACGTCAGCCCACTCGTCGAGCTCATGGACATGCGTGAAGCGCAGCGCTCCTTCGAGGCGAACCTCACGGCCAGACAGCAAGCCAGTGACATGCTGAAGCGAACCCTCGATCTCTTGCGCTGAGGACTTGAAGGATGAGCATCGGTGCCGCGACCCAGGCGCTCGCCGCCTACCGCACGGCTGCTGGCGAAATTACCGGCGGCGCCGCGGGCCAGGCCGCGAGTGCCGGCTTCGACAACCTCTTGAAGGCGGAGCTGCAGCAGACCTTGGCCGTCCTGCAGCACAGCGAAGCCACCAGTATCGCCGGCGTCACCGGCACGGCCAGCATACAGGAGGTGGTGGAAGCGGTGACCGCGGCCGAGCTCTCGCTGCAGAAGGTCACCGCGGTCCGCGATCGGATGATCAACGCGTATCAGGAAATCATGCGGATGCCGATCTGATCGGCATCGGGCAAGGACAGCAAAGGGCGTTCGGATGTTGGGCGAGATCGCGGTGCAGGAGGTGAGCCGGGAGGCCATCTGGGTGATGCTCAAGGTGGGCGCGCCGGTGATGTTCGTGGCGCTGACGGTCGGCCTCGTCGTCTCGCTGCTCCAGGCCCTGACGCAGATCCAGGAGATGACCTTGACCTTCGTGCCCAAGGTCGTCGCCATTTTCCTCACGCTCCTGGTCGCCACGCCCTTCATGCTGGCTGTCCTCACCGAGTTCACCCTCGACGTCTTCGCCCGGATCGCCGGCGCCGATGTCTGAGCCGGGCAACAGGCTCGGCTCGACCCGGGGCCTACCGGTGCGGCCCACCAGGAGGCAGCGATGATCGCGATCGAGAGCTTCCTCGCCCGCGAGATCCTGGTGGTCGGGCTCGTCTTCTGCCGGGTCGGCTCGGCCCTGATGGTGCTGCCGGCCTTCGGCGAGCCTTATGTTCTCTCCCGTGCCCGGCTCGGCATCGCGCTCGCCATCTCCATCCTCCTCGGCCTGCCGATGAGCAGCCGCCTCGACCTGCCGCCGCCCGAGGCCCTGAATGTCGGGCTCTTGGTCATGGCCGAGGTCGTCTCTGGCCTCTTGATCGGCGCCATCATCCGCCTCGTCATGTTCGCCATCCATTTCGGCGGCGCCTTGATCGCCATGCAATCCGGCCTCGCCACGGCCGCCTTCTTCGATCCCCAGGAAGCCACGCAGGGCACGATCACCGGCAATTTCCTGGCCACCCTGGCCCTGGTGATCATCGTCGTCGCCGACGCGCACCTGCTGATCCTCGAAGCGCTCACCGCCAGCTTCGCGCTGATCGAGATCAACCGAGCGCTCGAGGTGGCAGCCTTGGTCGAGATCCTGGTCCGCCTCGGCGGCCGGGCGATCGAAACGGGGCTGCGGATGGCCGCCCCCATCGTCCTCTTGAGCCTCGTCTTCTACCTCATCCTCGGCGTCCTCAATCGGCTGATGCCGTCCTTTCAGGTGCTGTTCGTCGCCATGCCGCTGCAGATCGCCTTGGCGCTCGGCATCATCATGCTCTCGCTGGGCACGATCATCGAGCTCGCGGCCGGTCTCTTGACCACCAGCGTCGCCTGGCTCGACCCGGTCTAGGCGAGAAGCAGCATGGCCGAAGATCAGGACCAATCCCAAAAGACCGAAGAGCCGACCCAAAAGAAGCTCGACGACGCCCGGCAGAAAGGCCAGGTCGCGTCCTCCAAGGAGGTCGGCAATTTTCTCTTGATCGGCTCGGCGACCCTGACCCTGGCCATCGCCCTGCCCGCCATCATGCAGGACCTCGCAGGGTCCATGAGCCACTATCTCCGCCACGCCGGCGATCCGAACCTCGTCGGCCCGGGCTTGAGCGGTGGGCTCTTGCGCGCCGTCGCCATGCTGGCCCTGGCCCTCGTCATCCCCTTGGCGGTCAGCACGGTCGCCGCGATCGCCGCCCCGGCGCTGCAGAACGCCATTCTCTGGAGCACCGAGAACCTCCAGCCCAAACTCGACCGCATCTCGCCGCTCGCCGGCTTCAAGCGGCTCTTTTCGCTCAAATCCATGGTCGAGTTCCTCAAGGGCCTCGTCAAGATCACACTGATGGCCGCGATCGGCACGGCCGTGGTCTGGCCGAGCCGGCAGCGCTTGGTGGCGTCCGGTCACCTCGAGGTGACCGCGTCGATGACCTTCTTGTGGGAGACCGCCCTTTGGGTGATCGCCACGATCGCCGCCTGTCTCACCCTCGTCGCCGCCGTCGATTACGCCTACCAGCGCTTCGAATTCATGAAGCAGATGCGGATGTCCAGACGTGACGTCCAGGACGAGCACAAGCAGAGCGACGGCGATCCGATGATCAAGCAGCGCCTGCGCCAGCTGCGCATGGAAAAAGCCCGGCAGCGGATGATGGCCGAGGTGCCGACCAGCACCGTCATCGTCACCAACCCGACCCATTTCGCCGTGGCTCTCCGCTACGAAAGCGGCGTCACCGTGGCACCCAAGGTGGTCGCCAAGGGGGTGGACGAGGTGGCGCTCAGGATTCGGACCGTCGCCAAGGAACACGACGTGCCGATCGTCGAAAACCCGCCCTTGGCCCGTGCCCTGCACCGAAGTGTCGAGCTCGGCTCGATGATTCCGCCCGAGCACTACCAGGCCGTGGCCGAGATCATCGGCTACGTGCTGCGCCTGCGCCAGCCGGCCGGTGCTGCCGGCAGGCCAGGGCCGGAGGCGGCGTCCGGCGTACAAGAAGGCGCTCCCTAACGCCGGCTAACCAATTGCCGAAACGGGATTTTCATCAGCAACGGTCATCCTGCGCTTGCCACGGCGCCCAGGGTCGGGTGCTCGAACAAGTCGGAGAACAAGCCATGCGTCATTGGCTCTATGCCGCCGTCCTCTCGCTCTTGCCGTTCGCTGGAGCCCATGCGACGCTGCCCATTGCCCTTTTCAAGACGGCGGAGATCCGCGCGGAATCCCATGACGGCCTGCGCCAATGGCAGGCGGTGCTGCAACGGATCGAACGCGAGCAGCCGATCTATGCGGCCTGCCGCAAGGACCCCGCCGCCTGCCCGAGCCGCGGTGTGCGCCTCTGGCAGGAGCTCTTGGTCGAGCTCGAAGGTGCGCCGATGAACGAGCAGGTCACCCGGGTCAACCGCTTCGTCAACCAGTGGCGCTACCGCCCGGATCGGGCGGTCTACGGCAAGTCCGACTACTGGGCATCGCCCCTCGAGTTCCTCGAGAACTCCGGCGATTGCGAGGACTACGCGATCACCAAATACGTCTCGCTCAAGCTCTTGGGCGTGGCCGACGACCAGCTCCGCCTCGCGGTCGTCCAGGACGAGATCCGCAACCTCGCCCACGCCGTGCTGGTCGTCTACAAGCGCGACACCGCCGTCGTCCTCGACAATCTGACCAACGCCGTCTTGCCGCACGACCGGGTCGCCAACTACACCCCCTATTACACGGTCAACGCCACCACCCGTTGGGCGCATGTACCACCCAGCCGGATCATGATGCCCGCCGTGGGCGCTACCGCCAGCATCCGCTGAGCCAGCGGCCACACGCCGCACCACCGCTGACCGGACCCGTGTCGCGCGCCGGGTCCGGTCGTTCGAATGAACAATCCATCGACCACGGCGGCCGACCGAGCACGGTGACCCGACAACCGCGGGGACCCACTGAAGGTTGCCCAGTGGCGGCGACCTGGTCCGCCACACCACGTAATTCGGACCAACCAGGCCATCCCGACGTCCCGACCAGCTAGCCCGGGCAGTGGGGCGAGCAAACAACGGACGACCGACTTGCGCCCCGGCGGCGACTTGCCCCTCGGGGAGCGCTGCCCGGTCGCCGCGCGCCAACGGCCGGCTGCGACCGACGAGCGCTTGCTCTGGATCGCTGCGAATGCCACCTTGCCCCGAGCCTGCGGGAGGTGCGGCACATGGCGACCGAGAGCGTGCGAGACGTGAGCGGGAAGAGAACGGCGCGGCCGGCCCGGCGCTGGTTTCGACTGACTGTGGCCCTCGTCGTCCTGATCGGCCTCTATTATGCGCTCGGCGCTTTCTGGTTTCACCGGATCGATGCCGATCCTGCCTTCGCCGCCGACCTCGCGGTGCCCGAAGGCGCCTCGCGCACCGTGGCGGTGACCGCCGCGGTCATCGACCGCGAGGTCGACCGGCATCGCTGGCTCGCCAACGACCCCTTCTTCATGCCGACAGCAGTGCTCGACAATGCCCCCAGTTTTCAGATCGGCATGGTCCAGGCGCTCTCCCGCTTCACCCTCGAGCTCGCCGACCACCTGACCCGGGCCAGGAACTCGACCCAATTCGATCCGGACATCGTCAACGCCAGCGGGCGGCTGCGCTTTCCCCCCGACATCTGGATCCTCGAGTTCTCGATGACGCCGATCCAGGCCTCCTCGGACAGCCAGTACCGCCAGGCCGTGCGGGCGCTCGAGCGCTACAACGAGCGGCTGGCAGGGGGCAACGCCGTCTTCGAGCGACGCTCGGACAATCTGATCGACACCATGCAGCGGATCGCCGCCGATATCGGCTCCTCGGCCGCAGCACTCAGCGACCGGGTCGATCATCACGCGATGTTCTGGTTCGACCTCTCGATCGACGACTTGTTCTACGAGATCAAGGGACAGGTCTACGCCTACTACCTCGTGCTGCGGGAGTTGCGCTATGATTTCGCGCCGGCCATTGAGCAACGCGGCGCCGGCCCCAAATGGGAGTTGATGCTGAGATCGCTCGATCAGGTGAATCATATCCATCCCTGGGTGGTCATGAACAACCGGCTGAGCGCCAAGGTGGCACCCAATCATCTCGCCCATCAGGGTTTCATGCTTTTGCGCGCCCACCAGCAGCTGACCGAGACCATCCAGATTCTGCAGAACTGACCGGAAAGGTTGGAGGAGACCCGATGTTCATCCAGACCGAGACCACGCCGAACCCGGCGACCTTGAAGTTCCTGCCCGGCCGCGCCGTGATGGAAGAGGGCGTGGTCGACATCACCGACGCCGAAAAGGCGACCACCTTGTCGCCGCTCGCCGCCCGCCTCTTCGCCATCGACGGGGTCACCGGCGTCTATCTCGGCCAGGACTTCATCTCGGTGACCAAGGAAGGCGCCGAGGACTGGTACATGCTCAAGCCGGCGCTCCTGGGTGCCATCATGGAGCACTTCATGTCGGGCGACCCGGTGCTGGCCGCGGGTGCCGACATCGACGACGGCATCCGCCTCGACGAGAGCGACGCCACGGTCCGGCAGATCAAGGAGCTGATCGACACCCGCGTGCGCCCGGCCGTGGCGCAGGACGGCGGCGACATCGTCTTTCAGGGCTTCGACCGCGGCATCGTCTATCTGCACATGCGCGGCGCCTGCTCGGGCTGCCCGAGCTCGGTCGTGACCTTGAAGAGCGGCATCGAGAATCTGCTGAAATACTATGTGCCGGAGGTGGTCGAGGTCCGCGCCGTCTCCTGATCGTTGATCCCATCGACCGGCGGCAGGGCGACGCTTGCGGCTTTTAGCCTTCGATACGGCCGGTGACGGCTGCTCGGCCGGCGTCTTCCTGGACGGCCGGCCCTTGGCGGTGCGTTTCAGCGATGGCGGCATCGGCCATGCCGAGCGCCTGCCGCGCCTGATCGAGGCCGTGCTGGCCGCCGCCGGCATGGACCTCGCCACCCTCGATGGTCTCGCCGTCACGGTCGGCCCCGGCAGCTTCAGCGGCATCCGCACCAGCCTCGCCGCCGCCCGTGGGCTGGCGCTGGTGACCGGGCTCGCCGTCGTTCCCGTCACCACGCTCGAAGCCCTGGCCGCCCCCCTGATCGACCGACGCCTTCTGCTTACCGGCCGTGCGGCGTTGCCGATCGCGGCCGTCATCGATGCGCGGCGCGGCCAGGTCTTTCTACAGCGATTCGATCCGGCGGGTACGCCGCTCGGGGCCCCGGAAGTACTTACGCCCGAGGCGGCCGCGGCCGGGCTCCGAGGCGCCTGGCAGCTGGTCGGCAAGGGCGCAGCGCTCGTCGTTCCGCATCTCGCGCCACAGGCGGTGAACGTCGTCGAAGGCCGGTTGGATGCCGCGGGCGTGGCCCTCGCCGCCGAACGCGGCCTGGCGCGCGGCACGCTGCCGGTCGACGGCTTCAAACTCCACCCCTGCTACGCCCGCGGCGCGGATGCGCGTCCCGGCGCCGGGCGGGCGCTCGTGCAGCTCGAGGGTTGAGCCGGTGCTGTCCTTCAAGAGCGAGCCGCAATTGACGATCAAGCCGGTCGGCGCCTTCGACCTCGGTCGCTTGGCACGGCTGCACAAGCATTGCTTCGAGGAAGGCTGGAGCCGCGCCGATCTCGCCCACCTCCTGGCCCTGCCCGGCGGTTTCGGGCTGATCGCCCGGCAGACCGGCGGCGGCTTCGCCTCGTTCGACAGCTTGCGCGGCGTCGGCTTCGCACTTCTGCGCGTGGTCCGCGACGAGTGCGAGCTTTTGTCGCTGGGCGTGGTGCCGGCGCAGCGCCGGCGTGGGGTGGCCGCGGCGATCCTCCGGCTGAGCATGCAGAACTGCTTCGATGCCGGTGCGCGGACCATGTTCCTCGAGGTCGCGATCGACAACCTCTCGGCCCAGGCCCTCTACGAACGCTATCGCTTCAGCCGGGTCGGCACCCGGCCCGACTATTACGCCAGGCCCGACGGCACGCGAATGCACGCCTATACGATGCGTGCCGATCTGGTCGAAGCGCTTGCCGGGAGCCCGGCACCGGCGTCCTGAGCCGAAGCCGCGGCCGGCTAGACCTTGACTTCGATCCAGAGTGCGTAGACGTCGTCGGCCAACGCCTCGGTCCCGCGCACGTGATGACCGTGGTCGAGCACCGCGCGCGGCACGTTGGCCAGCGGCTCACCGCCTTTGAGCCGCACGCAGAGCAGTTCCCCCGGGCGCATCGACTCCAGCTTCACCTTGGTTCGCACAAACGTCATCGGGCAGCTGTCCCCGGTGATGTCCAACTCCGCATTCGCCTTCATGCCGCTACTTGTCCCCTTTTTGCTGAACCCTGCCGGAAACTTCGAAAAAGCCGAAAATGCCTCTTGCATCCCCTGGACGAGTAAATATATTTCGCCCGTCATAGCCTTCTATGCTTCGGCGAAAGGACAACCAGAGAATGACCGAACAATTGAGCCAAAATGAGCTGCTGTCGCTGACTACCGAGATAGTCGCCTCGCACGTCTCGAACAACACCGTCGCCGTCAGCGACCTGCCGCAGCTCATCCGGCTCGTGTACACCGGGCTGGCCGAACAAGGCCAGGCACAGCCGGAGGCAGAACCGGAAAAGCCCGTACCCGCCGTGCCGATCAAGAAGTCGATCCAGCAGGATCATCTGATCTGTCTCGAGGACGGCAAGAAACTGAAGATGCTGAAAAGGCACCTGAAGACCCGCTACGACATGACCCCGGACGACTACCGTCGTCGATGGGGTCTCAGCGACGACTATCCGATGGTCGCCCCGGCCTATGCCGAGCAGCGCAGCAGCCTCGCCAAGAAGATCGGCCTCGGCACCAAGCCGCGGGCCCGCGGTCGCAAGGCCGTTTCCTGACGCTCGGCGGTGAGTGGCGCGGCGAAATCGATCGCCTCGCCTCAACCTCGAAGCGCATCGGCGACTTCGCAAGATCGGGCGGCGTTCATCGTCGCCCGTTTTGCGTCGAAAAGCGTTTTGTGTTAAGCGTTTGTCAAGAAGTTGTCGCCAATCTGCGCGACTGTGGCGATCATGGTTGACCGACATCGAAATGGACGACTAACGCTCTTGGTGCATGACGGGTCGGCGCGGCTGCCGTCGGCCGATCGGGAAGTGGACATGACGGAGACCGCCGAGGTGCCTTGCTCATAACGAAAGCCGACCACGGCAGCCGGCACGGACCGCTGGAACAGCGCTTCGCGTGTCGGGCGATAGTGCTTGTGCCCACGGGTTCATGCCCCACATGACGCAATCCCCCGAAGGCGAACTCGGGCGCCATCACGCCGAACGAGCCGCCGCCACGACCGAGCCGAGCACCTTGCCGAAAAAACTGCACATCAAGACCTACGGCTGTCAGATGAACGTCTACGACAGCGAGCGGATGGCCGGCCTCCTGGCACGCCACGGCTATACCCAGGTGTCCGATGCGGCAGCCGCGGACCTCGTCGTCCTCAATACTTGTCACATCCGCGAAAAAGCGGCCGAAAAAGTCTATTCCGAACTCGGGCGGTTGCGGGTGATGCGAGACGAGCGCCGTGCCGCGGGCGATGGCGATCTCCGCCTCGTCGTCGCCGGCTGTGTCGCCCAGGCCGAAGGGGCCGCCATGCTGGAGCGGGCACCTTTCGTCGACATCGTCGTCGGCCCGCAGACCTATCACCGCCTGCCCGAGCTTCTGGCCCGGCGCGAGCGCGCAGCCGGCGGCCAGCTCGACACCGACTTTCCACTCGAGAGCAAGTTCGACCTCTTGCCCGAAAGCGCCGGGCAATCGCCGATCTCGGCCTTCCTCACCATCCAGGAAGGTTGCGACAAGTTCTGCACCTTCTGTGTGGTGCCTTACACGCGTGGGGCCGAGGAGAGCCGGCCAGGGGCTGCCATTCTCGCCGAGGCACGCCGGCTGGTCGCCGGCGGGGCTCGCGAGATCACGCTCTTGGGTCAGAACGTGAATGCCTATCACGGCCAAGGACCAGAAGGGCGGAGCTGGAGCCTCGCCCGCCTGATCCGCGAGCTGGCAGCCATCGATGGGCTCGATCGGTTGCGCTACACCACCTCGCATCCTCGCGACATGGACGAGGAGCTGATCCTGGCGCACGGGCAAGTGCCGGCCCTCATGCCCTTCTTGCACCTGCCGGTGCAGTCGGGCTCTGACCGGGTCCTTCAGGCGATGAATCGTGGCTACAGCGCTCGGGACTTCGAGCGGGTCGTCGACCGGCTGCGCGAGGTGCGCCCGGACATCGCCCTCTCGTCCGATTTCATCACCGGCTTTCCGGGCGAAAGCGACGCCGAGTTCGAGGCGACGATCGATCTCGTCCGGCGGGTCGGCTTCGCCCAGGCCTTCTCCTTCAAATACAGCCCGAGGCCGGGCACGCCGGGCGCGGTCATGCCGCGGCAGGTCGAGGAGAGCGTCAGGGGCGAACGGCTCGCCCGGCTGCAGACGCTGCTCGAGGCCCAGGCCGCCGACTTCAACGCCCGAACCGTGGGCCTGACGCTGCCCGTGCTGTTCGAGCGGCCGGGCCGGCATCCGGGCCAGCTGGTCGGCCGTACACCCTATCTGCAGGCGGTGCACGTGACGGCATCGGCAGAGTCGATCGGCACCATTCGCCCGGTCGAGATCGCCGCAGCCTTCCCGCATAGCCTCGCCGGCCGGCTCGCCGATCAGCCGCCGGTAGCCGACCCGCTCACCCGCGGGGCCCTGGGCGCGGCCCACGGTCCAGCCCAGCCCGAGGAGACGTTCGCCTGACCACCATAGCCCCGCTCGCCGACTTCCAGGGCTCGAGCCATCGAGTCCGCTTCGATGACAATGCAACATGTGCCGCGCTCTTCGGCCAACACCATGTCAACATCGCGCGCATCGAGCAGCAACTACCGGTCAGTATCGTCACCCGTGGCAACGAGATCTTCATCCAGGGCGAAAGCGACGCCGAGGTCGAGACGGCCACCGCCGTCCTGAACCGCCTCTATGCCCAGCTGAAACACGGCCGCGACGTCGGCCGTGACGATGTCGATGCGGCACTTCGAATGGTCCGTGGCAACGGCGATGGCGTCGGCTTTACCCACGAAGTGCGCACCGACCGCCGCTCGATCACGCCGCGCTCGCCCAACCAGGCAGCCTACCTCAAGGCTCTGGAAGAGCGTGATCTGGTCTTCGCGCTCGGCCCCGCCGGCACCGGCAAGACCTATCTCGCGGTGGCCGCCGCCGTTTCCTTCATGCGGCAGCGGCGGATCGAGCGGATCATCCTGTCGCGCCCCGCGGTCGAGGCCGGCGAACGGCTGGGCTTTCTTCCCGGTGACCTCAAGGAGAAGGTCGATCCCTACCTTCGCCCGCTCTACGACGCGCTGCAGGACATGCTGCCCGAGGGCAAGCTGCAGACGCGGATCGAGCAGGGACAGATCGAGATCGCTCCCTTGGCCTTCATGCGCGGGCGAACCTTGAGCCATGCCTTCGTCATTCTCGACGAGGCGCAGAACACGACGCCGTCGCAGATGAAGATGTTCTTGACCCGGCTCGGCGAGGGCTCGCGCATGGTGGTGACGGGCGATCCGACCCAGATCGACCTGCCCGCCGGCGCCCCATCCGGCCTCGCCGATGCCGCCGCCAAGCTGCAAGGCATCCCCGAGGTCGCGACCGTGCGCTTCGACCGCTCCGACGTCGTGCGGCACCCGCTGGTGACCAAGATCGTCGAGGCTTATGAAAACGACACGCCGGCCCGGCCGCCGGCGGTTCAGACCTGAAACCCGAAGAGAGGAGATCGATGGCGCTTGGCCCGCGCCGACAAAAGCACAATGGACAGTGACAGTAGCCCATCTATCGAGGTGGCGGTCGGCAATGGCGCTTGGCGCACGACCGTCACCGATCTCGAGACCATCGTGCACGATGCCGCAATCGCGGCCTTGCGCACTTTTCCCGCCCCGCTCGACCCGTCTCTGCTCGACCCGCCTCTGCTGGACCCGCCTCTGCTGGACAGCGCGGTCGAGGTCGGCATCAGGTTGACCGACGACGCCGAGCAGCGGGTCCTGAACCGCGACTTTCGCGGCCAGGACAAGCCCACCAACGTGCTCTCCTTTCCAGGTGACGATCCGGCGATGCCACGCGAGCCGGGCCAGCCGCTGCTCCTCGGCGACATCGTCGTGGCGCTCGAGACCACGGTGCGCGAGGCGGACGATTTCGGCCGAACGGTCGAGGCCCATCTGGCCCACTTGATCGTGCACGGCGTGCTCCATTTGCTCGGCCACGACCATGTTGACGATGGCGAGGCAGCGACGATGGAGGCGCTGGAGACCCGGGTGCTGGCCGGGCTCGGCTACGCCGATCCCTATGCCGACTCGGCTGTCGACCCAGATGTCGATGCAGGCTCGCCGAACCGCCTTGCCGAGCCGGCCATGGCGGGAGCCTCGCGATGAGGCAACTCGCCCGCACGCCTGCTGCCAGCCCCTCGATGCTCGAGGGCCTGCTCCGCCGCTTGCGCGAGCTGGCCTCGGGCGAGAGCAGCAATGGCGGCCTGCGCGAGACCTTGGAAGACCTGCTCGAGGAGCCGGAGACCGGTACCGGGCCCGAGCAGTTCACCGCCGAGGAGCGCGAGCTGCTGCTCAATGCCTTGAGCTTCGGCGAGCTTCGCGTCGAGGACGTCATGGTGCCCCGGGCGGACATTCGGGCGATCGAGATCGGCGCCGCACTGGGCGACATCGTGGCGGCCATGCGCACCGCCGGCCATTCGCGCCTCCTGGTCTATCGGGATACGCTCGACGACGTGGCCGGGCTCGTCCACATCAAGGACCTGCTGCCCTTCTGGGGTGACGGCGAGCACTTCGTCCTGGCCGAGGTGATGCGTCCGGTGCCGGTCGTGCCGCCCTCGATGCGCGTGCTCGATCTCTTGTTGGAGCTGCGTCGCAGCCAAACCCACATGGTCGCCGTCGTCGACGAGTTCGGCGGCACCGACGGTCTGGTCACGGTCGAGGACCTGGTGGTCGAGCTTCTGGGTGAGATCCACGACGAGCACAGTCACGAGGAGCCCGCCCAGCTCGTCCGCCGCACCGACGGCGGCTTCGAGGCCGATGCCAGGCTCGAGCTCGACGAGCTCGAAGAAGAGCTCGACTGCGAGCTTCTGGCCGAGGACGAGCGCGACGAGGTCGACACGTTGGGCGGGCTGATCGTCACCATGGCCGACCGGATCCCGGAGGCGGGCGAAGAGGTGCACCACCCGGCGGGCTTCGTCTTCCACATCCTCGAGGCCGATCCGCGGCGGATCAAGCGGGTCTGGATCAAGCCCCGAAGCCACGACCGCGGCGGCGCAGCGCCGGCGACCGAGCGGGCGAGCACCGCCGAGGATACCTCGGGTTGAGCACGGCGGCCGCGCCGACCCTGGTCGAGCGCGGCCGGTGGCGCTGGCGCCGGCTCTGGCTGATGCCGGTCGCCGGCGCCTCGGTCGCCCTGGCCCTGCCGCCCTTGGGTATCCTGCCGGCCGTCCTGCTCCCGGCCGTGCTCTTTTCGGCGCTGCTCCAGGCCCCGAGCTACGGGCGGGGCTTCCTCGTCGCTTGGCTCTTCGGCGTCGGCTTCCACCTCGCCGGGCACTACTGGGTCGGCATCGCCTTCTTCGCCGATGCCGAGCGCTTCGGCGCCCTTGCCGTTCCCGGCGTGCTCGGCCTCGCTGCCGTCCTCGCGGTGTTGACCGCCCTGCCATTGGCCCTGCTCGGCGGCCGCCGCTGGCGGAGTCCCTGGGCGGCATCGCTGCTCTTCGCCACCCTCTGGTGCGTGGGCGAGATCGTGCGCGGCCGCTGGGGCGTGCAGTTCCCCTGGAACCCGCTGTCGCTGAGCCTGGCCGCCCACGACACGTCGCTCCAGCTCGTCGGCCTGCTCGGCACCACCGGCGCCAGCTTCGTCCTCGCCTGGCTGGCCGCTCTCACCGGCCTCGCCTGGCAAGCGAGCGGCCACGCCCGCGTTCTCCCGGCTGCCGCGGCCCTGCTGATCGTCCTCGGCGCCGCCGGCTACGGCCACTGGCGCCTCGGCGCCGACCTGCCGCTCGCCCGGGACGGCGAGCAGCCGGTGGTCCGCCTGGTTCAGGGCAACATCGCCCAACACCACAAATGGGACCCGGAGCTGCGCCAGCGCTGGTTCGAGCGCCACCTGCAGCTCTCGCAGACGCCGGACCCCACGGCACCTGCCGGGCTCGTCCCGGACGTCGTCGTCTGGCCGGAAAGCGCTGTGCCCTATTCGCTCGAGGACTCCGCCCTGGTGCGCGAGCTGATCGGCAGCATCGTCCGCCCGGGCGGGCATGTCGTCCTGGGTGCGAACTTCTACGATCCGTCGGTCGACCCGCCGATCTTGCACAACAGCGTCTACACGGTGGCGAGCAGTGGCGAGATCCTGGCCCGCTACGACAAGGTCGACCTCGTGCCGTTCGGCGAGTTCCTGCCGTTTCGCGCCGTCTTCGGCCGGCTCGGGCTGGAGGCGTTGGCGGTCGGCAGCGTCGATTTCGCGCCCGGGCGCGCCCGGGCGACGATCGCGGTCGACGGGCTCTCGCCGTTCAGCCCGCTGATCTGCTTCGAGGCGGCCTTCGCCGGACACGGCACCGACGGGACCGGCCGGGCGCGCTGGTTGGCCAATGTCACCAACGACGCGTGGTTCGGTATCTCCAGCGGGCCGCACCAGCATGCCGGGATGGCGCGGATGCGCAGCGTCGAGACCGGCCTGCCCCTGGTCCGCGCCGCCAATACCGGGATTTCGCTGATCACCGACGCCAAGGGGCGGATCGTCGCCACGCTGCCGCTCGGCGCGATGGGCACGGCCGATGCCGTGTTGCCGCGCGCCTTGGCCACCCCACCCCTGCCCACGCGCATACCCTGGAGCGCCGGCCTGTTGATTGTCGGCGCCGCCCTGTTCGCCGGCGCGGCAGAGTTCTCGGTCCGTCGCGGTATTTTTTTTGCGCGCGACCGATGATGCCGCTACAGCGCAAAAAAACGTCGCATTACAAAAACTTGGCCAGGGGGGCGGCGGCTATCTGGCGCTATCTCGGCCATATCCGGACTTGAAGCGCCGCCACTTCGGCGCCTAAACACGGCCACCCCCAACAATTTGGAGAAGACGGCTCATGGTCGCCAACGACTATCTGTTCACCAGCGAATCCGTCTCCGAAGGCCATCCGGACAAGGTCTGCGATCGCATCTCGGACGAGGTGGTGGACGCCTATCTGGCGGCCGAGCCCGAGGCCCGGGTCGCCTGCGAGACGCTGACCACCACCAACCGCATCGTCATCGCCGGTGAGGTCCGCGGCCCCGCCGGCATCACCCACGACCACGTCCGCTGCGTCGCCCGCGAGGCGGTCCGCGCCATCGGCTACGAGCAGGCGGGCTTCCATTGGCGTGACGCCGCGATCGACGTCTACCTGCACGAGCAGTCGACCGACATCGCCATGGGCGTCGACGGTGGCGCGGAGAAGGACGAGGGTGCGGGCGATCAGGGCATCATGTTCGGCTTCGCCTGCGACGAGACCCCGGTCCTGATGCCGGCGCCGATCACCTATGCGCACCAGATCCTGCAGCTCATGGCGGAGGCCCGCCACGCGGGACAAATGCCGGAGCTCGGTCCCGATTCGAAGAGCCAGGTGACCCTGCGCTACGCCGGCGGCAGACCCGTCGCCTGCACCTCGCTAGTCGTCTCGACCCAGCACAAGGAGTCCGCCTCGACGGCCCAGGTCCGCGAGATCGTCCGCGGTGTGGCGAAAAAAGTGCTCCCCGAGGGCTGGATGCCGCCCGAGGACGAGTTCTACGTCAATCCCACGGGCCAGTTCATCATCGGCGGCCCCGACGGTGACGCCGGGCTCACCGGCCGCAAGATCATCGTCGACACCTATGGCGGTGCCGCCCCGCACGGCGGTGGCGCGTTTTCGGGCAAGGACCCGACCAAGGTCGACCGCTCGGCCGCCTACGCCGCTCGCTATCTGGCCAAGAACGTGGTCGCGGCCGGCCTCGCCAAGAAGTGCCTGATCCAGCTCTCCTATGCGATCGGCGTGGCCAAGCCGCTCTCGATCTATGTCAACACCGACGGCACCGGCGAGGTCGACGAGGTCCGCCTCGCCGAGATCCTGATGGATCTCGACCTCAGCCCACGCGGCATCCGCCGCCGGCTCGACCTCAACAAGCCGATCTATGCGCGCACCGCCGCCTACGGCCATTTCGGCCGTACCGCCACCGCCGATGGCGGCTTCTCCTGGGAGCGGACCGATCTCGCTGACGAGCTCAAGCGCGCCTTCAACTGAGCCGTCGGCTACGCGCTCGAACGAGCCGGACAGCACCGGAGCCGAGCCCGCCGCTCGGCCCCGGCGTGTCCTCTACGGCAGACGCAGTGGACCGGGGCTCGGACCCAAGGCCAGGGAACGGCTCGAGCGGCTCCTGCCCGAACGCGGCCTGAGCCTGCCGGAGCACGGTGAGCTCGTGCCGGCGGCGCTCTTCACGCCACCCCGCGAGCGGGTCTGGCTGGAGATCGGTTTCGGCGGCGGCGAGCATCTGGCACGACAGGCGGCGGCCAACCCCGAGGTCGGGTTGATCGGCGTGGAGCCCTATCTCGATGGCGCGGCCCGGCTGCTGCGGGAGATCGAGACCGACGGGCTCGACAATCTCCGGCTCTTCGTCGACGACGCCCGCCTGCTCCTCGATCGGCTGCCCCTGG
Organism: Geminicoccaceae bacterium; assembly: GCA_011390475.1. Classification (GTDB taxonomy): domain Bacteria; phylum Pseudomonadota; class Alphaproteobacteria; order Geminicoccales; family Geminicoccaceae; genus SLRI01. The sequence goes on along the minus strand of JAABSG010000018.1, from coordinate 11,221 downwards.
CCTCACTGCAGCGGATCTTCGTGCTCTTCGCCGACCCTTGGCCGAAAAAACGGCACTGGAAGCGGCGGATCATCAACGCGGCGACGACGGCCCGCTTCGCCGATCTCTTGGCCGATGGCGGCGAACTTCGGGTGGCCACCGACGATCCGGGCTATCGACGCTGGATCCTGGCCCACCTGCTGGCCGAGCGACGACTCGATTGGCAGGTTTCCGGCCCCGAGGATTGGCGCACCCGGCCGGCCGATTGGCCGCCGACACGCTACGAAGAGAAAGCGCTGGCCGCCGGTAGGCGGCCGGTTTTCTTGCGCTTCTTGCGCCGCCCCCGTGCCGAGAAGCTTGCATCCGCCGGCATTTGACCCCATAACATCCTTAAATCTCGGCTTTCGAAAGCAGAGTGGGTTTCGGCCCGCTCTTTTTTGTTTTTGTGCTGCGGTTGTGCGCTCCTCGGGTTTTGCCGGGAAGCCGAGACCAGCGGCCGGCCGACTCTCGCGACAGTGCCGATAGCCAGACCATGGACGGGAAAACGACGTTTTACGAATGACGACGGAACAGGCGGGTAACAGACTCGACGATATCGCGGCTCTCTTGGCGCCGACGCTGCACGATCTCGGCTTCGATCTCGTGCAGGTCAGGCTCGTGGGCGGGCAGCGACGGACGTTGCAGGTCATGGCCGAGCCTCTGGACAAGAAATCCTCCATGACTGTCGACGACTGTGCAGAGATCAGCCACGCCGTCTCGGCGGTCCTCGATGTCGCGGATCCGATCGAGGGCGCTTATTCGCTCGAAGTGTCCTCGCCCGGGATCGATCGGCCGCTGGTCCGCCCGGACGATTTCGCGCGGTTCGCCGGTCACGAGATCAGGGCCGAGCTCGACCAGCCGCACGAGGGGCGCAAGCGCCTGATCGGCCGGCTCGACGGGGTGGCCGGGGACGGCGACGTGTTGCTGACGATCGACGGAGCGGAATGGCGCGTGCCGTTCGCCCGGATCAAGAAAGCCAAACTGGTGTTGACCGATGCGCTGATCGCGGCCGCCCTGAAGGGCAATGCCGGCGCGCATGAGGCAAGGGAGTAGGCGGATGGAGCTCAGCGCCGGATTAGGGCGGGCGGAATTGTTGCGGGTCGCCGAGACCGTGGCCCAGGAGAAGGGCATCGACCCGGTCGAGGTGATCGAAGCCCTCGAGCAGGCCGTGCAGACGGCTGCCCGCAAGAAATACGGCCTCGAGCACGAGATCATCGCCGAGATCGACCGCAAGACCGGCGAGATCAAGCTGTTTCGCCAGCTCGAGGTGGCCGAGGAGGTCGAAGATTTCGCCCGGCAGATCAGCCTGGACGAGGCGCGTGAGCGCAACCCGGCAGCGCAAGAGGGCGATCTCATTCTCGATCCCCTGCCGCCGATCGATCTCGGCCGCATCGCCGCGCAAAGTGCGAAGCAGGTGATCGTCCAGAAGGTGCGGGATGCCGAGCGCGAGCGCCAGTACAACGAATTCAAGGACCGGATCGGCGAGGTCGTCATCGGCGAGGTCAAGCGGACCGAGCATGGCAACGTGCTGGTCGAGCTCGGCCGGGCCGAGGCCATCGTCCGTCGCGACGACCTGATCCCGCGCGAGAGCTTCAGGAACAAGGACCGGATCCGGGCCTTCCTCTACGACGTGCGCCACGAGACCCGGGGCCCGCAAATCTTCCTCTCGCGCACCCACCCGCAATTCATGGCCAAGCTGTTCGAGCAGGAAGTGCCGGAGATCTACGACGGCATCATCGAGATCAAGTCGGTGGCCCGCGATCCGGGCTCACGTGCCAAGATCGCCGTCATCTCCAAGGACAGCTCGATCGATCCCGTGGGCGCCTGCGTCGGCATGCGCGGCAGCCGTGTCCAAGCGGTCGTGCAGGAGCTCGTCGGCGAGAAGGTCGACATCATCCCCTGGTCGTCCGATCCCGCCACCTTCGTCGTCAACGCCCTGGCTCCGGCCGAGGTCTCGAAGGTCGTGCTCGACCCCGAGGGTCGGCGGATCGAGGTGATCGTGCCCGACCACATGCAGCACATCGCCATCGGCCGGCGTGGGCAGAACGTGCGGCTCGCCTCCCAGCTCACCGGTTGGGACATCGATATCATGTCCGAGGGCGAGGACAGCGAACGGCGCAACCGCGAATTCAGCGAGGCCACCGAGCTCTTCATCGAGGCCCTGAACGTCGAAGAGGTGATCGCCCAGCTGCTCGCCACCGAGGGTTTCTCGACGGTCGAGGACGTGGCCTATAGCGAGCTCGACGAGCTGGCGTCGATCGAGGGCTTCGACGAGGAGATCGCCGACGCCTTGAAGGAACGGGCCGCGGCCTATCTCGCCGAGCAGGAAGAGCTCCTGGTCCAGGAGGCAGCCGGGCTCGAGCTGGCCGAGGATCTGCAGGAGTTCCCGCTGATCGATCTGAAGACCAAGGTGACGCTCGCCAAAAAGGCGGTGAAGAGCCTCGAGGACTTCGCCGATCTCGCCGCCGACGAGCTGGTCGAGATGCTCGCCGGCGAGGTGCCGATGGACGAGGCCACCGCCGGTGACCTCATCCTTCAGGCACGGCTGGTGCTGGGGTGGATCGAGGCGGAGCCGGAAGGCGACGACGAGGTCGAAGCGGTGCACGACACCGAGGAACGCGCGGAGACGACCTCCTGATCGCCATGTCTGCCATGTTGCCCGCCACCGATCGCACCGCTTCGAGCCCCGAAGTGATGTCGGACGAGGCTATCGTGCCCGCGGCCGATACCGCTCCGACGGGCCCGGAGCGCCGCGATCTCGCGAGCCGCGAGAGCGGCGACTGTCGCGGGATGCTGCGCTTCGTGGTCGATCACGAGCGGCGGCTCGTTCCCGATCTCGCGGGACGACTGCCGGGCCGGGGCTTTTGGGTCGAGTCGAACGCGCAGAGCGTCGCCCAAGCGGTCAAACGGCGCGCGTTCGATCGCCAGGCGGGCGGAACGGTCGCAGTGCCGGCGGACCTGCCGGCGCTGCTCGAGCGGCTCTTGGTGCAGCGCTGCCTCGATGCTATCGGCCTCGCGAGACGCGCGGGCGAGCTGATCTCGGGCTTCGATCAAGTGGCCGCGGTGCTGGCCACGGGTGCGCCTGGCGTGTTGCTCGAGGCGAGTGACGCGGCCGTCCACGGGCGGCAGAAGTTGAGAGCGAAACAGGGTGAGGGGCCGGTCGTCGACCACTTCACCCGGACGGAATTGGGCCGGGCACTCGGCCGCGATGCGGTGGTGCATGCCTGGATCAAAAACGGTAGATTGGCCACGCGCCTCACGACCGATGCGGCGAAACTGGACGGGTTTCGGCATCGGGCACCCAGCGTGGGTGCAGGCGGCGTGGACGAGCAGCAAGGGACGTGACGAGCAAGATGAGCGACGCCAAAGGGCAGGACAGAAATACGCGAATCGAGCTCGGCAAGGGTACGCCCGGCGGCCGACTCGAGCTCAAGAAGGCTGGCGACCAGGGCACGGTCAGGCAGAGCTTCAGCCATGGCCGGAGCAAGGCCGTGGCGGTCGAGGTCAAGCGCCGGCGCGGTCCAGCCACCCGCCCCGCCACCGGGGCGGGTGTGACCGAGACTCAACTCAAGGCACCGGCGGCGGCGGCTGCTCCGGCGGCACCCGCCGCGCGGCAGAGCGAGCCGCAACGCGCTCCGCGCCCGGCCGCCCCCAGCCGCAGCGGTGGCGGTCGCGGGCCGATGACCCTGCCGACCTTGACCGACGACGAGAAGCGCTCCCGCCTGCGGGCCCTGACCGAATCGAAGAAGGTCGAGGAGGAAGCGCGCGCCCGGGCGGTGGAGAATGCGCGCCGCGCTGCCGACGAGGCGGCAAGGCGCCAGGCCGACGAGGAAGCCGCCGCCAGGCGCAAGGCCGAGGAAGAGGCCAGGCGGCAGGCCGAGGAGGATTCCCGCAAGAAAGCCGAAGAGCAGGCAGCTCGGCTGCAGGCCGACGAGGAACGGCGCCGCAAGGCCCAGGAGACCGCGGCAGCAGCGCCCGCCGAGCCGATCGGCCCGTCGCCCGAAGAGGTGGCGGCACTCGAGGCTCGGGCACCCGAGGAAGGCAAGCGGCCGGCCAAGTCGACAGCGCGCCAACCGGTCATGGCCGACGACGAGGAAGGTCGTGGCAAGCCCGGCAAGGGCGACAGGCGCAACACGCTCCGGCGTACCGAGCGCGACACGCGGCGCAACGACAAGCGGCTGATCCTGGCGACCGACGAGGAAGCCGAGGAGCTCGAGCGCACCCGCTCGCTCGCCGCCTTGAAGCGCCAGCGTGATCGCGAGCGGCGGCAGCAATCGGCGACCTCGAACGAGCCCACCATTCGCGAGGTCATCGTGCCCGAGACGATCACTGTCCAGGACTTGGCTGCCCGCATGGCGATTCGTGGTGCCGAGGTGGTCAAGGCCCTGATGCGCAACGGCATCATGGTGACCATCAACCAGACGATCGACGCCGACACGGCCGAGCTGGTCCTCGCCGAGTTCGGCCAGGCGGCCAAGCGGGTGAGCGAGAGCGACGTCGAGCTGGGTCTCGAGGGCCAGGCCGACGATCCGGCCAAGCTCCAGCCGCGGGCCCCTGTGGTCACCGTCATGGGCCATGTCGACCACGGCAAGACCTCGCTGCTGGACGCGCTCCGCAAGAGCGACGTGGTGGCCGGCGAGGCCGGCGGCATCACCCAGCATATCGGCGCCTATCAGGTGAATGTCGGCGCCGGCCTGCCGGTCACCTTCATCGACACCCCGGGCCACGCCGCCTTTACTGCGATGCGCGCCCGTGGCGCCTCGATCACCGACATCGTGGTGCTCGTGGTCGCGGCCGACGACGGCGTCATGCCGCAGACCATCGAGGCCATCCGCCATGCCAAGGCGGCCAAGGTGCCGATGGTGGTGGCCATCAACAAGATGGACCACCCCGAGGCCAATGCCGACCGGGTCAAGCAGGACCTCTTGAGCCACGACGTCGTGGTCGAGGATTTCGGCGGCGACGTCCTGGCCGTGCCGGTGAGCGCCCTCAAGCGCACCGGGCTCGACACGCTGATCGAGCAGCTGCAGCTGCAGGCCGAGGTCTTGGAATTGAAGGCCAACCCCGACCGCGAGGCCAGGGGTGCGGTGATCGAAGCCAGGCTCGACAGGGGCCGCGGCGTGGTTGCCACCGTCCTGGTCCAGAACGGCACGCTTCGGCAGGGCGACCTGGTCGTGGCCGGTGCCGCCTGGGGCCGGGTCAGGGCGATGACCAACGACAAGGGCGAGCAGGTCAAGGAAGCAGGGCCGGCCGTGCCGGTCGAGATCCAGGGCCTCGATTCGGTGCCCGATGCCGGCGACGAGATGGTCGCGGTCGACAACGAAAAGCGCGCTCGTGACATCGCCGACTATCGTGGCCGCAAACGCCGCGAGCAGCAGCAGCTCAAGACCACCCCGGCCCGCGCCTCGCTCGAGGAGATGTTCTCGCAGCTGCAAGCGGGCGAGATCCAGCAGCTGCCGGTGGTGGTCAAATCCGACGTGCACGGCTCCTTGGAAGCCATCCAGGCGGGGCTGGAGAAGCTCGGCAACGAGGAAGCCAACGTGCGCGTCCTCTATGGTGGCGTCGGCGCCATCACCGAGAGCGACATCACCCTGGCCCAGGCCTCGAACGCGGTGATCATCGGCTTCAACGTCCGCGCCAACGCCCAGGCCCGCGACATGGCCAAGCGCGAAGGCATCGAGATCCGCTACTACGCCATCATCTACCAGCTCCTGGACGAGATGAAGGCGCTGCTCGAGGGCATGCTGTCGCCCGAGGCCCGCGAAAGCATCCTCGGCCACGCCGAGATTCGCGAGGTGTTCAGCGTCTCGAAGGTCGGCAAGATCGCCGGCTGCCGCGTGCTCGACGGCCTGATCAAGCGGGGTGCGAGGGCTCGCCTGCTGCGCGACGACGTGGTGGTCTACGACGGCCAGCTCGGCTCCCTCAAGCGCTTCAAGGACGATGTCCGCGAAGTGCGCGAAGGCTTCGAGTGCGGCATGTCGATCGAGGGCTACAACGACATCCGCCAGGGTGACGTCATCGAGGCCTACGAGGTGCAAGAGATCGCGCGTACGCTTTAGGTATGCGGGGGAAACGATTTCCCCCGCGCCCCCTCGGAACTTTGCACCGGTGCTTGTCAAGAGCGACGCCGCAAAGTCCCGGTGGGGCGCGGGGAGGATCATCCTCCCCGCATCCTTTCCGCCAAAAGGCCCGCTTGATGACCAGGCAGAAATCCGACACCGCGCCGTCACAGCGGCAGCTCAGGGTCGGCGAGCAGATGCGCCATTTGCTAGCCTCGCACCTGATGCGCGGCGACCTGCACAACCGCCACCTGCAAAGCGTCAGCCTCACCGTCTCCGAGGTGCGAATGAGCCGTGACCTGCGCCACGCTCAGGTCTTCGTCGCCGAACTCGGCCAGGATGCCGAGCCCGCTACGCTGGAGGCCCTGGGTCGCGTCGCCCCGGTGCTGAGCGGCCGGCTGGCCCGCGAGATGAACCTCAAATACGCCCCCAAGCTGCGCTTCGAGGCCGATACCAGCTTCAGCTACGCGGCCAAGATCGACAGCCTCATCGCCGAAGGGCTCGAGCCGCATCGCAAGGCCGAAGGCGGCGAGGGCGAGACATGAACCGCAAGCGCCGCGGCAAGAGGATCAATGGCTGGCTGATCATCGACAAGCCCGCCGGCATGACCTCGACCGCCGTCGTCAACCGGGTCAAGCGGCTGACCGATGCGGCCAAGGCCGGCCACGGCGGCACGCTCGATCCGCTGGCGACCGGCGTCCTGCCGATTGCGCTGGGCGAAGCCACCAAGACTGTCATGTACGTCATGGATGCGGCCAAGCGCTACCGCTTCACCGTCCGCTTCGGCGCGTCCACCACGACCGACGACAGCGAGGGCGAAATCCTCGAGACCAGCGACCAGCGCCCCAGCGACGCCGAAATCGAGGCCCTGCTGCCCGCCTTCACCGGCACCATCCTGCAACGCCCGCCCGATTTCGCCGCGGTCAAGATCGCCGGCGAGCGGGCCTACGACATCGCCAGGCGCGGCGACGTCGTCGATCTGCCCGAGCGCGAGGTCCGCTTCGACGAAATCGTCCTGATCGAGCGATCCGACGCCGATCACGCCGTCTTCGAGGCGGCCTGCGGCAAAGGGGCCTATATCCGCGCGCTGGCCCGCGACATGGGCGAAAAGCTCGGCTGCCTCGGCCACGTCACGGCCTTGAGGCGGCTCGCGGTGGGACCATTCACCGCAGAGGCCGCCGTGGCGCTCGACGCTCTTGTTGAAATCACCGAACATGATAGCTTACCGCAAGTATTGGTTTCGGTCTCGACGGCGCTGGCCGACATCCCGGCGCTCGCCGTGACCGAGCCGCAAGCAGCGCGGCTCCGCTCTGGTCACCCCATCCGCATCTCACCGCGCCTCGTCATGGGCGAGACGGTCGAAGGCGGGACCATCAAGGTGCTGAACGATGGCGGCCTGGTCGCCCTCGGTCGCCTCCAGGATGGCGAGCTCGCTCCGCTGCGCGTCTTCACCGCCTGAACGGCACTTCCGTAACCAGCCGGGGCCGTCACCGAAAAGGACCAGACGATGTCGATCACGCAAGAGCGCAAGCACGCGCTCATCAAGGACTATGCCACCCACGAGGGTGACACCGGCTCGCCGGAGGTGCAGTGCGCCATTTTGAGCGAGCGCATCGGCAACCTCACCGAGCACCTGAAGGCACACCAGAAGGACTTCGCGTCGCGGCGCGGCCTCCTGATGATGGTCGGCCAACGCCGCCGCCTTCTCGACTACCTCAATCGCAACGACGGTCCGCGTTATCGGACCCTCATCGAGCGGCTCGGCCTCAGGCGTTGACGCCGAGCCCGGGCGCCCCTTCCCGGCGATTTGCCGTACCGATGTCGGCGCCCTGCCGGTCCGCTCTGGTGGCGGACCGGTCGCCTGCCGTTGCAGGCCACAGAAAGGTCAAGTGAATGTTCAAGACGACGATCAAAGAGACGGAGTGGCTGGGCCGCACGCTCAGGCTGGAAACCGGCCGCGTGGCGCGCCAGGCCGATGGTGCCGTGATGGTGCAGATGGGCGAGACCGTGGTGCTCGCCACCGCCGTCGGTGCCCGCTCGCTTCGGCCGGGGCAGGATTTCTTCCCGCTGACCGTGAATTACCAGGAAAAAGCGTTCGCCGCCGGCAAGATCCCGGGCGGGTTTTTCAAGCGCGAAGGCCGGCCGACCGAAAAAGAGACGCTGACCTCGCGGCTGATCGACCGGCCGCTCCGGCCGCTCTTTCCTTCGAGCTTCAAGAACGAGACGCAGATCATTCTCACCGTCCTCGCCCATGACGGCGAGAACGACCCCGACATGCTGGCGATGATCGGGGCCAGCGCCGCCCTGACGATCAGCGGCCTGCCCTTCCTGGGCCCGATCGGCGCCTGCCGGGTCGGCCACATCAACGGCCAGTTCGTCGTCAACCCGACGCTCGAGCAGATGAAGGAAACATCCCTCGATCTGGTCGTCGCTGGCACACGCGACGCCGTCATGATGGTCGAATCCGAGGCCAAGGAGCTGCCCGAGCAAACCATGCTCGATGCGGTGATGCACGGCCATCGGGCGTATCAGCCGGTGATCGACCTGATCATCGAGCTCGCCATGGCCTGCGCCAAGGAGCCCTGGGACGTCCCCGAAGCCGACGACGAGGCGCTCTACGGTAAGCTCAAAGGCGCCCACGAGACCGCCTTGCGCGACGCTTATCGCGAGCGGGTGAAGCAGAGCCGGGTCGAGAAGGTCTCCGCCGTCAAGAAGGCGGCGATGGAGGCGATGCTCGAGAATCCCGACGATTCGACCGCCAAGCAGAAGCTCTCGGAGCTCTTCAAGCGGCTCGAGAGCGACATCGTCCGCAACGACATCCTCGACACGAAGCTGCGCATCGACGGCCGTGACCTCACCACCGTCCGGCCGATCGTGGCCGAGGTCGGTGTCCTGCCGCGTGTCCACGGCTCGGCCCTCTTCACCCGCGGTGAAACCCAGGCCCTGGTCGTTGCCACCCTCGGCACCGGTCAGGACGAGCAGATGATCGACGGGCTCGAGGGCGATCGGCGTCAGCACTTCATGCTGCACTACAACTTCCCGCCCTACTCGGTCGGCGAAGCCGGCCGCGTCGGCACGCCGGGGCGTCGCGAGGTCGGCCACGGCAAGCTGGCCTGGCGCGCCACCAACCCGGTCCTGCCGGCCAAGGACACCTTCCCCTATACCATCCGGGTCGTCTCGGAAGTCACCGAGTCCAACGGCTCGAGCTCCATGGCGACCGTCTGCGGCACCTCCTTGGCGCTGATGGATGCGGGTGTGCCCCTGCCCCGGCCGATCGCCGGCATCGCCATGGGCCTGATCAAGGAAGGCGAGCGCTTCGCCGTGCTCTCCGACATCCTCGGCGACGAGGACCACCTGGGCGACATGGACTTCAAGGTCGCCGGCACCGAGGTCGGCGTGACGTCGCTGCAGATGGACATCAAGATCGCCGGGATCACCGAGGAGATCATGCAGATCGCCTTGAACCAGGCGCGCGAGGGCCGCATCCACATCTTGGGCGAGATGGCCGGCTGCATGGGTATCTCGCGTCCCGAGCTCAGGGATTCCGTGCCGCGGATCACGACGCTCAACATCCCGACCGACAAGATCGGCGCGGTGATCGGCCCGGGTGGCAAGATGATCCGCGAGATCTGCGAGCAGACCGGGGCCAAGATCGACATCAACGACGAGGGCCTGGTCAAGGTGGCGTCCAGCGACGCCATGGCCTCGCAACGCGCCGTCGACTGGATCCGGGGCCTGACCGCGAGCCCGGAGATCGGCCACGTCTATTCAGGCAAGGTGATCAAGATCGTCGATTTCGGCGCCTTCATCAGCTTCCTGGGATCGAAGGACGGCCTCTGTCACATCTCCGAGCTCAAGAACGAGCGGGTGGCGGCCGTGAGCGACGTCGTCAAGGAAGGCGACGAGGTCAAGGTCCAGGTCCTGGCCGTCGACGACCGGGGCAAGATCAAGCTCTCGATGCGCTCGGTCGATCAGGAAACCGGCGACATCATCGAGGTCGAGCGCAAGCCGCGTGAGGATCGTGGCGAGCGTGGCGAGCGCGAGGGTCGCCGCGACCGCCCGCGTCGCGAACGGGCCGGTTGACGGGCGGCGGTAGCCGCACCACGACCACGTCGCAGCAGGAAGGGAAACGAGCATGAGTATCGTCAGTCCGCTCGTTGTCGCCGGACACGAAGTCTGGCCGTTGATCGAAGGGGGCAAGGGGGTGGCGGTCAGCAATGGCCGCAGCGCCGGTGCCTGGGCAGCCGCCGGCGGGGTCGGCACCTTCTCCGCGGTCAACGCCGACGTGCTCGACGACAATGGCGAGTACGTGCCCCTCGTCTTCAAAGGCCGCGACCGCCAGGAGCGGCACGAAGAGCTGATCGACTACTCGACACGAGGTGCCGTGTGCCAGGCCCGCCTGGCACACGAAACCCGGGGTGGCGAAGGCCGCCTGCACATGAACGTGCTCTGGGAAATGGGCGGCTGCGAGCGGGTGCTCACCGGCGCCCTCGAGCAGGCCAAGGGAATGATTCACGGCGTCACCTGTGGTGCCGGGATGCCCTACCGCCTGGGCGAGATCTGCGCCTCCTATGGCGTCCATTACTACCCCATCATCTCCTCGGCGCGCGCCTTCAACGCGCTCTGGAAGCGCGCCTACAGCAAGGTCTCCGACTGGCTGGGTGCCGTGGTCTACGAGGACCCATGGCGCGCCGGTGGCCACAACGGCCTCTCCAACAGCGAGGACCCGCGCGTCCCCGAAGACCCCTACCCCCGCGTCCTCGAGCTCCGCAACCTGATGCGCAAGCTGGGTCTGGGCGAGGTGCCGATCATCATGGCCGGCGGCGTCTGGCATTTGAAGGACTGGACGGACTGGATCGGCAGCAAGGAGCTGGGTCCCATCGCCTTTCAGTTCGGCACCCGCCCGCTGCTCACCACCGAAAGCCCGATCCCCGAGGGGTGGAAGAAGCAGCTGACCGAAATCCAACCCAACGACGTCCTTCTCCACCGCTTCAGCCCGACCGGCTTCTACTCTTCGGCGGTCGAGAACCGCTTTTTGTCCGAATTGGTCGAGCGCTCCAACCGGCAGGTCGAAATCAGCGACGAGGCCGACATCGAGGCCGGGCGCGGCAGCTTCTTCGCCTATGGCCGCGGCGGCCGCGGGG
>JAABSG010000164.1 GCA_011390475.1 Geminicoccaceae bacterium | reverse complement strand
TGGGGATATTTGATGTAACTTTCTGGGACCACTGCATATGGGCGGACGATAAGATGATCGCAGAAGCCGAAAGAATAAAGGATATTCTTTTTTTGGAAGAAAAATCTCCGAAGAAGCAGCTTACCTGCGAACGAATTCGACAAAAAGAACGGAATCGCCTATGTGACATCCATTCTATGTGGTGCCACATACATTACGGCAACGATGTATTCATGACGACCGATAAAAATTTTCACAAAGAGACGAAAAAAAACGCACTCGTTGATATCGGCGCGCGGCGGATCTGCAGGCCGAGCGATATTGGCCTGCCACAAATCCCTTCAGCCTAGCTTTCATGGTCGCGGTGCACCTCCCGCTCCAGCACTTCGCGAATATACCGCTGATACGGAATCCCCCGCGCCTTCGCCCGCTCCTTGACGGCATCGAGCAGGTCGGCCGGCAAGCGAATGGTCACCTGCCTGTCCGCGCCCGTGTGCTCGAATGACATCGGCACCATCTGGCCGAAGTCGTAGTCGGAGAGGTCGGCCTCGGCCACGAACCGCTCCGCTTCCTCGTCGCTCCGCAAGACCGGCCATGGCTTCGTCATGACGAACATCCTTCAAGCAGCACCCCGGGGGAGGGTTCGGGAGGTGGGCCTGCCCCTCTCCCGCTGTTGCCCGCCCCCCCCGCTCTAGCTCATCGTCGGCATCTGGAACTCCGCCCCGGCCCGGATGCCCGTGGGCCAGCGCGTCGTGATGGCCTTCTGCTTGGTGTAGAAGCGCACCGCTTCCAGCCCATGCGCGTGATGGTCGCCGAAAAGCGAGCGCTTCCAGCCGCCGAAGCTGTGGAAGGCCATGGGCACCGGGATCGGCACGTTGACGCCGACCATGCCGATATTGACCTCGTTGGCGAAGGCCCGGGCGGCGTCGCCGTCGCGGGTGAAGATCGCCGTGCCGTTGCCGTATTCGTGGTCGTTGATGATCTTTACCGCCGACTGGTAATCGGGCTTCCTGACCACCGAGAGGACGGGGCCGAAGATTTCCTCCTTGCAGATGCGCATGTCCTCGGTGACCCGATCGAACAGGCAGCCGCCGACGAAAAAGCCGTTCTCGTAGCCCTGCATCTTGAAGTCGCGGCCGTCGACGACGAGGTCGGCCCCTTCCTCGATCCCCAGATCGATATAGCCCCGAACCTTGTCCATGTGCTCCTTGGTGACGAGCGGGCCCATCTCGACGCCGGCCTCGGTGCCCGGGCCGATTTTCAGCTGACGGACCTTGGGGGCGAGCTTCTCGATCAGCGCGTCCGCCGTCTTCTCGCCCACCGGGACGGCGACCGAGACCGCCATGCAGCGCTCGCCGGCGGAGCCGTAGGCGGCGCCCATCAAGGCATCGACCGCCATGTCGAGATCGGCGTCGGGCATGATGACCATGTGGTTCTTGGCCCCGCCCAGGGCCTGCACCCGTTTGCCGTTCATGGTGCCGGTCCGGTAGATGTACTCGGCTGTGGCCGTCGCCCCCACGAAGCTCACCGCTGCGACGTCCGGATGCGCCAGGAGTGCGTTGACCGCCTCCTTGCCGCCATTGACCACCTGCATGATGCCGGCGGGGGCGCCCGCTTCCTGAAGGAGCTCGGCCAGCAGCATCGGGCAGGACGGGTCCTTCTCGGACGGCTTGAGGATGAAGGCGTTGCCGCAGGCGATGGCCATCGGCGCCATCCAGAGCGGAATCATGGCGGGGAAGTTGAAAGGCGTGATGCCAGCCGCGATGCCGACAGGATGGCGGACCGAGAGGAGGTCGACGCCGCTGCCGACATTGTGGCTGAACTCGCCCTTCATCAGCTGCGGGATGCCGCAGGCGAACTCGACCACCTCGAGGCCGCGGGTGATCGAGCCCTTGGCATCATCCAGCGTCTTGCCGTGCTCGGCGGTCACCCGGCGGGCCAGCTCGTCCATGTTCTGCTCGATGAGCTCCTTGAAGCGGAACATGACCCGGGCCCGCCTGACGATCGCGGTGTTGGCCCAACCGGGCTGGGCAGCCTTGGCGGCCTCGACGGCGGCGGCGACTTCCGCCTCTGCCCCCATGGCGACCCGGGCGGTCTCCTCGCCGGTGGCAGGATTGAAGATGGGGCCGGTGGCGCCGCTGGTGCCCGCGTGGTGCGCCCCGTTGATGAAATGCCCGATCGTCTTGGTCATCGTCCTCTCCCGTCCTTGCCGCGTCTGGCGCTCGCCTTGGTTCTGCGCCCTGACCTACCGCTTCGGCGCCGTGGCGTACAGTCGAGAACGTGGCACGGCAGCGAACCGAACGGGGTTGCCGCGCGTAACCACTGCATCCCCCAGATCGAGGTAGAGACCCGGCCACATGGCGACTTCCGCGCGCTCCCACACCGACCCCGCCCTCTATGACGGAGCCGCCGCCGACTGGTGGTCCGGCCGGGTGCGCTGGGTCCGCACCCTGCGGAACCTGGTGCCGGCGCGGCTCCGCGAGTTCGACCCCGTGGTCGGCGACTGGCAGGGCAAGCAGGTGCTCGATCTCGGCTGCGCCGGCGGCTTCATGGCCGAAGCCCTGGCCGCCCGTGGGGCGCTGGTCACCGGGCTCGATCCCGCAGCCGAAGCTGTCGCGGCGGCAGCCGCCCGGAGCCGGGCCACGGGCTCGGGCACGGACTATCTGGTCGGCACCGGCGAGCACTTGCCCTTCGCCGACGCCGCCTTCGACATCGTGGTCTGCGTCGACGTGCTCGAGCACGTGCAGGACCTCGCAGCCGTGATCGGCCAGGTCCGCCGCGTGCTGCGGCCGGGCGGGCTCTTTCTCTTCGATACGATCAACCGCAACCCGCTTTCGGCCCTGGCGGTCGTGACCATCGCCGAGCGGCTGCTGCGGCTGCTGCCCCCGGGCACGCATCAGCCGGAGGGCTTCATCCGCCCGGACGAGCTCGGCCGACTGCTCGAGGGCCAGGGCTTCAGCGTCGGCCGCATGGTCGGCCTCGGGCCGCGTGGCCTCGACGCCAAGCTCGACATCACCTTCGGCCGGGTGCCGACCAAGGCCATCCTCTATCTCGGCCACGCCCGCCGCGGTCGAGAGCCCGGATGACGCGATGTTAATTGCCAGGAAATGGAATAAACCGTTGGTATAGCTTACCTCCCGCCCGCACATCGCGCCCTGTCCGCCAATAATTGGTACGGCCAACGATGTCGGAAGAGGACTTTACCAGATGAGACGTTTGTCGATCGAAACCCCGGCGCCCCGGTCGGCGGCGCTGGCCCTGGCCGTCATGCTCGGCACGACCGCGATCATGCCGATCGTTCCGGGACTTGCACCACCGCTCAACGCCGCACCGCTAGCTGGTGCCGAGCTGCCCGGCAGCTTCGCCGATCTCGTCGAGCGGGTATCGCCGGCGGTGGTCAGCGTGATCGCGACGCAGCCGGCCCCGGCAGCGGCGAGCCTCGAGGGCATGGCCCCGGACAACCCGTTCGCCCCGTTCTTCCGCGACTTCGGCCTGCCCAGCCCCGGCAACGGCCCGGAGAGCCAGCGGCCAGCACCGCGCCGTGAGGGTCAAGCCATGGGCTCGGGCTTCATCATCGATCCTGAGGGCTACGTCGTCACCAACAACCACGTCGTCGCCGAAGCGAGCAGCGTTGCCATCGTGCTCGAGGACGGCCGGCGGTTCGATGCCACGATCATCGGGCGCGACGACAAAGTCGACCTGGCGCTCTTGAAGGTCGAGAGCGCCGAGCCCCTGCCGCATCTCGCCTTCGGCGACAGCGATGCGGTCCGGGTCGGCGACTGGACGATCGCCGTCGGCAATCCCTTCGGCCTCGGCGGGACGGTCACCGCCGGCATCGTCTCGGCCCGGGGCCGGGACATCAATTCGGGCCCCTACGACGACTACCTGCAGCTCGACACCGCCATCAACCGCGGCAACTCGGGCGGGCCGACCTTCGACGTCCACGGCAATGTGATCGGCATCAACACGGCGATCTATTCGCCGACCGGCGGCAATGTCGGTATCGGCTTCGCCATCCCGTCCAACCTCGCCGAACCGCTGATCGCGCAGCTCAAGGAGGACGGCCGCATCAGCCGCGGCTGGCTGGGCGTGCAGATCCAGCCCGTCACCCCGCTCATCGCCGCCAGCCTCGGCCTCGACGAGGCAAAAGGTGCCCTGGTCGCCCAGGTGACCGAGGACAGCCCGGCGGCCGCAGCCGGTCTCGCGGTCGGCGACGTCATCCTCGAGCTCGCCGGCGCACCGATCGACACGGTCCGCGACCTCACCCGGCGGGTGGCGCTGGCCAAGCCCGGCGAGCAGCAGCCCTTCACCGTTTGGCGCAAGGGCGAGGCCATGACCCTCGAGGTGGCACCGGGTCTGGCACCGACGCCGCAACTGGCCGCCGCCGAGCCGCTGCCCGCGGCACCGGCCTCGACCGAGATCGAGGCGCTGGGCCTCAGTCTGGCAAAGCTGGACGCGGCGGCGCGGCAGGCCGCCGGGCTTGCCGATGATGCGCAAGGTGTCGTGGTCGTCGCCGCCGAAGGGGCTGCTGCCGAATGGCTCGGCGTCGGCGACGTGATCCTCTCGGTCGAAAACGAGCCGGTGGCGAGCCCGGAAGAGGTCGCCCTCTTGGTCGCCGCCGCCGAGGCCAAGGAGCGGGACGCAGTGCTCTTGCTGATCAATCGCAACGGCGAGCAGCGCTTCGCCACGCTCGACATCCGCCACGCCTGAAGCTGAACCGCCCTGCCCGACCGTCGGTTGGCGGTCGGGCAGGCCCAGCCCTCGCAAGAACGCCGTGCCCTCGGGGATGACAGTGTCTCGATGGCGAACCATCAACGCTGCGCGCCGGGTCGCCGCATCGACCGCCTGAAGCAAATGGCGCGGGCGTCGTTGCCGCGAGGAGTCGTTCGCGACAGCCGGCCCAGGCCCACCCCGCAGCTCCAGGAGGGGTCAGACTCTTCTGAGATGCGCTGCGGCCAGAGCCGTCGCTGAACGGCCGTGGGCCGCCAGCGTCGGCGACCAGGCGCCGACGGCTAGACGGGGCCGGTATATTCGCCCCTGGCCGGGTAGCTCTTCTCGATGATGAAATCGAGGGCCTGGACCATTTCGGCGAAGTTCGGGCGGACGAACGGCATCGACTGGACCGAGACCCAGTAGAGTGTGCGGCCCGGCTGGACCATGAAGACGCCGGGCTCGGCGAACCGTTCGGGCTCCTCGATGCCGGCCGAGGTGAGGCCTCGCCCGGTCGAGAGGTAGAGTCCCCAGTCGCGGGCTTCGCGAAGCGAGAAACCGTAGGCGAAGCGGAGGGCTTTTGCCCCTACCTTCTCCGCCATGCCGCGGGCGCGCTCCTCGCCGTCCGTGCTGATCGCCAGCGTCTCGATCCCGCGTTCGGCGAAGGCAGGGGTCTGTTTTTCGAGCTCGGCCAAGTATTTGGCACAAAGTGGGCAGTGCAGGCCGCGATAAAAACACAAGACGACGCCGCGCTCGGCGGTGATCGAGTCGAGGTCGAAGCGGCCGTGGGCGACGGTATCGAGCGCCAAGGTCGGGGTTTTCTGGCGTGGAACGAGCATGCGGGCTTCCCAGGGGTGGCAGGACTTCAGCGGTGATCGGCAGGAGCCTAGCCGATGCAGCCATCGGCTGCCGCATCACCCTGGGCCTACACACGGGATGGTGATCGTCGCGTGTCCCTCGGATGAGGAAGATTTCATCGTCTGGAGATGGAATAAGTCGTCGCTCGTGGCTATGTCCGCGTCCGCGCCGTGCCGCGTCTGCCGATCCACGGCACGGCCTCCGGCCCCGCGAAAAAGGAACCGAAACGATGGTCTTCAGAGCCATGGCTGCGTCGCCCGAGCTGCGCGCGGTCGCCCTCGCCACGGTCCTGGCGAGTCCAGCCCTCCTGCCGCTGGCACCGGGCTTGACCGGCCCGCTCGATGCCGCGACCCTGCCCAAGGCGGCACTGCCGGGCAGCTTCGGCGATCTGGTGGAGCGCGTGTCGCCGGCCGTGGTCAGCGTGATCGCCACCCAGCCGCGCATGGTCCAGAGCAGGGCGCCCGGTGAACCCGGCGGCGAGCCCGGTCCCCGGGGCCAGTCCCTGGGCTCGGGCTTCATCATCGATCCCACGGGCTATATCGTCACCAACAACCACGTCATCGCCGAGGCCACCAGCGTCGCCATCGTGCTCCTGGACGGCCGGGAGCTCGAGGCCGAGGTCATCGGCCGCGACGACAAGGTCGACCTGGCGCTTTTGAAGGTCGAGGCCGAGGCGCCGCTGCCGCATCTCGCCTTCGGCGACAGCGATGCGGTACGGGTCGGCGACTGGACGATCGCCGTCGGCAATCCCTTCGGTCTCGGCGGGACGGTCACCGCCGGTATCGTCTCGGCCCGCGGCCGGGACATCAACTCCGGGCCCTATGACGACTATCTCCAGCTCGACACCGCCATCAACAGCGGCAATTCGGGCGGGCCGACTTTCGATGTCGACGGCAATGTGATCGGCATCAACACGGCGATCTATTCGCCCAGCGGCGGCAATGTCGGCATCGGTTTTGCCATCCCCTCCAATCTGGCGGCCCCCTTGATCGACCAGCTCAAGGACCAGGGCTACATCAGCCGGGGTTGGCTCGGCGTGCAGATCCAGAACGTCACCCCGCTCATCGCCGAGAGCCTGGCGCTCGGCTCGGCCAAGGGTGCCCTGGTTGCGAGCGTGACGCCGGCGAGCCCGGCAGCTCGAGCGGGGCTCGAGGTCGGCGATGTCATCACCGCGCTCGAGGGCGAGGCGATCGGCACGGTTCGCGATCTGACCCGGCGGGTGGCGCTGGCCAAGCCCGGCGAACCGCAGGCGCTCACGGTTTGGCGCAAGGGCGACGAGACCACGCTGACCGTGGCCCTCGGCCAGGCTCCCAAGACCTGATCAGGGGGCAAAACCCGACCGGGGTCCAGGGTCGATCAAGGGTAGAGGCGAGCAGCGTCGGCGCGGAAGGCGGCGCGCGACGCGTCGCGCGTGTAGAACATGTGGCCGCCCGGGTAGGTCGCCTGGCGTAACCGGTCGGGCGGCGCGAAGCCGCGGATCTGGCGGAGGACCAGGGTGCTCTCGAAATAGGGCGTGACGAGGTCGGTCAAGCCGTGGACGACCAGCACGGCGAAGGCGGGATCGAGGGCCAGCACCCGGCGGAGCGCGTTCACCGCCTCGGGTTGGCTGCGGCCGCTGCCCCAGCGCCAAGCACGGTTGACGCCGCCGTTGAGCAGCATGTAGCGGCGATCCGGCAGCCAGTTCAGTGTCTCCTGGTAGTGGGCGAGCATGGCGGTGGTGAGCGGCGGGCCGATGGCGTCGAGGACGGGGTCGGGGCGGCGGGCGAAGGGCGATTCGGGGGCCGGATCGTCTATACTGACACCGGTGTCGTAGACGCTGACCAGGCGCTCTTCGGTGCTGCGGTGCTCGCGGGCGAAGGTGCGCAGATCGATCCGGCCGGCATGGCGCTCGACCAGCGTAGGATCGAGGCCGGTGAGCTCGGCGACCCGCGCCACCAAGCGCTCGCGGGCAGCCTCGTCGTCGAGGCCGGCCAAGAGATCGACCACGAAGTCGCTGGCGGCATAGGTCTCGACGGCGGCCAGGGCTTGCCTGTCGATCTCGCCCTCGCCCTCCGTGTCGGCCTCCATTGCGCTCTCCATGGCGGCTGCGGCCAGCGACGGCAGGAGCGAGACGAGCGGCAAGGGCGAGGCACCGCCCGGGTTGCGCCAGCCGAAGTCGAGGACCGGCGAGAGTAGCGTCATGCCGGCGAGCGCCATGCCGTGCTGGTCCTGCAGGTCCACCGCGAGGAGCGGGCCGCGAAAGCCGCCGTAGCTCTCGCCGACGAAATATTTGGGCGAGCGAATCCGGCCGTTCTCCATGCTCCAGCGGGCGACGAAGGCGGCGAGCGCCTCGATGTCGCCCGCGACCGAGAGGTAGCGCTCGCGCAACGCATCGGTGGGCTCGACCAGGCGGCTGAAGCCGGTGCCGACCGGGTCGACGAAGACCAGATCGGTGAAGTCCAGCCAGGTCTCGGCATTGGCCACCAGATCCACGGGCATGGACGGGGAGATGGCAGCCTCGCCCATGGGCAGCCGCCAGGGGCCGAGCACGCCCAGATGCAGATAGGCCGAGGCTGCCCCCGGGCCGCCATTGACCGCGAAGGTCACGGGGCGCTTTGCTGGCGTATCGCTGTCCAGCACATAGGCGACATAGGCGATATCCGCCTCGGGCTCGCCCTCGGTATTGGTCAGCGTCACGGCCCCCGCTGTCGCAGTGAAGCGCAGCTCGCGATCGCCCAAGCCCAGCGCGTGGCGGGTGACACTCGCCGCCGGCAGCCGGCCGTCGCCGAGCTCCGCCGGTGCCGCTTCGTCGCCCGATGCCTCGACGGCTTCGGCAGCCGGCGCCTCGGCGGCTGGTGCCTCGAGGTCCTCCTGGGCCGCGAGCGTGCCCGGCAGGAAGAGGAGCAGCAGCAGAAGGGTGACAAGCGACAGGTCGGGTCGGCGCATCGGCAAGGGCCTCGCGATCAGGGGTTCCGCCACGCATCATGCACCGATCCGCGAACCAGGAAACCCCGCAGCACCGTCCGCTCGACCGAAGGGCCCCGACACCACTCCATGCGAAAGGTCGACATTTTAGGAATTATAGCCGATAGATGCCGGAGCCGCAAGCCGGCGCTCGGGGTCGTTCGGCCCGGTGACCGAGCGCCGGATCGCACGCTCGTCGCCGACCTCCTGCACCAGCCGATGACCCGTCGACAACATGTTGGATTGGCGCTTTTTTCCCCCATCACATGCGACAACATGGCCCCCTGGGTTCGTTCGCAAAACTCGGGTTCGTTCGTTGCCCAGCCGGGTTCGTTCGTTGCACAGCCGGGTTCGTTCGTCGACTCCTCGGGTTCGAACGTCGAATCGCCGG
>JAABSG010000163.1 GCA_011390475.1 Geminicoccaceae bacterium | reverse complement strand
GCATCGAATCGATCGAGGACGCGCGCGGCAAGTCGATCGCCATCCAGCCCGTCGGCAACACCGCGGAGGCGATCAGCGCCCAGCTGTTCGAGGTCTTCGGCATGACCTACGAGGACATGGGGCGGGTGAGCTTCGTCTCCTACACCGACGCCGTGTCCTTGATGAAGGACAACAACGCGCAGATGTTCACGCTCGGCACCACGGTGCCGGCCTCGGCGGTCATGGACCTCGCCTCGTCGCGCGACATCAAGCTGCTCGAGCTCCCCGACGACAAGTTCGAGGCGATGCGCGAGCTCAACCCCGGCTATTCCAAGCTCACCATCCCGGCCGGCAGCTATCCGGGCCAGGACGAGGACGTCGATGTGGTCGGCTATGCCACCCACGTCATCGCCCGCTGCGATCTCGACGAGGACATCGTCTACAAGGTGCTCGAGGGCATGGTCGAGGACATGGAAGACCTGGTCTCCATCGTCCGCGTCATGAGCGACACCACCCTCGAGGTGATGGCGACCGACACCGGCGTGCCGATGCACGCGGGCGCCACCCGGTTCTACGAAGATCAGGGCGTGATGTAGCCTGATCGGAGACCGAGACACCCGCCGCACGGTCCTGGTGTCCGGGCGGCGGGTGGGTGTCTCCAGCCGATCTCCTGCCGACCGGGAGGCCTCGCGCCATGCTGCTGCCCGCCTCGACCACCCGCTGGGCGATCACGCTCGTGGCCGTCTCGATGTCGGTCTTCCACCTCTATGTCGCCTTCGTCGGCCCGCCCGACGCCTACGTCATGCGCGGCATCCACGTCGCTTTCGCTCTGGTCCTGGCCTTCCTCATCTTGCCCGGCTGGAGCACCAAGGCCGAGCGTCCCGGCATCGTCGATGTCGCCCTCATGGCCGCAGCCGCGATTTGTGCGCTCTACCCGACCTGGAATCTGAATTACATCGTCAACCGGATGTATTACGTCCACGACCCGATCCTCGCCGACTACATCTTCGGCATCGGGCTCATCGTCCTGATCATGGAGGCGACCAGGCGGGCCACGGGCTGGGCCCTGCCGATCACCGCCAGCCTCTTTCTGCTCTACGGCCTGACCTGGGGCAACCAATCGGTCGGCATCATGCTCGACCAGCTCTATCTCACGACCGAAGGCATCTTCGGCATCCCGCTCTACGTTTCCGCGACTTACGTCATGCTCTTCATCCTCTTCGGCGCCTTCGTCGAGCGCTCGGGTGCAGGGCAGATGTTCATGGATTTCGCGCTCGCACTCGCTGGCCACACCTCCGGTGGGCCGGCCAAGGTCGCGATCATCACCTCCTCGCTGTTCGGCACGGTCTCCGGCTCTGCCGTCGCCAACGTGATGACCACGGGCACCTTCACCATCCCCTTGATGAAGCGCACCGGCTACCGCCCGGCTTTCGCGGGGGCGGTAGAGGCCGTGGCCTCGACCGGCGGCCAGCTCATGCCGCCCATCATGGGTGCGGCTGCCTTCGTCATGGCGGAGTTTTTGGGCACCAGCTACCTGACCGTCGCCGCCTTCGCCATTCTGCCGGCGCTGCTCTACTACGTCGCCGTCTTCATGGCCGTGCATTTCGAGGCGCGGCGGGTCGGGCTCGTCGGCCTGCCGCGAGCGGACCTGCCGAGGCTCAAGGAAGTGATGCTCGATCGCGGCCACCTCTTCTTGCCGCTCGCCGTCATCATCGGCGTCCTGCTCTCCGGCTACAGCGCCGCCTACGCCGCCATCTGCGGCATCGCGTCGGTGATTCCGACCACCTGGCTCCGCGCCTCGACCCGCTACACCTTCACGCCGAGGGCGATCGTCGAAGCCCTCGAAGCCGGGGCCAGAAACACCATCGTCGTGGCCCTAGCCTGCGCCTGCGCCGGCATCGTCATCGGCACCATCACGCTCACCGGCCTCGGCCTCGCCTTCACCAATGTGGTCCTGACGCTCTCGCAGAGCATGCTGATGCCGGCGCTGATCCTCACCATGGTCGCCGGCATCATTCTCGGCATGGGCTTACCCACCACCCCGGCCTACATCGTCCAGGTGGCACTGCTCGTCCCGGCCCTGGTGCGACTCGGCGTGCAGGTCGAGGCCGCCCACCTCTTCGTCCTCTACTTCGCCGTCCTCTCCGCCATCACCCCACCCGTCGCCATGGCGGTCTATGCCGCCAACGGCATCTCCAGAGCGGGCCTGCTGGAGAGCAGCTGGGCTGCCGTCAAGCTCGGCCTCACCGGCTACATCATCCCCTTCATGTTCGTCTTCGGCCCCTCGCTCCTGATGATCGGCGAGTGGCACATGATCCTGTTGACCATCGTCACCGCGACGGTCGGCGTCACCTGCTTGGCATCCGCCCTGCACAACTACTTCTTCTGGGGCCGAACGCGGATCTGGGAGCGGGCCCTCCTGCTGGCGGCAGCCTTCGTCCTGATCAAGCCCGGCCTGTGGACGGACACGATCGGCGCCACGCTGGTCGGACTCGCCGTCGCTAGCCAAATCCTGATCAAGCCGGCTGCCGTCCCGGTCATGGCAGAGGCGGAGCGCACGCCGGGGGAGTAAGCGGGCGCCCACCCGAGTGGCGCCCGGGGCCACTCGGCTCTCGTGTGGAACTCGAGGGCAACGCCGGCGTTGAGAGAGCAGGAGGCGCGGTCGCCTCGGTTCGCGCTTGGAGGATTCCTCTTGCTCTTCGGTAGTCGCTTCACGCTCTTTCGTCTGTACGGCATCGCGATCCGCCTCGACCCCTCCTGGGTGCTGCTCGCGATCCTGATCACCTGGACGCTGGCCGTCGGCTTCTTTCCCGCCTCCCATCCGGAGCTCGCGACCGTGACCTATTGGCTGATGGGCGCCGTCGCTGCCATCGGCCTCTTCGGCTCGATCATTCTGCACGAGATGGCACACGCCGTGGTGGCGCGGCGCGACGGGCTCGAGATCGACGGGATAACGCTCTTCATCTTCGGTGGCGTCGCCGAGATGAAGGCCGAGCCGGCGAGCCCGAAGAAGGAGTTCCGCATGGCGATCGCCGGCCCCATCGCCAGTGTCGGGGTCGCGGTCGTCTGCTACCTCGTGGCGCTGGCCGGTGGCTTGATCGGCGCGGGTGCGCCCTTCACCGGCGTCTTCGCCTACCTCGCCCTGATCAACACCATCCTCGCCGTCTTCAACATGGTGCCGGCCTTTCCGCTCGACGGCGGCCGCGTCCTGCGCGCCGCCCTTTGGGCCTGGAAGGGGAGCCTGCGGCGCGCCACCAGAATTACCGCCAATATCGGCGGCGGTTTCGGCATTGCACTCATCGTGCTCGGCCTCCTCAACGTGCTCGCCGGCAACTTCATCGGCGGCATCTGGTGGTTCCTGATCGGTCTTTTCGTGCGCTTCGCGGCGCAGATGTCCTACCAGCAAGTGCTGGTCCACAAGGGCCTCGAGGGCGTGCCGGTCAAGCAACTCATGAACCCGCGGCCGATTGCCGTGTCGCCGGACACCACCCTTGCCGACCTGGTCGAGGACTATGTCTATCGGTATCATTTCAAGCTGTTTCCGGTCGTGCGAGACGACAAGCTGGTCGGCTGCGTGCGGCTCGGCGACATCAAGCAGGTTTCGCGCGACCGCTGGAGCACCACCAAGATCGCCGATATCATGCAAGAGTGCTCACCCGAGAGCACTGTCTCGCCCGACAGCAACGCGGTCGACCTGCTACAGCGCATGCAACCGCCGAAGGAGGGCCGGGTGCTGGTCACCCGCGACGACCGGCTCGAAGGCATAATCAGCCGCCAGGACTTGTTTGCCTATCTTGCCGTCAAGTCGGATCTCGAAGCCGAGGAAGATGGCAGACCGCTAGCGCCCTCGCGGGGTTGGGATCGCCTCCGGTCGGGCGAAGACGCCACCCGCTGAGGCACCGCTATCCAGGCATCGCCTACTGATCAGGCATCGCCTCCCCCTGACTGGCCCCCGCTAGAGTGGGTCGTCGGCGTCGTGCCGCTCGATCATGGTCAGGAGACGGCGGGCATCGTGGGGGGCGTAGGCCTTCTCGTCGTTGTCGAAATAGCAATAGACGTCGAGACCGGCAGCGCGCCAGTTCAGGCAGCGGCGGGCCCAGCCCCAAAGCGTGCGACCGTCGTAGCTTCCCTGGTATGGGCCGGCCGGTCCGTGCAGGCGCAGGTAGACGAAGCTCGCCGTCGTCACGACAGGCGAGCGCTGACCGGCGAGGTCGAAGATGCAAAAAGCGGCATCCCGCTCGCCGAGCAAGCGCTGCACGCGCGCATCGTGCCAGGAGGCGTCACGCAGCTCGAAGGCACAACGTTGACCGGCCGGCAGACGGTCGAGGAACTGCTCGAGCCGTTCGTGATCGACCCGCCAGCTCGGCGGCAGCTGAAACAGCAGCGGTCCCAAGCGATCAGCGAGCGGCTCGATGCACGTCAGCAGGCGATGCAGCGGCTCGCCCGGGTCCTTCAGCTTCTTCATGTGGGTCAGGTAGCGGCTGGCCTTGACCGCAAAGCAGAAATCATCCGGCACCTGCCGGCGCCAGTGCAGCAGCGTGTCGGCATCCGGCAGGCCGTAGAACGTGCTGTTGATCTCGACGCTGGAAAAGCACCGGGCATAGGCGCGCAGCCGCTCGTCCTCCGGCGTGTCCGGGGGGTAGAACGCGTCGGCCCAGTGCGCGTAGGTCCAGCCCGAGGTACCGATCCGAAGGCGGCCGGGAGCTGTCATGCCGCATCCATCCCTGCTTCGCGCCAGTGGCTCATGGAGCCCAGTGGACCATGAAACCTATTGGCCATGGAACGATGACCAGCCGCCGGACGTTCCATGGCCAGCGACAGAGGAGACATTAGCGACAAGGAGACCGGGTATGGCACCTGAACAGCGGAGCGAGCGGCGCGTCAGACGCAGTATGTTCCATCTCTGGATCGGGCTGACCATCATCTTTGCCTTGGTTCTCGCCCTGGTCCTCCCCTTCATCCGAGGCGAGAGCTTCGCCTTTCTGGCTGGCGTGCCCGTAATCGCCCTCAACCTGGTCTTGCTGGCGTTGGGCCTGGGCTGGCTTGCCTGGTACGTGATGGCGCCGCGCTTTCGCCAACACCGAGAAGGGAACGAGCCAAAAAGCTAGCTGCCGGCAGATTTCGCAGCGAGCCGCACGCCTCAGGTTAATTCGTGGGGCACATTACGCAATTAACGATTAACGCCGGGCGAGCCATCCGCGGCGCGTCACCGCATCCGGAAGTACACATCGACGTCGGGTGTTCCTCAATTAGGTAACATGTCCCCCGAATTAAGGCTACAAACCCCGAGGGGGCGTGGGGGAAATCACTTCCCCCACTTCCTTTGCTCTTCGCGGCTTCCCGTCAAGCCGCCAAGCGGGCCAGATCGTCCACGACCTTGCGCGCTGCCTTCAGTCGGTCGGCTGGGCTCTTGGTATCCTGCATCACCACGAGCTTGTGGTCGGGGCGGACACGCATTTGGCCTTTGCTCGCCGCAATTTGCTGGATCAGGCGGGCGGGTTCGGCGAACTTGTTCTCGCGGAAGGCGAGGACCACGCCTTTGGGGCCGACGTCGAGCTTTTGCACATTGGCTTTCTTGCAGAGCTGCTTGATCGCGATAATCTGCAGGAGATGCTCGGTCTCGGCCGGGAGCGCGCCGAAGCGGTCGATCAGTTCGGCAGCAAAATCCTCGATGTCCTGGGGCTCCTCGAGGCTGGCGAGGCGTTTGTACATGGCGAGGCGCAGGTCGAGATCGGCGATGTAGCTCTCGGGCATCAGGGCCGCGGCGTCGATGGTGATCTGCGGGGTCCACTCGGTGGTCTCTTCCTCGCCTCGGCCCGCGGCCTTCAAGCTCGCTACCGCCTCCTGCAGCATGTGATTGTAGAGCTCGAAGCCGACCTCCTTGATGTGCCCGGACTGCTCGTCGCCGAGGAGATTGCCGGCGCCTCGAATGTCGAGATCGTGGCTGGCGAGCTGGAAGCCCGCGCCTAAGCCCTCCAGTGACTGGATGACGTGCAGGCGCTTTTCCGCCGTCTCTTGCAGGATCTTGTTGGCCGGCACGGTGAAGTAGGCGTAGCCGCGGACATTCGAGCGACCGACCCGGCCCTTGAGCTGGTAGAGCTGCGAGAGCCCGAAGAGGTCGGCGCGGTGCACGATCAGCGTGTTGGCGGTCGGGATGTCGAGGCCGCTCTCGACGATGTTGGTGGCCAGGAGGACGTCGAGCTTCCTGTCGTAGAAATCGCTCATCACGTCTTCGAGGTCCTTGGCCGCCATCTGCCCGTTGGCGATCGCGACCTTGACCTCGGGCACCAGTTTTTCGAGCTCCTGCTTGAGCTTGGCCTGATCCTTGATCCGGGGACAGACATAGAAGCTTTGCCCGCCCCGGTGATACTCGCGCAGGATCGCTTCGCGCAGCACCACGGGGTCGACCGGCATGACGAAGCTCCTGACGGCGAGCCTGTCGACCGGCGGCGTGGCGATGATCGAGAGTTCCTTCATGCCGCCCAGCGCCATGTGCAGGGTGCGCGGGATGGGGGTCGCCGTCATCGTCAGGACGTGCACTTCGGACCTGAGCTGCTTGAGGCGTTCCTTGTGGGTGACGCCGAAATGCTGCTCCTCGTCGACGACGACGAGGCCCAGATCCTTGAAGCTCACGGTCTTGCCCAAGAGCGCGTGCGTGCCGATGACGATGTCGACCTCCCCATTGGCCAGCCCCTTCTTCACCTCGGTCGCCTGCTTGGCGGTCACGAAGCGCGAGATCTGCTCGACCCGGAGCGGCAGGCCATGGAAGCGCTCGCTGAAGTTCTTGAAGTGCTGGCGGGCGAGGAGCGTCGTCGGGGCCAGGATCGCCACCTGCTTGCCCGACATCGCCGCCACGAACGCGGCCCTGAGCGCCACCTCGGTCTTGCCGAAGCCGACATCGCCGCAGATCAGCCGGTCCATGGGCTTGCCGGAAGCCAGGTCGCCCAGGACCGCGTGGATGGCGCGGAGCTGGTCTTCGGTCTCCTCGAAGGGAAAGCGGGCAGCGAACTCGTCGTAGAGGCCGGGGGCGAGTTCCAGACTCTGGCCCTTGCGCATCTCGCGCGCCGCGGCGATCTTGATCAGCTCGTCGGCGAGTTCCTTGATCCGCTGCTTGATCCTGGCCTTGCGGTTCTGCCAGCCGACGCCGCCCAATTTGTCGAGCTGGACCTCGGTGTCGGCATTGCCGTAGCGGGTCAGGATGTCGAGATTCTCGACCGGCACGAAGAGCTTGTCGCCGCCGGCATAGAGCAGCTTGAGACAGTCGTGCGGGGCACCACCGAGTTCCAGCGTAACGAGGCCCTCGAAGCGGCCGATGCCGTGCTCGGCATGGACCACGGGGTCACCCTCGCTCAGCGTGCCCACATCCTGGATGAACTTGTCGGCGGCCTTCGCACGCCGCGCTTGGCGGCGAGTGAGCCGTTCGCCCAGGAGATCCTGCTCGCCGAGCAGGCAGAGCCCGGGTGCCGTGACCCCGGTCTCGAGCGGCAGCACGGCCAGATGCACCGCGCCGTCCACCCGATCGGCCAGCCGATCGATGCGCAAGGGCGGCTCGAGGCCGTGATCGACCAGCACCTGGGCCAGGCGATCGGCGGCGCCACCGCCGTGGACGGTGATGATCGGGCTCTGCTTCTGGCCCTTCAAGGCACCCAGATGCTCGGTGATCGCCTCGAAGAGGTTGATCGTGCGATCGGCCCGCTCACGGGCGAAATCACGCGCCGGGCGGCCCTCGAGGTCCTGGATCTCGGCGATGCCCGACGGCTTCACCGGCGGCGGGGCGAAGATGGTGAAAAGCCAAGTGGTGCGGGAGCGCAGGAGGGCCCGCACGCTCTCCTCGTCGAGATAGAGCATGTCCGGTGGCAAAGCGCGGTAGGGCAACGAGCCGAAAGCGCCGGTCACCGACGGATTGCCGGTTCGCACCTCGTATTGCTCGCCGATCGCCGTCTGCCGCGACGCCACGGTGTCCTCGGCCAAGTGATCGAAGGCGACCAGCACCTCGCCGCTCAGATAGTCGAAGATCGTCGCCAGCTTCTCGTGAAAGAGCGGCAGCCAATGCTCCATGCCTGGGTAATGGCGACCAGAGGCCACCGATTCGAGCAGCGGATCGTCGGTGACCGCCCCGAATTGGCGGAGATAGCCGGCGCGAAACCGCTCGGCCGCGGCCGGGTCCAGGAGCACCTCGGAGACCGGGCCGAGCTCGATCGTCTTCAGGCGATCGGTGGTGCGCTGCGTCGCCGGATCGAAGCGGCGGATCGATTCCAGCGTGGCACCGAAGAAGTCGAGCCGCACGGGCTCGGCGGAGCCGGTGGGGAAGAGGTCGATCAGCCCGCCCCGAACCGCATAATCGCCGGGCTCGACCACCGTGCCGACGCGCTGGTAGCCGTTGCGCTCGAGATGCTGGAGCAGGCCATCGCGATCGACCCGTGCGGAGGCCTTCAAGACGAGGTGGCTGGCGCGGACTGAGTCCGGCGGCGGCAGCTTCTGGACGAAGGCATTGGCGGAGACGAGGACCAGCCGCGGCTTGCCCGAGGGTCCTTGCGCCAGGGTATGCAGGGTCGCCAGGCGCTCGGCCACGACGCTCCCGTTGGGCGAGACCCGATCATAGGGCAGGCAGTCCCAGGCCGGCAGCGTCAGGACCTCGATCTCCGGCGCGAAGAAGCCCACCAAGGCCGCGAGTGCGGTGCTGCGCTGGGCGTCGCGGGTGACGTAGAGGAGCGTGGCCGCATCGCCCTTCGCCAGCCGCTCGGCGACGAAGCGCGCCTCGAGGCCAGGGAGCGCATTGGCGACGAGAATGCGCCGGCCGGTCGGCTCGGCGGGCCCGGTTTCGCTCGGCAGCTGGTCGAGGATCGCTGTGCTCAAAGCACGGGCTCGTAGGCCTGGAGGAGCTTGAACACCCGATTGTCGTGCCGGGCCGGGACGTGCCGCGCACCGGTGAGCCAGGCCCAGACATCCTGATCGGCCTCGTCCAGCAGCGC
>JAABSG010000162.1 GCA_011390475.1 Geminicoccaceae bacterium | reverse complement strand
CGACCCCGGGCCAGCTGCCCGGGCGCACCAATCTGATCGAGGCCGACGGGGTGCGCTGTCTGATCGACTACGGCCACAACGTCCCGGCGCTGACCGCCCTCGAGCCGTTGGTCCAGGGCCTCGGCAGCAAGCGGCGAATCAGCGTCGCCAGTGCGCCGGGCAATCGGCGCGACGAGGACCTGACGGCGCTGGGAGCCCAGCTCGCCAAGATGCACGACGTGCTCTTCATCTGCGAATCGGATCCGCGCGGTCGCCCGGTCGGCGAGGCGGCACAATTGCTGCGCCAGGGTGCCGAGACGGCCGAGGCCGAGCGCTGCAAGGTCGAGGTGGTGATGCGCGAGTACGACGCCGTGGGCCGGGCGATGGACGAGGCCAGCGAGGGCGATCTCCTCGTGCTGCTGGTCGACGACATCGATTCCGTCATCCAGCGCCTCAAGGGTCGCAGCTTTCGCACCCAAGCACCGATCGCAAGCTGAGCGGCACTGCGGCCAGGCTCGGCCGATCGGCAAGCGGCGTGGGCCGGCCCCGCGAAAGGAATCTCCATGGCCAACAAGAACGTTTTCGTCATCGGTTTGAACGAGCTGAACCAGGCGCGCCTCGAGCGGCTGCGCGGCGTCGAGGACGTCGCGTTCCATGGGATCATCGAGCCGGCGCTCGTCTACGAGACCGAGGAGTTCGACATACCGGGCATGCTGCGCGACGCGGAGGCGCAGCTCGACGCCTTCGACGGCTCGATCGACGCCATCGTCGGCTACATGGATTTTCCGGTCTCGACCATGCTGCCGCTGCTGTGCGAAAAATTCGGCACCCGCTCTCCCTCGCTGACCAGCCTGCTCAAATGCGAGCACAAATACTGGAGCCGGGTGGTCCAACGCGAGGTCATCCCCGACCACGTGCCGAAATTCACCACCTTCGATCCCTTCGACGAGAACGCACTGCGGCAAATCGGCGAATCGGATCTCGCCTTTCCGTTCTTCGTCAAGCCGATCAAGTCCTCGGGTTCCAGGTTGGGCTTTCGCATCGACAACCCCGAGGACTTCGACTACGCGGTGGAAAAGTTGCGCGCCGGCATCGGCACGATTTCCGAACCCTTCAACTACGTGCTCGACCGCGCCGACCTGCCGGACGAGATTCGCGCCGTCGATGGCCGCTACTGCATGGCCGAGCAGGTGATCGGCGGCCGCCAGTGCACGGTCGAGGGCTATGTCTTCGAGGGTGAGGTGGTGCCCTACGGCGTCGTCGATTCGATCCGCTACCCGCAGGTGCTGAGCTTCTTCTACTACATGTACCCGTCGAAGCTGCCGGCGCGCGTCCAGGCCAAGATGCACGAGCTGACCAAGACGGTGATGGCGCATATCGGCTTCGACAATTCCGGCTTCAACGTCGAGTTCTTCTGGGACGAGATTTCGGACCGCATTTGGCTCTTGGAGATCAACACCCGGATCGCGCAGTCGCATTGCGATTTGTTCGAGAAGGTCGACGGGGTGAGCCACCAGCAGGTGACGGTCGATCTCGGCCTCGGCCGGCGCCCCGACATGCCGGTGCGGCAAGGCTCTTTTCAGGTCGCAGCCGAGTTCTTCTATCGGGTATTCTTCTCCGACGCCGTGGTCAGCCGGGTGCCGACGCCCGAGGAGATCGAGGCGGCAACGGCCAGGGTACCGGGCGCCACGGTCGTGCCGCAGATCAAGGAGGGCATGCGCCTTTCGGAGCTGCCCGAGCAGGACGCCTACAGCTTCGCCGTCGCCTGCATCTGGATGGGGGCGAGCAAGCAGTCGACCCTGCTCTGGAACTACGAGCGTGTGCTCAAGAAACTCGACTTCGAATTCAGCAATATCGACGAATAGCGCAGCCGAGCCTGTTCGACGACCTCGCCTTCAGCCCGAGGTTCGGGCCCGCCGCCCGTGCGGGTGGACCGAGACACTGCCACCCGTCGCCGCCGGAGAGCCCGATGACAACAGCACCCGCCATGCCGCACCAGGTCGTCCGGATCGAGCATCTCGATATCCCGATGCCCGACGGCTGCCGCCTGGGCGCCCGGATCTGGCTGCCGGAGGGGGCGGCGAGCGCCCCGGTGCCGGCGATTCTCGAATACATCCCCTACCGCAAGAACGATCTCTGCGTGCCCGAGGACGAGACCAACGGCCGCTATCTGGCCGAGAACGGCTACGCCTATGTTCGCCTCGATCTGCGCGGTGCCGGCGATTCCGAGGGACTGATGCTCGACGAATATCTCGAGCAGGAGCTGCAGGACGGTTGCGACGCTATTCAGTGGATCGCCGAGCAACCCTGGTGCGACGGCGCTGTCGGCATGATCGGCATCTCCTGGGGCGGTTTCAACGGCCTGCAGATCGCAGCCATGCAGCCACCGGCGCTCAAGGCCGTGATTTCCGTCTGCTCGACCGACGATCGCTACGCCGACGACGTCCACTACATGGGCGGCTGCGTGTTGATCGATAATCTCTCCTGGGCAGCCCAGATGTTCGGCCGCAATTCGCTGCCGCCCGATCCGCGCCATCGCGGCGCCGCCTGGCGGGCACTCTGGCAGGATCGGCTCGAGCACAGCGGCCACTGGCTGAAGAACTGGCTCGAGCACCAGACCCGCGACGCGTTCTGGAAGCACGGCTCGATCTGCGAAAACTACGGCCGCGTGCGGGTGCCGGTCTATGCGATCAGCGGCTGGGCCGACGGCTATTGCCGCTCGGTGTTTCGGCTGATGCAGAACCTGGAGGGGCCACGCAAGGGCCTCGTCGGCCCCTGGGCGCACAAATACCCGCATGTGGGCAAGCCCGGCCCGGCGATCGGTTTCGCGGCGGAGGCCCGGCGCTGGTGGGATCACTGGCTCAAGGGAAAGCCTACCGGCATCATGGACGAGCCGATGCTGCGGCTCTACATGCAGGACCCGGCACCACCGCGATCGACCTACGCGACGCGGCCCGGCCGCTGGATCGCCGAGCCCGGCTGGCCCTCGCCCAATGTCGAGCGGACGGCTTTCACGCTCATCGCCGACGGCACATTGCGCCCGGGCCGCGCCGCGCCCGAGCCGCAAGCGGCGCTGACCATCCGCTCGCCCCTGACCGTAGGCTTCGCTGCCGGCAAATGGTGCTCTTACGCGCAGCCAGGCGACCAGCCGGTCGACCAGCGCCTGGAGGCTGGCGGGAGCCTGCTGTTCGCCACAGAACCGCTCACCGAGCCCTTGGAGATCGCTGGCGATCCGGTGCTGACGCTGGCCTGTTCGGTCGATCGCCCGGTCGCCAGCGTCGCGGTTCGCCTGGAGGCCGTGGCCGCCGACGGTGCGGCCACCCGGGTCACGTACGGCGTCTTCAACCTCACGCATCGGACGAGCCACGAGGCGCCGGAGCCGCTGGTCCCGGGCCAGCTCTACACGGTGCGCGTGCCGCTCAAGCCCGTGGCCCAGCGGTTCGACGTCGGCCAACGCCTGCAGCTGGCGATCTCGACCAACTATTTTCCGATGATCTGGCCGGCCCCGGAGCCGGTGACGATGACCGTTCTGCCCGGCGACTGCGTGCTCGACCTGCCGGTCCGGCCGCCGGTTGCGGCCGATGCGAGCCTCGCCGCGTTCGGCCCGCCGCTACCGGTCACGAGCCAGACCGAGACCATCGAAGCTGCCGATCTCGGCTGGCGGGTGATCCACGATCATGCGCGCCATGCGGTGACGTTGGAAATCGGTGACGGTGCCGGCGTCTATCGCCTGCCCGGCGACGGCATCACCGTCACCAAGAAAGCGCGCGAGCGCTACAGCGTGGCCGACGACGATCCGGCGACGGTGACCGGCGAGACGGTCTGGGAATTCGGCCTCGCCCGCGGCGACTGGAGCATCCGCACGATCACCGAGACCACACTGACCGCCGATACGGAGAACTTCCACATTCGCGCGCGGCTGCGCGCCTGGGAGGGCGACGCGTTGGTCTACGAGCAGCACTGGGACGAGCCTGTCCCACGGCGATTGGTCTGAGCGGCCGAGCGGCTCACCGCTTCGACAGCCGCCGACACGCGGCACGAGCGTCGGGCCGGCCGACCGGCCACCCTGCAACGGGCCGGCTGGTTCCGTAATCGCCAGCTGCTCCAGCCGATCCGGGTGGCAGGCACGAGGCTGGCTTGGACGGCGCTGTCGCCGCCCCATGAACAACGACCCGGTCAGGCCGTCCCGTTGCGAGTCTCCGTCCACGCGCTCAGGTCGCGCCCGAGGAGATGCGAGAGCTTGTGGATATCCGGTTCGAAGGTCTCGCGCAGCTCGCGACGGAATTCGGGGCTCAGCGCCTCGCGCCCGTCCGGAGGGGCGAGGTTCATCTGGGTCAGACGCACCGCGATGGCGGTATAGTCGATCTTGAGGGTGGACTTCAGCGTCTCGGCGATCCGCCTCAGCAGCGGCGGCGGCTGGAGCAGCAGGCGGGCGAGGAAGCGTGAGCGGAGCTGCTTGTTCTCGTTGACCTTCTCGAACACCGTCAGCTCGTGCCGGGGTAGCCCGAGGAACGACTGGATCCGCCGGTAGCATCCCGCGGTATCCGCCTTGAAGTCGTCGAACAGCAGGATCAGCGTTTGCTCGCTCGGGAAAACACGCCAAAGCCGCTCGATCTGGGTCGGGTAGTCGTAGACGTCGTAGTACTGGAGTCGGGTCGGCGAATGGCAGGTCGAAGGGATCGCCTCGCCCTGGCGCCGCGCTTCCTGCAGGCGCCAAGCCTCCTCGAACGAGGCGACGTCTTCGGCAAGCGTCTTGTAGAGCTCAGCGTGGTAGGAGACGACTGCCTCGATCGGGTTTCTGAGCAGCACGACGATCCTGGCGTTCGGCACCTTCTTCCGAATCTTCTGGAGCGCCACGTCGGAGTAGAGGTAGAGGACCGAGGCGTCGCCGATGGCGAGATGCTCTTTGCCGGCGCCGGCATAAAGCCCGAGATAGGCGTCCTCGTCGGTGTAGTCCTGGGCTTCGCGGAGGTCCGTTGCGAAGTACATCGGCTCCTTCTGCTTCATCGAGCCGCCGACAGGGACCGGCAGGAAGATGTTCGGGTGTTCCAGCAGATAGGTGTAGAGCGACGTCGTGCCGGACTTCGGTACCCCGGCGAGATAGAAGTTGGGGTAGGTCGTCATGGCCTCGGGCCGCGCCGCCCGGCTTGCCGGCGCATCCGACAAAGTGCTGGCCATACTGAGCATTCGCTATCTCCCGTGGATGACCCGCGCGCCCATGCCCATGGATCGAGCTCTGCAGGAGCGGCAACGTCGAGCTCAACTCCAAGCTGCCATGAAGGTTGCTCACGCAAACCAAAAATAAAGGGGGGGCGGCGCCGTCCGGCCGATCCGGCCGGTGCGAGGCAGGCAGCTGGCGCGGGCGCATCGGCCAACGCGCGACCCCACGCATAGCCCGATGCATTGTGGGGTGCAATGGGGCGTGCGTTATGGCAACCACTGTCCGGCCTCCGTCCTCGAATTGGTCCGGTCCCATGCGGCAACCTGCCACCCTCCCGTCCGGCCCGGGTCCGGCCCCTCGCCGAGCCCGTTCAAGGGCGCTTTTCGCGGCGGCTGCCGCCTGATATGCCGTCCGACCCATCGCCTCCCTCGAACGCCCCCGGGTCCGCGCCGGCGCCGCCCCAGGGGCCGATCCAGCGCTACGCGGCGCTGCTTCGGACCTTCGGCTTCGCCGGGCTGACGAGCTTCTCCAATCTTCTCGTCGTCGTGGTGATGCTGATTGCGGCCCGGGTGCTCGGGCGCGAGGATTTCGGCGCGCTGGCCTATGCCCAGTCGCTCGCGATCGTGGTCATGACGCCGGTCAGCTTCGGTCTCGATCAGCTCGCCATGCGCGAGGTCTCGAGGCGCAAGGAGCTCGCGGCCCACTACCTCTTCAACCACATGATTTGGGCGGCGGTGCTCGCCGTCACGCTCCTCGTCCTGGTGGCGGCGGGCGTGGCGATCTTCGAGCAAGACGCAAGGCTCGGGCTCGTGATCCTCTTGACCGCGGCGACCTGGGGCCTTCGGGTCATCACGCTCTCGGCGCAGGTCTACTTCCGGCCGTTCGACCGCTACGGGCTGGAGAGCGGCACCGCGCTCGGCGGGCAGACCGTCTACCTCGTGCTCTGCCTCGCCACGCTGATGCTGGCGCCAGGGCTGATGCCCTTGGTGATCGCGATCCTCGCCGCCCGGGTGATCGGAATTCTCATCGTGCTCGTGTCGGTGGGACGCAGCGTCGGCTTCAGCTACCGGCTGGACCCGCGCCTCGTCCTCGGGCTGCAGCGGCTGGCGGTGCCGATCGGGCTCAGCATCGCGCTGAACGCCGCCTACACCCAGATCGACGTCCTGATCTTGCGAGCCGTGCTCGAGCTCGAGTCGATCGGCGTCTATGGCGCGGCGCTCAAGGTCTACCTGGCACTCTTCATGCTGCCCGCCATCGTCAACAACGTCCTGTTGCCGAGGCTCTCGGTCAGCGCCATCGGCGGAGACGCGCGACGGCACCGTCGCCTGGTCTGGGGCGGTGGGGCGCTGCTCCTCGCCATGTCACTGCCGATGACGGTGCTCGGCGTCGTCCTCTCGCCCTGGATGATGGAGACCGTTTTCGGGCCCGAATACGCCGGCGGTGCTCGGGTCCTGCAGCTGCTCTTCGTCGCCGCCGCGATCTCGTTCCAGGTGCTCTACGCCCGCACCCTCCTCGTCGCCATCGACCGGCAGCGGGTCATGGTCTGGATCACGCTGCTCGGCCTGGTCGCCAGGGCCGGGCTCGTCTGGCAGCTGAGTGGGCTCTGGGGCATCGACGGCGCCGCGATCGCCGTGCTCATCTCCGAGGCCGTGGTGCTGGCACTCTGCTGGGGCTATCTCGCGCTCCGCCGCCGGTGACCGCCGCCGGCCTGCACCGCACACGACATGCGGGGTCCTCGCGGAGGGTCATGCCACGCGATGCTTGGTGCTGGATGTCGAGGCGCTCCACCGCCGAGGAGATGATCGCGTGCGGTGCATGCTCGAGCCATGGCGCTTCGCAGCAGGTCTGGGCGTTCAGCGTTCGCGATCAAGGCACCGGCAGCCATCGCCGCTCCACGGTTCGCTTTGCCAGGTCGAATCGGGCAAGTCCGACGCGGCTCAAGCCGCGCTGCGGATCGACGCGGCCGAAAGGCGGGATGTCGGTTGGCGGCAGCCCGCGGGCGGCGGCGGTGAAGCGCTCGACGTCGAGGCGGCGGCCGGTTGCCCGCAACGCCTGCTCCAAGAGGCTCGCCCCCAGCCACGCGGCGCGAGCGATCGGCTCGGCCCCCGCCGCCAAGTCGAGACCGGCGAGTTCCGCCATCGGGATCGCCTCGACCGGCAGCAGGGGGTGGGTCCAGTGAATCCCGACGGCGCGCCGCGGCAGGCTCTCCAGAAAGCCGTTCTCGAGCCGCTGGTCGAGCAGGTAGACGTCGAGTGGTTCGTCGTCGGGCCAGTCGGTGAGGAATCGCTGCAGCGCCGACAAGGGGCCGCCGAAGACGATGGCACTGGCACTCGGCCGATCGCCGGGTGCCAGAATGTCGAGCCGGTCGGCGACTGGATCGTCGGCCCGCGCCGCGGCCAGGACCGCACGCTCGACACTCGCCGGATCGGGCAGCAGGCGAAACGCGCTCGGCGCCTCGACCAGAGGCCAGAGGTCGAGCACCGCCGCCGAGGCGCCCGGTCGGGCCACGCTGGCGAACGCCGTGGTCGGATCGTCGACGAGCGCAATGGCTCGACCATAGATGCCGCCCTTGGCGTTGAGCCCTTCGACATACCGCTCCAGCACGAGCCGGACGATTGTCGCCCGCGCGTCGCCGTTGCCCGAGGCGGGGGCCGCGATCCGGATGGTGTCCGCCGTGACGCCCTTGGCCGTCGATAGCTCCAGCTGCCGCAGTGCGGCCACGATGTCGGGTGCCAGGCTGTCGGGCACGGCGTAGCGCGGCATGGCCGGGTGCAGCTTGCGGCCGGCTGGATCGATGCCGTCGCGCAAGGCGGTGACCAGCGAGCGCTCGTCGTAGGCCGGGCGGCTGGCGAGCGGTCGGGCGAGGCGCTGCCACTGGATAGCCGGCACCGCAACGCCGCCCTCGCGACCGCCGGCCCCAGCGGCGCCGTGGCAGCCAGCACAGGGAACCCGCGTCGACGGCAGCTCGAGATCCGCCACTTCGAGCCGTGCCGTCAGATCGTCGAGCCCCTGTTCGTAGAGCGTCCGGCCGAGCCCGTCGGCGCCCGCATGAACCGGCACGAGGACGAGCAGCAGTGCCGGAAGAAAGCGCCCCGCGTCGCGATGCCGACCGTCAGCCGCCGGGATCGAGCGCGGCCAGCACATCGACGATCTCCGCCACCGAGGGAAAGCCGTAGAGCTTGACGAACGCCCCCGTGGCGCCGCTGCCGATCACGAAGACCGGCAGATGGTCCTCGGGCCTGCTGCTATAGGCGCCGAGGCCGACCAGCACCTCGTCGACGCTCCGCTTGGCGCCGGTCAGCCACAGCCAGTCGGGACCGGCCCCGGCGTCGGCTGCGGCCGCTGCCAGAACGTCGGGCGTATCGGTCAGCGGATCCAGGCTGATGCTGACCAAGCGCACCGGCTCCCGACCACCGGCCGCCAGCTCGGTTTGCAGCGCCTGGAAAATGCTCGTGGTGATCGGGCAGAGCGTCGTGCAGCCGGTATAGATGCCGGCAATGACCACATCGTGGTCACCGACGACGTCGGCGGCGAACGGGCGGGCGACGCCGTGCTGGTCGACCAGCGGCCGATCGACGAGGCGGACCTCGGCACTGTCGGCCGGCTGCGACAGGGCGCAGAGTGCCGCCACGAGGCCGGCGAGCCGCCTCATGGCAGCCGCTCCCGTTCTACCTCGAGGGTGCGGATGGTGGCCCGGTCGAAGGCCAGATGCAGGCTCGGGGCCTCGACCAGCGCATGGTAGGTGCCGGCGCGCGGGACCTCGACGGCGGCGACGTAGCTGCCGTCCGGCAGCGCCTCGGCGCCGACCCGGCGATGCCAGTTGCGGCCGTGGGCGACCAGCAACAGCCGGACGTCC